>NZ_WMEU01000005.1 GCF_009856295.1 Pontibacillus yanchengensis | reverse complement strand
TCGATCCACAACAATCACCCCGAAGGGATCATGTTGCTTCACGCGCTCGACTTGCATGTATTAGGCACGCCGCCAGCGTTCGTCCTGAGCCAGGATCAAACTCTCCATAAAATGAAGAAGTTCGCCTTTGCATCATCCAAAATGATTACTGGCTAATTCGTTAAAAAATTAACAGGTTGTTTACAAGTTGTTTTGTTCAGTTTTCAAAGATCAAATGTTTCGTTGTTTCGCTCTGCCACCAAAACAGCGACTTAATCAGTATAACATTTCGCCGATTTCAAGTCAATAACTTTTTGTTATTCATTTTTTCTCGGTTGCTGTTTTTTTTGCCGCCGTCGTTAGCGCGACATTTACCAATGTACCATTTTTTCAAGTGCTTCGTCAATAACTTTTTTAAAGTTTTTTCAGCCTTTTTAAAATGTTTTGTTTTCGCTGCCGCTCTTAATGCGACATATAATAATATATCACGGTGATTTTTATCGTGCAATAGATAAAATGAATTTATTAATATTTATTAATATTATACGCTGATTACTATTGGAACGACTTCATCTATAATATAAGAAAGCAGCTTCTGCTTCCACCCTCATTGCACTTGAGCTATCGCAAGAACTGCTTCCTTCTTTCTATTTAGTTTTGTCTTAATTGATATTTTCGATGATAAATGTGCTGGCCCTTTGTTTCTATTTGAACCGTTTCTACAACTTCTTTTTCTACCAAATACTCCAAAAGCGCTCCTAAATCAAGTGAGTACGATTGAATCCTTGGATGAATCATTAACTCCCCATACGTCCAAGCTTCATCTTTTTCCCCCATTATTTGTATGAAGTGACGAGTGCAATTAATGGTTCTGGAGTTAATTGCAAACTCTGTGGCAAGTAACATTAATTGCACTCGTTTATCTAACGACTCTGTACTTTGGATTAATTCTTGATGTAGTTTATAGATTTCGGGTTCTATTTGCTTCACTTGATTCCAAACAGTCACTTCAGGGTGGAACCCTTTTTCAATAACAGAAAGTCTCGCTAAATAATGTAAGGAATGAACCATACGACTAAATGCATCCATATACTGCTGGGATTCAAATAAGTCTTTGCATTCATGATAGCTACGGATGAGCTTAGCAAATTCAATCACCTTTTTTAAATCCCTTTTTTCTAGTGGAAAGTTGCGGAGATTTTCCTTTAGGGATTGTATGTAATCATTGCGATCAAACAGAACCTTCCCTTCTATCACCCATTCTACTGCTCGGCGATAAGCACTTGTATCCACCCATTGTAGTAATTGATTTTCCTCCACTATATGCATAGCAGCTATTTTATCTCCAAATTCGTAGTGCTTCACAAACCAAGGTTGTTCTGCATCTCTCACTACTATAAGTAGAATAACGTCAAAGTTATCTGTTAACGGACTAATTGGTTTTTTCTTTTCTATTAATAAAATCCCTAAGGTATTTTTTTGGCTGGCACGTTCCTGGTAAATCGGACGTAACACATCTTCCATAATAGTTTCCCCCAAATACTTTTAGATAGTGTTTATTTCGACATATTCGTAAAAATTCCTTTTTCCTATCCCCGTTTCTCTCCTATAATTTATGCTATACTACCATTGTAAGAAGCTTTAGGAGGGAACGGAGTGGGCATTAAGTACTCAAGTAAAATTAATAAAATCCGCACTTTTGCGTTAAGTTTAGTATTTATTGGATTCGGGGTCATGTATATCGGCCTTTTCTTTAAAGAGACCATGTGGTTAATGAGTATATTCATGATTCTAGGGATGATATCAGTCGCCTTAAGTACGGTGATTTACTTTTGGATTGGCATGCTTTCGACAAAAACAATTCAAGTAGTTTGTCCCAATTGTGAAAAACCAACTAAGATTCTAGGTCGTGTAGATGCGTGCATGCATTGCAAAGAACCTCTTACTCTAGATAAAGATCTAGAAGGTAAAGAGTTTGATGAAAGCTACAACTCAAAAAGATACCAAAAAAACACAGAGAATGAAATATAATTCTTCAATTTATCAGGATATAGTACAAAAGCCCTTATGGATGCATCCGATCATGCACCCATAAGGGCTTTTTTATAACTGTTATGAAACTTTAAGGCTTAGTTCTTATTAACTTCCATTTTTAAATTTAGTTGATTATACCTTTCAAGCATTCGCCTTATCCTTGTCACCTTTGACAACGAGCACGGGACAATTCGCTTCGTGTAAAACCCCTAGCGACACACTCCCAAACATTTGCCCTCTTAAAGGTCCTCTTCCTCGGGAACCTATTATAATATATTTAGCGCCTCTTTCTTCTGCTTCCTTACATATTTCATGAATAGGGTACCCAATACGAACCACTTTTTCATACGAAATTTGTTGCTTGTCTAGAAAATCAGTCACTTCTTTTAATGCTTCTGTTGCTAGCTGGTTTTGATACTCATTCACATCTGAAGATGAAAAGAACATCTTTGTATGCAATGTTTCAATTTGATGCTGAACATTGACAAGCACTATATTCATTTCCAATCTCTTCGATAAGTCGAGTGCTTCAGTCATTGCAAAAAACGAATGTGGAGAGCCATCAACAGGAACAATAATTGAATTTTTCATAGGTGAACCCCCCTCTTTACCATTTTTGGACTTCATTTTAAGTAGTCTATATTTATATTCTACACCATTTAAACAAACATTGTATGGTAGTACCTGGATGTTCATCATTTCTTCAAAAATCACTCAAGGTATATAGGGCTAATAATTTAATGTTAATAAAATTAGACAACAAAAAAAAGCTGAAAGCCTCTTAATAGAGCCTTCCAGCTTTAATGTTGCTGTTGTTTACAATCTTCACAAACACCATACACTTCCATACGGTGATGACTTACATCAAAACCTGTTACTTGTTCTGCTAGTGATTCCACTTCATCTAATATAGGGTAGTGGAAGTCTACAATCTTACCACACTCACTACAAATCGCATGATAGTGTTCACTTGTGTTGCAATCAAATCGGCTTGAGGAATCACCATATGTCAATTCCCTGACAAGGCCAATTTCTTTAAACACGCGTAAATTATTATAGACCGTTGCTACGCTCATGTTTGGAAATTTCGATTCCAACGCTTTATAAATATCATCAGCTGTTGGATGAGACATAGATTGAATAAGATATTCAAGCACCGCATGACGTTGGGGTGTAATACGGACGCCAGAACCTTTTAATGTGTCCAGAGCCTCACTAAGTCGTTGTTCAGACACCGTCATGCACCTCGCTTTCAACAAATATTATTATTAAACAAGATTATTACATTAAAATTCTTATAAATAGTGTAACCTTTATTTAAAGCAATTGTCAACGTTCAGGCGGCGCCCCACATGAACTTACCTTGATTTTATACGTCTGCTTGTAAAGATATTTCTTTTCCACCAGTCATTTTGTTCACATAGCGTGCCGCTACAAACAAAAAGTCCGATAAACGGTTAAGGTAGCTTAACACAAGTGGGTTATTTAACTCATCTTTAATTACAACAGCTGATCTTTCCGCCCTACGGATAATGGTCCGAGCAGAATGAAGTGCTGCAGAGGCCTGATGTCCTGATGGTAGTATGAAATTCTCTAGTGGGTCTAACTCATCCTCCCATGCATCTATTTGCTTTTCAAGCTCTTCAATATGCTCTTTGGTAACTTGCCATTTCACATCTTTTCCTTTAGGAGTAGCCAATTCTGCTCCTACATGAAAAAGAATTGTTTGAATACGATACATGACTTCTGAGAATTTCTCTTCTGCTAGCCAATCTTCTTTTCGTAGATGACTCAGTGCAATCCCAATCATAGAATTTGCCTCATCACATGTACCATAGGCTTCTACTCTAATGTCATTTTTCGGTACTCGATCACCATATATGAGAGAAGTTGTTCCTTTGTCGCCACCTTTAGTATAGATTTTCATTATTAATACCCCTTTCTTGGATTAATTTTGTTGAGGTAATCGTTTGTTCCATTTCGATATTCTTTTAGATTATGTTCAAAAATCTCTATACCTCTTGGCTGGTAATCAGGTGACACACCAGATATGTGAGGAGTTACAGTTACATTGTACATTCCCCAAAACGGGTGAGCTTCTGGTAATGGTTCTTGTTCAAAAACATCTAAAATAGCGTGTGAAATAAGCTGTTCCTGCATGACCTCTAACATTACATGATCATGAACAGCATCTCCTCTACCCATATTTAGAAAAACAGCATCAGAAGGCATTTGCTCAAAGTGTTCTTTTGCAAAGAATCCTTTCGTTTCAGGAGTACTTGGGAGCACTGATATTACAAAGTCCGCTTCTGCTAATTTAGTCATTAGATCACTTCTTGTGTGTACCTCATCAAAGAAATCTTTTTCTCTTCCGCTATTGGATATTCCAATCGTTTTCATTCGAAATGCCTTCGCCAATCGAGCAACCTCTTGACCAATTGCTCCAGCGCCTGCTATTAGCATCGTTTTACCTGTGATTTCAGTCATGCGAACTTTTTTGTCCCAACGACGTAATCGTTCATTTTCTGAAACAGTCTTTGCTTGTCGAGAAACTTGTAAGAGCATTGAAATTGCATATTCCGCCATTGGAATACTGTGAATCCCTTTTACATTCGAAACAATAATACCTTTTTCTTCTATTTTATGAAACGGCATTTCATCCAATCCAGCAGACAACACCATAATCCATTTTAACTTTGAGGCTTTATCGATATGGGAATCATGTAAATCTTCTCCGTATGTAAGCAAAACTTCAGCTTCATGAATAAATGGTTCCGCTTCAGTTATATCTTCACAAAATTGAAATGAAATCTCTGGATAGGCTGATACAAGATGCTCGCGTATATCTCTGCGTATTTTACAGGTTGTTACTACGTTCATAGCTATCCCTCCATTTATATTCTTTCTATTATCTTATCTTTTTTTCCTCTTTGTACCCAAATAAATCATTTTATTTAGCAAGCAAAAATCTAAAGAAGGCCCATTTAGTGGCCAAGTTAGTTCGATCGTGGCACGTAATGTAAGACTATAAACAATAGTCAATTCCATCGCCTAAATTGCTACATTCTTAATTGACGAACTAGTTACCTTTTTGAATATAAATACTTATGGTTTCTTTACTATTAAAAAAGCACGAACATTAAATGTTCGTGCAAGCCAATCTATATTGTAAAGGGGAGGTTTTTTTCTCTTAATGTACTATACGTTTGTATGCACCCTGAAGTATAGACCTTTACCTACTTCTTGTAAACTTAGTTAAAATAGGTGTTTAACTAAGTTGGGAAAATTAATTGCACCTTACCATTCGTTACCATATAATATAAGTACCAACAACGAAGGGACTGAATCTATACACAATGAAGTACTAATCCTATTTTGAGAGGCGAGTTTAATATGAACGTTATTCATGTGAACACACTCGTTCCAGATAGGATAGGTATGTCTATTTATAGACTATTTGATTTGTGTATACAAAAGTTATGTCATTTTCTGTTAACTGCAGAAAATGACGTCCCTCTTTACGTATATACATACACCTACCTCTCTGGAACGTTCAGGGAGGTTTTTTTATGAGAGTTATGCATGCGAAACAGATTCACTTCACTATTGGAGATCGAACACTATTAGAGATCAATGAACTATCCATTCATCAAGGGGATCGTATTGGTTTGATAGGAAAAAACGGGGAAGGCAAATCCCTTCTACTAAACTATTTACTTGGTTTATTAGATACAAATCCCCTAGTATCTTGGAACGGATCTGTAGGTTATTTCAGGCAACTAAATATAGAAGAGGAACCAAGTTGGAACCACTTAAGTGGTGGGGAAAAGACGCTACGCAAATTAGAGCAATTGTTTAACGAATCTCATGACATACTTTTGCTAGATGAACCAACGAATAACCTGGATTGGCAACGTATAGATGAAGTAGAAAAGAAGCTACTCCACTTGCAAGGTGCTTATGTTATCGTATCTCACGACCGAAAACTGCTTGATGAAGTTTGTACAAAGATTTGGGAGCTTGAAGATGGAGAGGTCACGGAGTACAAAGGAAATTATTCCGATTATGAGGACGCCAAAGCATTAAAGGTGCAACACCAACAGGAAGAATATGAGGCTTATGTAAAAGAGAAAAAACGCCTAACAGAGCGAATGCATCAGAAAGAAAAACAATCGAAAGGAATGAATAAACCTCCTTCACGTATGGGCAACTCAGAGTGGCAATTGTATAAGGGAAAAGCTTCCGGGAAGAAACAGAAAGTGGAACGTGTTTCAAAAGTTATCCAAGATCGTATAGACCGTCTAGAAAAAGTGGAAAAACCCTTTGAATGGTCTGAGATCAAGATGGATTACACTTTGGTTGAACCGATTCATCGAAAGAACATTTTTGTCGCTAAAGACCTTACAATGAATATAGGCAATCGACAACTCTATACCATTGACCATGTAAAGCTAAAAACTGGTTCTAAGACAGCTATTATAGGTGCAAATGGAAGTGGTAAAACAACTCTTCTCCATCAACTATTGTATGGAAATACGGAGCTTGAGATTACGAACCAGGCTTCCATCGGCCATTTTGATCAAACCCTTGAAGCTCTGCCGGAAGATAAAACAATCCTTGAATATGTACAGGAAAATAGCTCATTATCCCAGCATGTGATTCGGATTATTTTAGGTCGTCTCCGTTTTTTTGACACAGATGTACACAAGAAAATCGGCATATTAAGTGGTGGTGAACGTGTCAAAGCAGCATTAGCAAGACTTTTGACTGGAAGCTATAATGTTCTCGTCATAGATGAACCGACAAACCATCTAGATATTGAAGCAATCACATCACTTGAAGGATTAATTCAAGATTACCCCGGCACTGTATTATTCGTTACACACGATCGTCGCTTTATTGAAGAAACAGCTGATCATTTATGGTTTCTTGAAAATGGCTCCCTTACCACCTATCAAGGAACGCTTAACAATTATTATACTGACAAACAAAAAACGAATTGTAGTGATGATACAGTCCAGCGCATCATGACCCTAGAAAACAAATTAACTGAATTAATTAGTCGGCTAAGTATTCCCGACCCCAAAAATGATAACGCATCTCTAGAAGAAGAATACGAGGAAACACTACACATGCTCAAGGAATTGAAGAAGCAGTAAGCATCACTAAAAACAAAAAAACAGTGGCTCTTCCTTTACAGGATAAGAGCCACTGTTTTTGTAACCTACGTCGTGTAGGTCGCAGCATATACGTTGCTAAACGGCCGCTTACGCTATTCTTAAGTCTAGCTCCAGCGTCCAGCAACTAGTATGCTTCCCTCCCCTCCGGTCGATAAGTCAACATCGAATCGCTTTGCTCTTCGTGTTTCCTTTATCCTACTGCGGTTCAGTCCAGCATATACGTTGCTAAACGGCCGCTTACGCTATTGAGTATTACGATAGGTTTTCACGAATGTATTCAAGCGCTGCTTCTACATGGCCTTTGACACGAACTTTGCGCCATTCATGGGCCAAGTTCCCTTCTTTATCTATTAAAAAAGTGGAACGCTCAATACCCATGTATTCTTTACCAAAATTCTTCTTAAGTGTCCATGCACCATATTCTTCGGCGACTTTATGATCCTCATCCGCAAGTAATAGGAACGGTAACTCATGTTTGTCGATAAACTTCTTATGTCGCTCTACCGGATCAGGACTCACGCCTAGAATCACCGCATCAACATCTGCAAAGCTTTCATGATGATCTCTGAAATCACACGCTTCATTTGTACAGCCTGGCGTCATATCTTTTGGATAGAAATAAAGTACAACGTTTTTGCCACGGAAATCAGATAACTTTACGGTTTCTCCATTACTAGCTTTTAATTCAAAGTCAGGTGCTTGTTTTCCTAATTCTACAGTCATTCAAAATCCCTCCAGAACGTTATCTATCTTAAGGGTAACCAAAGACACACATTCTTACAACTTTTATTACTTATCATGCATTAATTGTACAAAAAAAGCTGCCGGAAGCACATATCCGATTAAGGCTTCTACAAGTGCGATAACTCGTCCAATCCCAATTGGTGTAATATCACCGTACCCTACGGTAAGCAGGGTAACGCCACTAAAATATATAGAGTGTCCTAGTCGATCTAGTATGGATTCATGCTGAAGCAGTTCATCCATTAAAATCGGCATCCCCTGTGATGCAAAGATAAAGTAAATCATCCCAAATGCAAGCATCACAATCACATATACAAGAAGTAACGAATAAAAATGCTCTACAATAATCCGTTGCCCTCTCCGCTCACTGAAATCTAAAAAATGTTTTATACTCCCATATAACACCACTACAATGACACAAACCAATCCCCACGTCATCACCATAGCATCCACCCCTGTCCTTACTATAAGTTTACAGAAGTCAGAAAGCATTTATGATAATGAACTTTCCGGCCTCTATTTCCAACAAAAAGACTAAAGTATGTTCATGAGATTCTCTATGAATATGTTAAACTGTTCCGTGGATATACATTTTGAACTATTTATCTAGTGGAGGTTTATGATGAATATTGATCAATCAGTAGCATTATATAAAGAAGCAGAAGAGCATATGGTAGGTGGAGTGAACTCTCCTTCTCGCGCATACAAAGGCGTAGGTGGAGGAACTCCTATTTTTATGGAAAAAGCAGAAGGAGCCTATTTCTGGGATGTGGATGGAAATAAATACATCGATTATCTTGGTGCATATGGACCGATTATTGCCGGTCATGCCCATCCCCATATCGCAAGAGCCATTGCAGACTCTGCATATAACGGCGTCCTATACGGAACTCCTACGAAACTTGAGAACCGTTTTGCAAAAATGCTAAAAGAGGCGATCCCTTCCATGGAGAAAGTTCGCTTCGTAAATTCAGGAACAGAAGCTGTTATGACAACGATTCGTGTAGCACGAGCGTACACAAATCGCACGAAAGTCATCAAATTCTCAGGCTGTTACCACGGCCATTCCGACCTTGTACTTGTAGCAGCAGGTTCTGGACCCGCCACACTTGGCACCCCTGATTCTGCAGGGATTCCTAAGTCTATTGCACAAGAAGTAATCACTGTTCCTTTCAATGATGTGGAATCATTCCGTGAGGCTATCGAGGTTCATGGTGAGGAGGTAGCAGCTGTCTTAGTTGAACCTATTGTAGGTAACTTCGGAATAGTTGAACCGAAACCAGGCTTCTTGCAAGAAGTCAATAACATAGCCCACGATGCAGGAGCTCTTGTCATTTATGATGAGGTTATTACAGCGTTTCGTTTCACTTACGGAAGTGCACAAGACTTGGTTGGAGTAGAACCAGATATGACAGCCCTCGGTAAAATTATCGGTGGTGGTCTCCCTATAGGTGCCTACGGTGGACGAATGGATATTATGGAACAGGTTGCTCCACTTGGTCCTGCTTATCAAGCAGGTACAATGGCTGGTAACCCCGCATCTATCTCATCCGGTATCGCATGCCTTGAAGTACTTAAGCAAGAAGGCACATACGAAAAACTCGACAAGCTTGGCTCGATGTTAGAGAAAGGCATCCTCAAACATGCAAAAACATATAATCTCCCTGTAAAGGTTAACCGATTAAAAGGTGCGTTAACTGTTTATTTTACAGATACAGAGATTGAAAATTATGAGCAAGCAGAAGCCTCAAACGGAGATATGTTCTCGCGTTTCTTCCATTTAATGCTTCAAGAAGGAATTAACCTAGCACCTTCTAAATTCGAAGCATGGTTCTTGACCATCGCTCATACAGAAGAAGATATTCAAGAAACTCTGAAAGCTGTTGAAAAATCCTTTAAAACATTAGCTAATGATTAGAGACAAGCACACTACTTACGACGTATAAACTGTCTAACAGTGATTTAATGGAGGTTCGTTTAAAACCGCTGCGTCACGCAGCAACGTCGAACCCTCCTACCTCGTGTAGATCGAAAGGAAACATGGAGAGCGGAGCGAACCCCGATGTTGACTTATCGTAATGAGATGCAGGAGCTTGCTTTCGCTTTGCCCTGGAGCTAAACATGTAAGTGCTAGAAACTTTTTCGCTTTCTATGAAAGACTCTGGTTTTGACCAGGGTCTTTTTTTATACCCTATCTTCCATAATGAAATTGTGAAAGAAGAATTGCATACAAGCCTAAACTATGCTACTATTGTAAATAATCAGAAAATTAGCGCAATAACAATTGTGCTCTTTTCATTTCTTACCCCTTTTTCATAGGTCTTTTGCACGTATGAGTATGTGTTGAAGGTCTACCATCCTTTCAAGGAATATGTTATGCTGACTTTCTCCCAAGAAAGTCAGCCTTTTTTTTACGACACATTTTCTAACATGAAATAATCGTTTTTTCCGTTTGTATGAAGGGAATTCTTCCTATACTTATACTATTGCTTTATCCTAGCAAGTTTTCATATCTATATAGATATAAATGAAGTATAATACATATGTTTAATAGGATTACGAAAGAAGGTTTTTTCAAATGAAACTTGGTGCAAGGATGCTCAAGACCGGACTAGCCGTAGCGATTGCAATCTATGTAGCTTCGCTAATTGGTTCAAGTACAATCTTTGCTGGAATGGCTGCCTTATTTTCCATACAGCCTTCCATTTATCGCTCATATCAATCTATTATTGAACAAGTACAGGCAAATATTATCGGAGCCATTAGTGCTTCCATTATTGTGCTCACCTTAGGAAACGATCCTTTCATAATGGGCTTCACTATCGTTCTTGTTATCGGTATTTGCATTCAATTCAATATGAAAGAAAATACAGTTTTACTGGCGCTTGTAGCTGTAATTGCAATTATGGAAACAACTGACATGCCGTTTTTACAATTCACAGCTCTTCGTTTTACTTCCTTAATGTTAGGAGTATTTGCTTCGTTCTTTGTAAACTTACTATTTTTACCTCCTAAGTATGAGACGAAGCTTTTTGGTATGATCGATCGAAATACGGGGGATATCCTACAGTGGCTCAGAATCACCACACGCCACCTCTCTGACCGACCAGCTTTGAAAGAAGAAATTAGTCGCTTGGATGGAGAGATGCTCAATATCGACCGTTTATACAGCCTTTACCAAGAGGAGAGAACTTATTTAAAAAGCAAGCGATTAAAAAAAGCACGAAAGCTGGTCCTATTCCGTCACCTTATTGCCACGACTAAAAAAGCATTCGAAGTCCTCAAAACATTTTCTCGTCTTGAAAATGAAATGGACAGGGTTTCAAGTGAGTTTCGCAATACGCTAGTCAATGAGTTAGACAAAGTCATCCATGCCCACGAAAAGTTAGTTCTCTCTGTTATGGGACGCATTCGAGTACACGAAGAGGATACCATGGAAGAAGCAGGTCAACCGAACATCCCAAAATTGGTTGAATACTTAATTGAGATTTATGAGGAAAAGGAAAATGAGGAAGAAAAGCTAATGTTCTTACCCCTCGCAACAAATTTAATGGACTACCATCAGACATTACAAAGACTTGAAAAAGTGTTATCTAGTTACTCAAATTATCACAGCAGCGAGCACATTAACGTCCAAAAACCAGCAAAACCTACCGTGAAATAAACATAACCTAATGTAAAAAAGACTTCCCATTAACTAAGGAAGTCTTTTTTTGTTCTATTTAAGCCCCATTATCTTGAGATGGGGCGGGAAATTGGGGCGGTCGCTCCTATTTTTCAAAAGTAACACCTATATCTGAAATCTCGCCCCTATATCTCAAAAGTAGCTCCTGTGTGTTTCTATTCTCGCTCCGAAAGCAGGAAAAGTCGCTCCAAAGCCCATGTTTTTATCGCAGGGACATGACAAGTGCCTACACTGCATTATGGATGCGCCCTGTGGAAAAACGTATGTGTTGAGACCCCACAGGGCCGAACTTTTCCCGAGGAGATGAATCGATCCAGAGGAAGTTCGACGTTGTCACATCGTGTGACAACGTCGAACTTCCCTGCGTCGTGTAAGGCGCTATTTCCCGTCCCATCTTTACTCTGATTCACACAACGGAAACATATCTCCCCCAAATATATCTCGAATTTAAATCTTCAAGATTATGACTCTTATAAGGAATAAACCGTAGTTCTCTTATCTAATATGTATATAATCAAAAGTCATCGTTATCGACATAATTAAAGCTTGAGAGCTAAAAATCTGCCCTCAAGCTTCTTTATTTACGTCCCTAAATATTCAGGGTTTGGATCGTCTAAATGTTGAACCTGGTAAAGATCATAATAATGACCTTTTCGTCTCATCAATTCTTCATGACTTCCTGCTTCTTTAATCCTACCATCCTCTATCAACACGATGCGATTGGCATGGGTGATAGTTGATAATCTGTGGGCTACGATAAATGTGGTCCGATCCGCAGCTAATTTTTCAAGCGCTTCTTGAATGAGATGTTCACTTTCTAAATCAAGAGCTGACGTTGCTTCATCTAATATTAACAGTGGTGGATTTTTCAGGAATACACGAGCGATAGCAATACGTTGTTTTTGTCCACCAGATAACTTGACGCCTCGCTCCCCTACTAATGTATCATATCCATCTGTTAACCCCATGATAAAATCGTGTGCATTAGCAGCTTTGGCAGCCTCCATCATCTCTTCGTCTGTCGCATCGGGGTTCCCCATCTTAATATTCATCGCAACAGATTCACTAAAGAGAATATTTTCTTGAAGTACCATCCCAATTTTATCACGAAGAGAACGTGCTTCTACATCTTTGATGTCTGTCCCATCAACTCTGATACTTCCTGACTCTACATCATAGAATCTAGGAAGCAAACTAATTAACGTCGATTTTCCTCCACCACTCATTCCCACGAGTGCAATGGTTTCCCCTTTTTCAACATCTAAGGTTAAATTCTTTAACACTAGATTTTCATCATCGTCATAACGGAAAGAAATATTATCGAATGTAATATGACCATCTACATGTGTTAGCTTTTCAGCGTTTGGCTTATCTCGAATATCATAATCCTCATCCATAAATTCAAACACACGATCCATAGATGCAATAGATTGTGTCAACACTGTAGAAGAGTTAACTAAACGGCGTAATGGAGCATACACGCGGTCCATATATCCAATAAAGGCTACCATCGTACCAACTTCAATACTTCCTACGATTACCTGATAACCAGCAAACGCAATAACAAGTATCGGTGCAAGATCTGTAATAGTAGAGGTCACACTAAATGTTTTCGCATTCCAGCTCGTATGCTTTAAAGCTTTATCAAGAAAATTAGCGTTTTGATTATTGAATTGATCTTGTTCATAATCCTCTAAAGCAAAACTACGGATAACCGGCATCCCTTGCACTCTCTCATGCAAGTGTCCTTGCACTTCTGCTAAGGCTTGAGATCGATCCTTCGTTAAATCTCTAAGCTTCGTATAGAAAAACTTAACCGCGAAGCCATATAACGGAAACAAGGAAATAGCTACGATCGTTAACCATACATTCATGGTAAGCATTATAATAATAGCAATTACAATCGTGAACATATCTAACCAGATGTTCATTAATCCTGTAATAACAAAGTTCTTCGTTTGCTCAACATCATGAATAACCCGCGATATTACTTCACCAGTTTTTGTTTTAGAATAAAAACGGAGACTTAATCGTTGTATATGATCAAACAGTTTATTACGAATATCATATAAGATCGTGTTTCCTGTCCACTGTGCTAGGTATTGACGTGCATACTCTATAGGAGGACGTACAATTAAGAATAAAAACAACGCTCCTCCCATAATCCACAATAGCTCATCAATTTTAGCACTTTGACTCATATTTTCGGCATTGATGATATTATCAATGACATGTTTAGAAATGAGGGGAAGTAATAAAGGAATACCAAATTTCAAAATACCTATTGCAATAGTTAACGCAATTTTCCCTTTATATGGCTTAACAAATTGAATATATCGTTTTATATTATCCATGGCTGTCACCTCTCAATCTGCGTATTCTATTGCACCGATGATAAGACCTCTATAAAGAAGAATTACTAATTGAGATGGCCTTTTACATTGACTGAGGACTACTTGTGCCTATTTTTCATTTCCTCAATTAGCCAACAATCATTCTAAATAGTGCAAGTCATCGGGCATTGGAGCTATACGTAGCTGTACATTTTGATTTGATGTTTATAGTTTGATTATAAAATGTTCAAAAATGTAAAAAGCCTGTTGGATAAGTCAACAGGCTTTCCTTACGTTAGATACGTTAAATAACGTTCATACCATTGATCAATAAATTCAGGTGAAAAAGGCCCTTTTCTTTGTCGAATCCACCTCAACAAATGATTTACATTGTTTTTCAAAATCTGGTCTAGCACATGAGGGTAATTCATCTCTTGTCGATGCTGTTCATACTCATCCTCATCTAACAATATATATGTCATGTCAGGAAACACTTTAACATCTAAGTCGTAATCAATATACTTCAGCGCTTCCTCATCATCATATACAAAAGGAGAGCTTATATTACAGTAATAATAAACTCCATCATTACGTAGCATCCCTATAATATTAAACCAATATTTTGCATGGAAATAACAAATGGCTGGTTCTCTGGTAATCCAAGTTCGTCCATCGCTTTCCGTTACTAATGTTTTATCATTTGCCCCTATTACAACGTTTTGAGTTGCCTTCAAAATCGTTGTACTATCCCAGACTCGATGCAATTGGCCATTGTGTTTATAACTATGAATTTGAATATGTTGACCTGGCTTCGGGACTGACATAGAAATTCTCCTTTACTCCTTATACACACGACCGGTAAAAGCTAATTATCTTTACTCCTTCATACAATTATAACGAGTAAAGCGAACAAATGGAAATGATAAATCTGCTCTAACTACTTCCCTCAGATTCAACACACTTATGTAGGACTGAAATCCCCCTCTGATATTCTAATATTGTATGTATATCTTCCTTAAAATAGAAAAAAGCACTCCAATAAAGGAGTGCTTTTTTAGAAAGTCGTAGTGGTTCGGGGGTTACGACGTTTCAACATTAGTTATTGTTGGTTTTTCTTTTGAGCAGATTGTTGGTTCTGCTGCTTTACATGTTGCGCGTTAGTTTTTTGAGCTTGTTGACCTTGTTGAGCTTGTTGACCTTGTTGAGCTTGTTGAGCTTGTTGACCCTGCGCAAATTCAGTACCATATTGTCCTTGACCTTGAGCAGACTGTTGGTTTTGCTGCTTCACGTGTTGGACGTTAGTACCAGAAGCTGTTTTGTTAGCTTGCGCTTGTGGTTGTTGCTGTTGGTTTTGCTGTTGTTTTTTAGCCATCTTTAATCACCTCCGCAACAATTAGAATGTGCAAAATCCCGCAGGTTATCCATAAAAAATAACTTCCATAATATTCTTTTATTTCCACCTGACTGCAACATTTTGAATAGAATCATTACTCCTGCAAAAAATACAAATAGGTTCTTATTTAATATCAAAGAGCTGTTAAAAAGGAGGAGATCTCTTTGTATGTTGGAAGAGATATGACGGAACTAACCATGACATCCAAACATGAATGGAAAACGGATGAATTAGCGTATTTCCAACATGCTTTAAGCCAGATGGTCCCTTATTTAAATAGTGAGGGAACGACGATACTTCGAGAAATAAACGAAGAAATCCAAAGTCGAGGCGGATTCACTAAAAAAGAAGCAACATGGACATCAGGGACTAAACCTATTTATGATTAAAGAAAAGTGCAAGGGCTCGTCTAGCGACGTACAATTGATTCGATGTTGCTACGTGACACAGTGGTCTTAATCGAACCTCCTTGGTTGGAAAGAGAACCAAACTAGGTGTTGCAACTAGGCATCAACGAAAAATCTTTAAAAATAAAGCTGGCTCCCTAGCGATGAGGCTAGGCCAGCCAGCTTTTTAAATATGCTTTAGTATTTTTTGATGGGAGACCGGAAATGGATATTCGCTAAGATTTTCCTTCTTAACGAACTGAGCTCTTGCATAAGTGTTTTCTCCATTTTTCACAACACCTTCCATAACCTCCATATCCCAAATAATATGAGAAAAAGTGTGTTTAATGTGGTCAATCGTTTGGTACATGGAAAGGTTTAATCCATACTGCTCCCAACACCAATCTTGAACATTTGCTTTATCTACTTCTTGAAGTGGAACCATTGGAAATTCCCAAAGGTTTGCTAATAAACCTTGATCAGGTCGCTGTTGAATCAATACCTCTCCCTCTTCATTGCGTATCAATAGCGCAAGATAGGGTATGTTTTTCTGTTTCTTTTTAGACGACTTAATTGGTAGTAATGTTTCTTTTCCCTCCCCGAAAGCTCGGCAATGAGATTGAACGGGACACAATAAACACGATGGATTTTTCGGAGTACATACCAAGGCCCCAAGCTCCATTAATCCCTGGTTAAACGAAGAAGGATCATCTTCAGAAATAAGTTCACGAACAAGACCTTCAAACACTTTTCGAGCTGCTGGTTTGGCGATATCCTCTTCTACCATCAAGATTCGCGATAGCACACGCATAACGTTTCCATCAACAGCTGGAGAAGGAATGTCGTATGCAATACTAAGAATAGCACCTCTTGTATAAGGGCCGACACCTTTTAAGTCTCCAAGCTCTTTTTCATTATCTGGAACCTTCCCATTATACGAGGATACTACTTCTTTTACGGCTGTTTGCAAATTACGAGCACGTGAGTAATAGCCAAGACCCTCCCACGCTTTCAGAACTTGTTGTTCATCCGCTTCCGCTAAATCATCTGGTGTTGGGAATTGGTTAATAAAATTATGAAAATATGGAATAACCGTATCAACTTTGGTTTGCTGAAGCATGATTTCGGATACCCATACTTTATAAGGGTCCTGATCTTTTCGCCACGGTAACATTCTCTGTTCTTGTTGAAACCAGTGAATCAAATTGTCACGGAACCCATTCTTATCGAATCCTTCGAGGATATTCAATGCTTGATTATTTTTCACAATGTTTCACCCTTCTGATACAATGAAGTTAGGTTTAATGCGAGAGTCTACCTCAAAGGAGGAAGCTTACAAATGGATACTGGTACCCATATTGTTATGGGAGTTGCACTTGGTGGTTTAGCTACACTAGACCCTGTCGTACAAAATGATCCTACCCTGTTTAATGCAGTATTAGCAGGGACCATTATAGGTTCACAAGCGCCAGACTTAGACACCATTTTAAAATTACGAAATAACGCAGTATATATACGAAATCATCGCGGCATTACCCATTCCATGCCTGCGGTTGGACTATGGGGCATTGCAATCCCTAGTGTTATTTACGCTTTTGCTCCTGAGGTGAACTTCTTTCATTTATGGATATGGACGTTTCTAGCTGTTATTTTACACGTTTTCGTCGATGTATTTAATGCTTATGGCACACAGGCGTACCGTCCTTTTTCCAAACGATGGGTAGCCTATGGATTCATTAATACATTTGACCCCTATATCTTCCTTCTCCATCTTATCGGTATTATCGCATGGAATCTAGGTGCAGATCCTGGTTATACGTTCTTGATTCTCTATTTTGTTATCGCTCTTTACTATGTGAAACGCTATTTTGATAAGCATGAGATGGTGAAAAAGATTAACGGCTATTACCGTGATGTTGAAGAAGTTGTAACTTCTCCCACTATTAGACACAATGTATGGCGACTCGCTATTACAACAAAAGATAAATTCTATGTTGGGCGAGCGGTAAGTGGTCATATTGTTATTGTGGATGAATTTCAACGCAAACCATTACCCGATATGCCAATTATGAATAAAGCTATACAAGATGATAATATGGATGCATTTTTATCCTTTTCCCCGGTGTACCGTTGGGAGATTGACGAATACGACCATTATACAGAAGTACGATTAATTGACCTCCGTTACCGTTCTAAAGGTCGTTATCCATTCGTCGCCGTCGTCACACTTGATGATGACCTCAACATATTATCATCCTACACAGGCTGGATTTTCTCTGAAGAAAAACTCCAGAAAAAACTGGATGCATTACCAACTTGAACGAAAGAAAGATGACACATTAGATTAATGTGTCATCTTTTTTAAACAGTAAAGAAATATAAGGTGTTTGCTCTTGCCTGTCTAGCTCCAGCGCCCAGCGACTAGCAAACTTCCTGCTCCTCATTACGATAAGTTAACATCGGATTGCTATCGCTCTCCGTGTTTCCTTTCGGCTTACACGACGTAGGTTGGTTCGATGTTGCTGCGTGACGCAGCGGCCTTAATCGAACTTCTTGCGCCCTTCTTTAATGAGTATAATTCTGTCCATCTTCGAACAGTTGTTGATAACGTGGGTTTTTGGATGCAAATTCATGAAGTTTTGGTCCATAGCTGTTAATCCACCGGGAAACCACTTTTTCCGTCATGTCTTTTCCCTCATAGCTTCGTCCAGCTTTTGCACGAGTCGATTCAAAATCTTCCCATAAATATTCTACCCAGTTTCGGGCTTGCCTCATTGTTAATTGTTCGTTTTGATTACACAATTGATGTGTTAATCGTTCAAAAATATCTTCCATGTTTCTCACCTCTAAACTTCCAGCAATTCGCTACCTATTGTATCACATACGAACCGTTTAAGTGCACATACTATGCTTACACCATTCAATATGGTGAAAAGTCTTTACTCAGGAGGTCGATCTCATGCCACGCAATAAAACCGTCAATTTCCCTGAGGAAAAACCAAACGGAAAGCCGCGAGCTCAGTCTCAATATGCTTCAAAAAGAGCTGATGGATCAATCAATACTCGCCCGCAAGAGAGAATGCACCAATCCTCGAAACGCAAAGACTTTTAGGAGGGACCTATCATGGGCCAAAATTCAAAGAAACGTGAAGAAAATAAACGTTTTTTAGATAATTTATATAAGGACCCTTTCCAATCCCCAAATGCTAACCCAAAGCATGCAGCCAACCAGGTCAATGGGGAAACGCAACAGACACAATCTGAAATTATTACAGAAGTACAAATGCGAAAAAGATCGTAAATAATAATGGAGAGGGTTCATTTTGAATCCTCTCCTGCCTATGTCCAACAATCATTATTTCATTCCAACTTTTCCTTATGTAAAAATGAAATCGACCTTGTTCTTAATTCCTTGCAGTAGCTGCTCCTCAGTATGTTCTTCCTCATACACGTATAATAGAAATTCAAAAGCAAGAGTGCTATACACTGTTTCCGCAGCCTGATTGGAATCGTACTCTTCAGGTAATACTCCTTTTTCCTTCAATTGATTTAAAAAAGTAATAAGATCATTCACAAATAAAAAGTCTAAATCAATGAACTTCTTCATCATATTAGGTTTTGAATTAATAAGGTGAAACGAAACCGAAAACACTTCTCGCATTACCTTTTTGCCAAAAAAACGATAATGTTTCAATTGATCATATATGTACTTATAGACAATCTCATTAGCTGCTTTATTTACATCTATCTCTTATAAAATCGCTTCATTCGGATCTTGATCTAATTTGAATTTAGTGGCCATCAATTCTATAAATAAATCATCTTTTGATTCGAAGTGATGAAGCACCTTATTCTCATTCGTCTCCGCTTTAATCGCAATTTGCTGTAAGGTAGTATCCTCATAACCTTGCCCACTGAATAGCTCTAAAGCTGCATCAAGTATCTTCTGATGCTCATTATTTTTATTAGAAGCTAATCCCATTCTACTTTGTCCCCTTTCCGACTATTGCCATTTTATTTTATAAGGACAGGTAATGGAAGTCAAAAGAGTAGGAGTGGGCTTTCCTTCTATATGTGTGGGTTCCCTCAATATGCGTGAGTTTCCCCTCCGATATGCGTGAGTTCTTCCTCTATATACGTTGGTTATGCCAAAAAAAAGCTGCCCTACTTGTAGGACAGCTTTTACTCACCTTATTACTCACCAAGCTCTTGGTTTTTCACTACGTTGATGATAGCTTCTAGTGCTTCGTCCTCGTCGTTTCCTTCTGCTTTGAATGTTACTTCTGCGCCTGAAGGGATTCCAAGTGACATAATGCCCATGATGGATTTAAGGTTAACATCTTTGCCATTGTATTCTAGTGTAACTTCTGACTGGTATTTGCCTGCTTCTTGTACTAGAACGGTAGCTGGACGTGCGTGTACTCCATCATTTGCTGTAATTTTAACTGTTTGTTGTGCCATGTTACATCTCTCCTATTTGTTATTGTATTTTAACGATATCTTTCTGACCTTTTGATACTGAACCTTCTTGCTGAACTTGTACCTCTTGGCCTTCTACAAGATTTGTAAAGACGATTGGGGTTACGATGGAAGGAACCTGTTCTTGGACAGATTCAATATCTACTTTCATAAGTGTCTGCCCTTGCTTCACTTCATCGCCTTCCTCTACAAAGGACTCGAATCCTTCGCCCTTAAGGCTGACAGTATCAATTCCAAAGTGAATCAGAATTTCGGTACCGTCTTCTGCAAGTAACCCTAAAGCGTGTTTGGTAGGGAACACATTAAGCACTTTTCCATCTACTGGAGAAACAATTTCTCCGTCTGTAGGATGGATTGCAAAGCCATCGCCCATCATTTTACCAGAAAATACTTCATCTGGCACGTCTGAAATCGACATTACATTTCCTGTTAGTGGACTTACAAAATTCAATTCATCTGCTGCTGTCTTTGGAGCTGATTGAGCATTGCTATTTTCTTCAGGTGCTACTTTCTCTGGGCGAGGTGACTTTCCATCAATAATATCTTGAATTTGACCTCGAATGGAGTCGGATGCTGGTCCAAAAATCGCTTGAATATTGTTCCCAACTTCCATAACTCCTGATGCACCTTGTTTCTTCAAGCGGCCTTTATCTACTTTCTCTTTATCCTCAACTTGAACGCGCAAACGAGTAATACATGCATCTAGGTACTTGATATTCTCTTCTCCACCTAGACCTTCAAGAATCTCATACGGACGTTCGCCAACATCTGTCTGTTCGTTTTCAACATCTTCTGCTTCATCTTCACGTCCAGGAGTAGCTAGATTAAATTTCAGTATAGCCCAACGGAAACCAAAGTAGTAAATTACAGAGAAGACAAGACCAACGATGATGACCCACCACCAGTCTGTTCTATTAGGTAATACACCAAATAGAATAAAGTCAATCAAACCACCTGAGAATGTTTGACCAATTTTAACACCAAGAATCTCCATGATCATGAAGGAGAAACCTGCAAAGATTGCGTGAATTCCAAATAATAGTGGTGCTACGAATAAGAAAGAGAACTCAATTGGTTCTGTAATACCAGTTAAGAAAGATGTCAGAGCGGCAGATGCCATGATTCCTCCAACTACCTTCTTACGTTCAGGCTTTGCTGTATGATAAATAGCAAGCGCAGCGGCCGGTAGTCCAAACATCATGAATGGGAATTTACCAACCATGAACGTTCCTGCAGTAAATTCTACACCATCTTTTAACTGCTCAAAGAAAATTGTTTGGTCACCACGAACTACTTCTCCTGCAGCATTTGTATAAGTACCGAACTCAAACCAGAACGGTGAATAGAAAATATGATGAAGACCAAATGGAATAAGAGAACGTTCAATCACACCAAACACAAAAGCTGAAATCGTTTGGTCTTTTTCGAGCATTAAATGAGATAGGCCATTTAGTCCATTTTGTACATAAGGCCAGAACCAAAGCATTACAATCCCTAAGAAAAGTGATGTAAATGCTGTGATAATTGGAACGAAACGTTTACCTGCGAAGAACCCTAAGAATTGCGGTAATTCTATATTGTAATACCTATTATACAGGAACGAAGCTAATATACCTACGATAATACCGCCAAACACACCCGTTTGTAAGGTTGGAATACCTAATACTTCCGCATAGGCGGGATTAGAGGTCATATCAGCGGTTACACCGCCTAGTGTTCCCATAACCACATTCATAATTAAATATCCAATAATGGCTGCTAAACCAGCGACTCCCTCACCACCAGCTAAGCCAATTGCCACACCTACTGCGAAAAGTAAGGGTAAGTTATCAAATACAACTCCTCCAGCTTCAGCCATGACTTGTAGTAACGTCTGTACCCATGGAGTGCCGAAGAATGGAACCTTCTCAACAAAATTATCTTGCGCAAAGCTTGTACCGAATGCTAAAAGAATACCTGCGGCTGGAAGCAAAGCTACTGGAAGCATTAAAGCTTTACCGACTTTTTGCAAAGTACCAAACGCTTGTTTAAACATGAGAATTCCTCCTTTTTTATGATGCAATAACGATTATCTTGCCCAAACAAACGCTTTCAACAACCGCTTACATGAACAAAAGCGAATGCGCCCGTTTAGCGACGTACAAAATGCGGCCTACACGACGTAGGTTAGTTCGATGTTGCTACGTGATGTAGCGATTTTAATCGAACCTCCTAAAATCCCTTTAAGATAAAGGAAACACGAAGAGCGATAGCGCTTCGATGTTGACTTATCGTAAGGAGGTGCAGGAAGTTTGCTCGTCGCTGGGCGCTAGAGCTGGACGTGGCAACATCACTTTACCTGAGTTATCCACAACCTCAACCCGTTTATACGCTAAACAATAAAAAAGGCACGAGCGAAAAAAGATTTCCAAATCAACATAGTATTAGTTACACTAATCCCAGTGATTTGCTCCATCTTTCTTCGCTCATGCCTAATCGTATCAGTAACACGCAAAGAAATAAGTGCGTTTAAATTATGAAATTAATCGTTGTAGATGTATCGTTAAATAAACGGCTTCTGCGTCATCTACAGGCTTTTGTAATCGTTGTTGCATTACTTTTATCAACTTCCAAGCTAAATTATAGCATAAGGGATATTCTATTTTCAATAGATCATCAAGTTTTTTTCTTTCGCCAACGGATTCTCCTTTATGAACCCGTTCAATCGCTCGCCTTAGATGCTGAACAAGTCGATGATAATCCACACTCTGCTTATCAAAATCGATGGCTAACTGATTTTGAATAATGGTGGTAAGATACTGAATAAGCTCTGAGTCCTTATTGATCTCTGTAACTTTTTTATCCGTAATGGCACTATGGATATGAATGGCTATAAAGCCAACTTCCCCTTCTGGCATTTCAAAATGTAACCGCTCGTTAATCATTCCCACAATCTCTTTTGCAACTTCATGTTCTTTAGGGTAAAGTGATTTGATTTCGATCAGTAATGGATTCGTAAATTCCAGACCTTCTTGCATCCGCTTAATGGCGAATGCTATGTGGTCTGTTAGTGCGATATGAATATGCTCATTCAACTTACTCCCCATTCTCACTTCGATATGGTTCATAATATCATTCATAAATCCAATAAATTCTTCATCAATCTGTGGTAGCAATTGTTTATACTTCTCTTGAATGGAGGCATCCTCTAACCGATACGTCTTCTCCGCCATTTCTGTTGTAACTTCATCGCCTTGCTTTTTTCCAAAGCCAATGCCTTTTCCTATCAGAATTATCTCATCATTGTTAGGATGAACAGCAACAACAACATTATTATTTAAAACACGTTCAACCGTAACCTGAGTGGTCATCTCCTCACTCCCTTCCTTAAAATTTAACCAGCGTCAGCTTCTGCATTCTTTTTTCTGTATTGTATTAAAACGCTTGCAAATTATAAAATAGTTTTGTATAACATTGCAAGGGAATATAAATTGAATCCGATGTAAAGGTGGTACGTATGATAAAACTTCTCGCAATCGATTTAGATGGTACCTTACTAACCATGGAGAAACAAGTAAATGAACACGATATTGATGCGATTCAGCACGCAATGAGTTCAGGGGTGGACCTTGCTATTGCTACTGGTAGAATGGATCATGAAATTAAAGAAGTATTGAAACTATTGAAACAGGAAAATAAAGGACATCGAGTTAGCCAAAATGGTGCTTTCGTCTATGACAAAGATGATAAATTCATTCATGCAAACACTTTTTCTCCAGAACATATTCAGGATATTTTTTCAGCAGCTGTCACAAATGACGTCATTCCTAGTGTATCAACTGAAACCGATACGTACGTGATTGAAAAGACAGCCAATGTCCGGGAAATGGAGAAGCGTCTCTTTTATTCTGTTCATGCGACACCAGATTTAAAAGAACAATTAGGAAAATCCATTCATCCATCCAAGATTTCTATCCATGGAGCAAACAATAGACTACAAAAACTTCAAGAAACCATTAACTCATCGTTTTCAAACGAGTTAGATAGTTTCATATCTGATCCAAATTGTCTCGACCTTATGCCTAAGAATATTAGTAAGGGAGCAGCAATTCAACAACTCATCTCCCTTCTAGGCATCGAACCAGAAGAAGTTGCATGTATGGGTGATTCTTTCAATGACGTATCTATGTTCGAACTAACCCCTCACAGTTTTGCAATGGAACAAGCACCTCCTGAGGTTAAAGAGAAAACGTCACACGTCGTAAGTGGCGTGGATGCGGCCATTGCTCATCTGTTTGAAGAAGGACTTCTTTAATATAAAACAAGCAGTCTTGACATATATCAAGGCTGCTTGTTTTTTATACCCTAATTAACCGCTTATCTTCTGACCCAACATTGAAATAGGCAATGCCTCTTGATCCTCTGTTCCATACACTTCAAGAAGTTCTCCTTGTTGATTTTTACGTCTTCCCCACGCAAAAATACCATTCATGTATCCAATCTCGAAGTAAATGCCTGGGTCTCCATCTATTTCATACACTTCACCAACTGAATAATCAGCTGGGTTTAACATATACGATTTCGCCATTTGTATTTTACGCATTTGGACAGCATAATCATTGACCATGCCCATTTGTTCTGCTTTTCGAGCTTGTTCTGTTAGTTGAGCTACTGCGTCACGGAGCTCTTCTACTGTCATATCACTATATCTTTTTTCCAACACTAACACTCCTTCCATTTACATTTTAGCAACGTTTGTACACAATAGAAAATAGAATCTACATTCTGAAAGGAGTTTGCTTTATGGCTTATGTCGGAATTACAGGGGCTAGCTCTGGTTTAGGAGCTGAGCTTGCGAAAGCATATGCTGCAAATCATCATCATATCTATCTATTGGGTAGAAATGAAGATCGTCTTCTTATTATTCAAAGAGAAATTCAAGATGCAGGTGGACAGGCAGACATTATCGTCTGTGATGTAACGGAGCCAAGCTCAGTGAATGAAGGGATGCAACAAATTGATCAACTAGACATCTTAATCAACAATGCAGGCATTGGTATTTTTGGTCCTGTTGTTGAGTTAGATAGTCCAGATATTACTCAGATGTTGAATACTAACGTCAAAGGTACTATATACATGACGCAAGCAGCCCTACCTCTCCTAGAAGAGAATGGTGGACGAGTATTAAATATCATTTCAACTGCAGGTCTAAGAGGGAAAGTAAATGAATCCGTTTATTGCGCAAGTAAATTTGCACAACGAGGATTTACTGAAAGCCTTCAAAAAGAATATGAAAACACTAATATTCAATTCACTGCCGTGTATATGGGTGGTATGAACACGCCATTCTGGGATCAAAGTGACCATGTTGAAAACCCATCAAAAATGAAAAACCCCGCTGAGGTGGCTGCAGCAATAGTTGAATCTGATGACGGACGTAAGGAAATCTATATCGATAAATAAAGAAAAGCTCAGGGCGCCCGTTTAGCGACGTACAAACTGCTGCCCACAGGACGCGTGGGTTGTCGTTGGGCGCTGGAGCTAGCCATGTAAGAGCCAACTTATACTTTCTTTTATTTATAATAAAATGAGCTGTTCCACGTGAGGAATGGCTCATTTTTCTAATTTTCAACTTCTACATACTCATCTAAAAACTGCTCAATCAACTCAAAAGGGAACCCTTTACGGTATAGGGCACCCTTTATTTTATGCTTTAGTTCATATCCCTCTGCTTTGGAGGCATACTTTCGAAGAGCCTTTTCCCCTTGATGCACGACAGCTTGCCATTCAGCGTCTTCGTCTTTTTCAGCGGAAGCTTGTTGTTCTTGTACCGCTTCTTGAATTACATCCTTAGGGAACCCTTTTTGCATTAACGTTTGTTGAACTTTTTGTAGTTGTTCTTTATACGACTTCCTTCCATCTAGGCGAAGGTTTTTCTGCACCCATTTCATCGCCTTATCTAGTTGAACGTCATATGGGTAATGGACAAGAGCATCCTCAGCCATATTAGCCGTTAGCCCTTTTTCAATCAGTTCTTTTTTGACTAGCATGGGTCCTTTACTAGACGTTTGCATTCGAGTCCGGACGAGTGCCTCGGCAAATTCTTTATCATTTAGATAGCCTTCTTGACTGAGACGATTAACGACATACTCAATCTTTTCTTCATCCACTTCTTTTTCCCATAAGTACGTACGAATTTCTTTCTCAGAACGCATCCGGTAGCTTAAATAATTGAGAGCCAGGGAAAACGTTTTGTGAAAGTTGTCTTTTTCAATAAGCGTTTCAATGGTTTCCTTATCGAGTTCCATACCTTTGCGAAGCATAAATTGGATGAGAACTTCTTCGTCAACACTAAACTCGTATGCTTCCCCCTGTCCACGATCAAGGAAAATATTGTAGCGCTGCTTATTTCGTTTTTGCGTCGTGATACGTGTAATAGTTGGCACGAATGTTCACCTCTTTCTCCATTTTATCATGGAAAAAGTATTAACGGCGATAGATAGGATATCGCTTTTTTAGACAAACTGATATAAACTAAAATTACCAAGAAGTGTAGGAGGTTTTCCCATGAGGATTGCCATTACTGGCGGAACTGGATTTGTTGGAACTCATTTAACGAGGCAGTTAGCTTCAGAAGGACATGACCTTTATATATTAACGAGGAGCCCTGAAAAACATCCCCATACAGAACGAGTCACGTACGTAGGCTGGCTTAAGGAAGGGATGAAGCCCGAAAGGAACCTTCCTGAGTTAGATGCCATAGTAAACCTGGCTGGTGAAAACTTAAATAGTAGCAGATGGACGGAAGAAACGAAGAAAAGCATTATGAATAGTCGTATCGAGGCTACTGAATCAGTGCTCGATTTGATAAAAAATATGGATCAAACACCAGAAGTACTAGTTAATGCGTCTGCTGTAGGTTTTTATGGTACATCAAAAACAGAAACGTTTACCGAAAACACAACCACCCCAGGTAATGATTTTTTAGCTAAAGTGACCACGGAATGGGAAGAGCGTGCCCAAAAAGCAGAGTTATACGGTGTCCGTACCGTTTGTTTACGTTTTGGCGTGATACTTGGAGAGGAAGGTGCGCTACCGAAAATGGCTATACCATATAAGATGTATGCCGGTGGCCCTGTTGGAAATGGCGAGCAATGGATGTCATGGATCCACATTCGAGACATCATTGGTCTTATCGAATTTTCATTAAAAAACGACAAAGCATCCGGACCAATTAATGCAACCGCTCCGAATCCAAAACGAAATAAAGAGCTCGGCAAATCAATTGCCAAGGTGTTGAACAAGCCACATTGGTTACCTGCCCCATCCCCTGCTCTAAAGCTAGTACTCGGGGAGATGAGCACGCTTTTGCTACAAGGTCAATATGTTTATCCACAGAAGGCACTAGAACTAGGATATCAGTTTGAGTACCCAGAGATCGAACCTGCATTACAGGACATTTTGCGTTAAGAAAGGCGCAAGCGCCCGTCTGGAGCTAGACACGTAAGTGCCAGAAACTTATAATTTCTTTACTTTTGAAAAAGCATTGCGCTTGCTCTTGCTTCCCTCTACATGTGTAAAAAACCAGAGGGGGTAAGCTATAAGTCACTTTTTGTTTCCTTTACTTAAAATAAAAGGATCATACGGATTATAGATGCAAGCTGATTCAGAGATTGAGCCCTCATTTTCCTTACTACTTGAACAACCTCTTTTACAGAAAGGATAAGAAAGATACATGCATACAGTCATAACAAATGTTTCGATTCACCCTATAACCTCTCCGTCCATACATAACGGAGAAGTAAAGATTTACGAAGGAAAAATTGTAGAAGTCGGTGAAAAGGTGGCCTACGGGGAGGAAGACCATGTTATCGATGGTCAGGGCCAATCCCTTTTCCCTGGATTTATTGATGTACATACCCACCTCGGTTTATATGATGAAGGGACTGGTTGGGCTGGCAATGATGCGAATGAGACCATCGAAGCCTTGTCTCCACATATTCGCGCATTAGACAGTGCGCATCCACTGGATACAGGGTTCCATGATGCTCGTCGACATGGCATTACTGCCGTTCACATTATGCCAGGAAGCCAGAATGTCATCGGCGGTACGACATCTGTTATTAAAACCGTAGGAAAAAATATTGTGAACATGTTAGTAAAAGAAACAGCTGGTCTTAAAATTGCACTCGGTGAGAATCCTAAGCGAATTCACTCTCAGTCCCGTAACGACTCGATTACACGTATGGGTATTATGGGCATGCTTCGTGAGACTTTCACTCGTGCTCAGTGGTGTGAATATCCAGAAGACCCAAGCAACGCTCCAATTATTCAAGCATTAAATCGAGAAATACCAGTTCGCATACACGCGCACCGCTCTGATGATATTCTAAGTGCTGTACGTCTAGCTGATGAGTTTAACCTTGATCTCCGTATTGAACATTGCACAGAAGGACATTATATTGCAGAGGAATTAGCCGACAGAAATCTTCAAGTTTCTGTTGGTCCTACTCTGACAAGAAAGTCTAAAATTGAAGTAAAATATAAAACATGGGATACATACCGTGTGTTAAGTGAATACGGTATTGATGTGTCCATTACAACCGATCATCCCTATACCCCCATTCAATATTTGAACGTGTGCGCAGCATTAGCAGCAAGAGAAGGACTACCTGTTCAAAAAGCGCTTGAAGGCATTACCATTCTACCAGCCAGAAACCTCGGTGTAGAAGATCGCCTCGGTAGCATCGAAGTCGGAAAAGATGCAGACCTCGTTCTTTGGAATGGGCATCCGTTCGAATTTATGTCCAAGCCGTCTTGGACAATGATTAACGGAAAAATAGTATAATGAATGAACCAAAGCGCAAGCGCCTCTCTCACCCCCGACAGGCTTAAGCAAAGCCTCGTCGTGGCAAACTTTGCCACTGATAGGATTTGCTTAAGACCCGAGGAGGTAGGCGCTGGAGCTGGACGGTGGATAACTTACTTAAGTTATGCACATGCCCACATTTTTATAGTTTCAAGACATATATAAAATCTCTCTATCTAGTGTAGAGGGATTTTTTCAATCGTAAATATGATGTCCCAAATACTATACATTCACCTAACAGGAAATTGTACTACACTATCGAACTAGCTATACAGTGCGTATTATCAGGGGTTTTATTCATCTTGAGTTCAACCTGTTTACCCATAGGGGTATGTGTGTTATAGTAATAAATGTAGTTAACAAAGCAACTCATTACAATTCCGTAATGGGGGCTAAGACATTATAGATTTTAACCATTTATCTTAAAAAACGTAAAAGTGAGGGATAAACATGTTACTAAAATACTTTTTTGATGAAAAACTAGCACAGGCATCCTATATGGTTGGTTGCCAAGCTACAGGTGAAGCTCTTGTTGTTGATCCATCTCGTGATATTCAAGCTTATCTTGATACAGCCAAGAAAGAAGGGCTATCCATTGCCTATGTAGCTGAAACCCATATCCACGCCGATTTCGTTTCAGGCGCTAAAGAACTAGCTACACAAACAGGTGCAACAGCCATGCTTTCAGGTGAAGGCGGAGAAGATTGGAGCTATCAATTCCTAGATCAGATCAATCATCAACTTGTAAAAGATGGCGATCAATTTAAGGTCGGGAACATCACAATCGAAGTGATGCACACTCCTGGCCATACGCCAGAATCCATCTCCTTCATGCTATATGACAACGGACAGAGCACTCCTATGGGTATTTTCACAGGCGACTTTGTCTTTGTCGGTGACGTTGGGCGCCCTGACCTACTAGAAAAAGCAGCAGGAATGGAAAACACTTCAGAAGTGGGAGCTCGTCAAATGTTCGCTTCCCTAAACCGTTTCAAAGACCTACCAGATCATATGCAAGTATGGCCTGGACACGGTGCTGGAAGCGCATGTGGTAAAGCACTAGGAGCCATTCCTTCTAGTTCAGTTGGCTATGAAAAACTCACAAACTGGGCTCTAAATCATGATGATGAGGACCAATTTGTAGAGGAGTTAATCTCAGAACAGCCTGAACCACCAAAATATTTTGCAGTTATGAAGAAAGTCAACAAAGAAGGTCCAGCCCTAATTAGTGAACTACCAAATCCATCAAAAATCGAACCTAGCGTAGAAGAATTGCAAGCTAATCTAAACGAAGGCATGCAAATGATTGATACTCGTCCAGCAGAACAATTCGCTGAAGGCCATGTACCAGGAACGATTAATATTCCAAACAATAAATCCTTTGCGAACTGGGCTGGTTGGTTAGTAGACTACAACAAGCCGGTATATTTGATCACGGAAGAAAATAGTTTAGATAACCTAACCAAAACACTACGTTCTATCGGAGCAGATCATGTAGCAGGCTATATGGAAACTACTCATCTAGCTGAACTAAAAGCGAATGGTATGGAAATGGAAACTTATGAAATAAGTACTCCTGATAAACTTGCAGAACAAATTGCCAACAATGAAGTTAACCTTATCGATGTTCGTAACGAAGGTGAGTGGAATGATGGTCACATCCCCCAAGCTAAGCACATTATGCTAGGTTATCTTCCAGAACGCATTGAAGAAGTTCCAACTGACAAACCAGTTGTTCTTCAATGTCAATCTGGCGGCCGTTCTGCTATGGCAACAAGCATTCTACAAGCAAACGGCATCAAAAACGTAATCAATATGCAAGGCGGTTTCGGATCCTGGTCTAAACAAGACCTACCTCAAACGAAATAACATTATGAGAACATGGAAAGGCATCGCCTTTCCATGTTCTTTTTTTGCTTTATTATCTAGATTGGGCTTTTATCTATTCGCAATCTATTTATGCTCGCTCCGTGGTGCGATTTGCGCTCTTCCACTCCATTTATGCTCTCATCGTACACAAGAACAATAACAACATGCGATTCTGGCTGGACATGTAGATGATAAGACCGGACCTGCTGTAGTCTTTGATTTAAAAGATCTATCAGCAGGAGATCAAATCTACGTTACAGATGAAGATGGAAAGAAACTAACCTTTGAAGTAAATAAAGTCGTGGCATATCCTAAAGACGAAGCACCTCTAAGAGAAATATTTGGTCCTAGCAATAAACAAAACCTAAACTTACTGACTTGCACAGGAACATTCGACCATTCCATCCAAGACCATGAAGAACGTTTAGTTGTTTACACTTCACTCTCGAATAACTGATTTAAGCTAGGCTGCATGGAGGAAAATCCCTTCATGCAGCTTTTTTGGCTATTTCATAAAAAATTAATAAAAAATCAACAAAAAAACTATTCCCTTTTTATATGGAATCGAGTACTATAAGGATAGATGATATGATGCGAAATCATAAGGTTTTACAATACAATTTCCCAGGGAAGGCAAATGGTGCGTCACCAGCAAAACGCTGGTTCTAGTGGGTTCGATTCCCACCCCGGATTTTTGTGAGCAATTGATAAAAATTCGAGGGTGGAGTTAACCACTGGGAACTCCCTGGCATAATTCTGCCCTCTTGCAAACCAGGAGGGATTTTTTATGTTAAAAAAACGCGATCTACACGAATCACCTGCACTCTTTGAGCTTATGTCACACCCTGATGTTTTTCCTTATGTCCGTCACAAAGCACATTGTAGCGACGAATTTTACTTCCTAACAAAGCAAACGATGGAAGCTGAAGAAAGCGGTGAACTGATCTCCCGTACCATCTTAGATGAGTGGCACCAACCTATTGGCACCATTAATCTGTTCGACATCGACCAAAATACTGGCTTCTTAGCTACGTGGATCGGAAAAGACTATCATGGAAAAGGCTACAATCGCATCGCAAAAGATGCATTCTTTGAGGAATTATTCTTCGAACTTGATATCAACGCTATTTTTATGAAAATCCGCAAAACCAACATCCGCTCCCAAAAAGCTGCCGAGAAATTACCTTACTGCAGCGTAAGTGATGAAATCTACCCTGAAGTGTACAACTGGATTAACAAAGACGAAGATTTGTTCCATCTATACGCAATCACTAAAGATCAATACTTGTTCCACTACTACCGCACCGAAGAAAACGAGGAAGCACAAGAAGCTTGAAATAATCAAAGGGGATTGTTCCTGACTACGCTAGGGTTAGCGCAATGAGGAACAATCCCCTTTTTTAAAAGATAAAAATTTTGAGCTCTTACATAGATAATAATCGATCGGCCAGCAACTAAAAGCACCTATGGCGCTTCCGCTTTTCTATGAAGCTGTATATCCCTCCTGCATCAAGTCAATACTGGGAGATAGGACATAGATAAAGGAGGGGTTTAGTATGAAGTCAAAAGCAAGAGTCGCTAAAGAAAGACGAAGCAAGTTATCCAAAGCACAAGAGGTTAATTATCTCCAGGATTTTAAGCGTGCCAATAAAATTGTTGCAAACACGAGACAAAAATAAGATTACTTTTAATGATTTCGGGTATTAAAGTACTATGGATAGAAAATATCCTATCTCCCCCTGTTGTTAACGACAAGTTATCCACAACATTGTGCACAATGTTAGTAAGTTGGTATTTCCCCTGCCACTTACATATTCCCATCTGTGTATATAATTTTGTGGATAACTTTTTTATTTGTTGTGGATATTGTGCATAAATGCTTAATATACTTATGTATAAAACCCTTTTCATGTGGATATCACTGTGAATAAGAGATTGTTTTTCTTCCCACATCATTTCGGTGTGTACTGATTCCTCCCCTTTTCGTGTAGATGAAGAAAACAATCCAGTCGTGCGGCTGCTGTTATAGCAGTCGTTTTTTTATGCTTGTAAAAATCCTCATATGCCCTGTTCTCTTGTCCATATCATTTTTCTTCAATATACATATATTATTTTATATCCACTCCCTATCAAAGAGGGGCTACTCCACACTCCATGTCTAGTCATACCGTAAAACGTCCTACATCACTTCCTTTCATTTAGAGGAGCAAAGTGCTCTCCCTTCCCTTTGCTCCTCTCTTTACAGTATACCTGGGCTATAGCTGATTTTTGTTTGTATTAATGCCAATTATAAAGGGACTTCATAAAATATATAGAAGCCTAGTTATATGCATTAGAGAATGAGAAGCGAGGTGGTTCACATGAATCAACACAATATAATAGAAATCATGCTTTATGTTTATGAAAAAAGTGAGAAGAATAAGGATTTAACTATACAAGAAATCATGAATGAACTTATGATTAGATTATCTTCAATAATGAACAACTGAGTCTATGACAAATCCGAAACATAAACAACTTGTCCAAAAGACGACTTCAACTCATGCTTCCCTTTTAAGATATCCTCCCAATTCATATTTTTTCTTTAACTATGATTCATTAATACAATCTTAACTTAGTGTTTTATGTAGCAACGAAGGTTAGGACACTCCGTTGCTACTTTATTACATAATCGATGTGAGTACTGCTTTAACCTTTACATAAATTGTTTCTACAATGATATGCAGATTAGAATTTGGATAACGCCTTTGCGTATTCAAAAGGAGTACTAAGAATAGATGGTAATACTTCCTGTTCATCATCTCCCCGTAATGCCTTAATTTCAGCAGCATAGTCTATTTGCATCTCCAACACCCAGATATGTCCTTCCTTATCTATTATTAAGTCAAATGCAACATCACCTAGGTTATATCCCTGCCCCTCTACAACACCTAACATTTTTTTACATACATCCGTAATCTGTAAGATCTTTGATTGAATCATTTTTTGATTCATCCCGTAATAATGCCTTAATGCCTCTTCCCCTTTCATTACTTTGTATCGATTCTTAGAATTAGAAATAACACTTGAATTCTCAGCTACTTTTGCCTCCATCCCCGAGTATTTCCATTTCTTACTATAGTCTTTTTGGATATACACTCGGAAATCAACTTTTTCTCCATCTTTATGGTACGACTCTATTGCTCTTTGCATTATATATTGTTTTCCTTTTATCATGTGTTGCTTCAACTTCTTTCGTACATCTTCGTTATTATTTAAAACGAATTTATTCCCTGAATAAGTCTTAAAATGGATTTGATTTTTTATTAAAGATAATTGAATAATCCCCTTACCACCGGCTAATTTTGCTGGCTTTAAATAAATTACCTTGTGTTTTTTTAAAAAATTCAATATATGAGAACGGTTTTTCAATAAAATTGTTTCGGGCAGGTGTTTCTTGAGTACAGTTCTTTTAGATAGCACAGTCCAAAACCACCATTTACTAATTAATCCATAATTGTTATTGAATAATGTGGCATTTTTCTTAAAAAAGTCATATATAGACTTCTTTAAAGGAATTCTATTAAAGACAACAGTTGGTGCAGGCAACTTGGCTTTCTCGAAAGATTTCTTACTAGGATTATAATATAACCCATCAACAGTGAGCTCTTTCTGGTTTAAAGAATCTGGTCTAAATAAATAAATTAAACCTTTGATATCATTGTAGTTTCCTAATCTTAGGAGTTGTTGACTCGGATCCTTAAGATACCTCTGATATACGAACATGCCAATAACTGGTCCAATGTGTAGATTATTATTGCTCATGTAAAAGTCAAAAGGAACATCTGGTATAGTAATTCCGTCTATAAACTTAGATGGTAGTACTATCCTTCCAAGTGGTAAATCATTTTTGATTCTTATAATCATCATTTTATTTAGTTGACCAAAAACAAGGTTTATTTTTTTCTCATTAATATGTTCTTGTGTCTTACTATTCATACAAACAGTTCCCATTTTAAGATTCTGGCTTATTTCAATGGAATATAAATTCCTATTTTTAATATAGCTCAATGTTTGGTCCATCTGCATTGAACTTGACCCCTTTACTAACATGACCGTATTAGAAGTATCTAAATATTTAATTGATTGGTGAAGTTCATCTCGATCATTGTAGTGATGGATTTTATCTTTTGAAAAGCCACCCAATAAGGCTTCATTTACCATTGTTTTTGTGTACTCACCATAAGCATAAACTAAGTCAATATCATACTTAGCTAATAAAGATCCTACTTTTTTATGTCCTTCTTCAGTGTACTCACCTAACTCTAGCATACTGCCAATTATGGCTACTTTATTTTTGTTCGTTCCAATCTTACTTATTACTTTAAATGCTGCCTCCATTGATTCAGGATTTGCGTTGGCTGTATCATCTATTAACGTTGATCCATCTTCCATTTCAATTAGATTTAACCTTTTAATAGGAGGAATAAAATCTTGAAGTCCTTGTTTAATTTCTAAAACACCAAAACCTAATTGATCCGCTACCGCTACTGCAAATAATGCATTATAAACATTGTGAACTCCAAACGCAGGTATAAAGAATTTTTCAACTACATTATTCAACTCCAAATAAAAGCTCATACCACCTTCAACATATTCTACATTTATTGCATGATAATTGGCTTCATTATTTATTCCAATCTTCAATATTGTTCCCTTGAAGTGATTCGTCTCTAATAAGTTAGAATTTTCATCATCAGCATTTATCAAAAGGATGCCGTCTTGCTTCATCCCTTTTATCAACTCTGATTTATTAAGCGCTGTTGACTTAATACTATTTCCTAGATTCCCATAATGGGCAGTCCCTATATTCGTAATTATAGAAATATTTGGTATGATATTCATACAATGACGTTTTCCTGCTCCCGGTTTTCCCATGCCCATCTCTAATACTATTGCATCCATTTCCGAATCATAGTTTTCTAAAAGATTCTTTATTTGTAACGGAAGGTTTTTATTACCATTATTTTTTAATATATTCCACCGCGATTCAATAATGCTAGTCAAGAATTCTCTTGTAGATGTTTTACCACAACTACCTGTAATGGCTATAGTGGGGATATCCAAGTTCAAAGGCACCTACTTCACAACCCTTCTCTTCTTTTTATAACATATTATTTTTAACTAACAATTCTGTGTAGTGATTACGTACCTATTTATCTTGTAAGCTTTGTCTAATTTTTAAAATAAAATGATATTGGAAAGTGATCTTTTACTGGTTAGGAGTACTCATACATTCAACAACATGCTTTGCTAATAGTAGAGTAGGATCAATTTTGTTCACCTTATTTGTTAAATACGGAAATAGGAGTGGAATTTCAGTGCAGCCTCCTATTATAGAAGTAACCCCTTTATATTCCATATACTTCAACATAATGGATTCCATTTTCTTGAGAAACGGGTTTACGCTAATCTGTCCGGCTTTAACTTTCAAAATACATTCCTCAACAATATCCTGTTCATCATTCGTAGGAACTAAAAGTCGTAAACCATACCTTAAGAAGGAGTTCTCATACAGTTTTTTATTTACTGTTCCTTTTGTAGATAATAAGAGGAAATTCTCCGTATTAAGTTTATTTATTGATAAATGTTTAGCTGTAATATCAATCATATTGAGTATTGGAACCGAGGTAACGCTTCTTAAATCTTCAATCCAATAATGAGCGGTATTACATGGCATAATGAATAAATCTACTTCACCACTTGCTTCTAATCTTTTAATCATTTTAGTAATCTCTGGTAAAGGGCTTTCTCCCTCATTCATTATGGCTTTCATTCTAGATGGTATATGAGGGTTGAAATCAGCTATCATATGAATTTGTTCTTCATCTGTCTTTGCATTATTTTCTATAATAATCTTTTGCAGTAAATCTATCGTTGCCATTGGGCCCATTCCACCTAGAACACCTACAATCTTTTTCATTTAACAACTTCCTCTTTGTTATTTTTCATAAAAAAGGAGGCTTTTTCACCTCCGTTAGTTATTCTAAAAATAGCTTTTTAATTGTGGATAACCAATTACCTGTTTCCCGCTCGTGAATCACCTGTTCCGCTTTAACATTTTGATCATTATCATAGGATTTAGATGACTCTGAAAAATCTACTTTATCTGCCGAAGGTTGAGGTGGTTTGTGGGAAGATGGTTTTGGTTTCGAGGTACCTTGTTGGTTCTTGGGTTTATTACTGGTTCTTTGTGAAATTCTCGGGGATTTTACTTTATAATTATTGTAAGTTGATGGAATTGATTTATATGAATTATGCTTTTGAATATAATCTTGTGTCTTATTAGAATTTTTCACTGTATGATAAAACCAATTGTCTTGATTCTTGAAACTAACATTTTCAGGTGTCTGAGAGTTGGACGAAGATTGTAAAACATTTGTGTCCGAATTATCGCTTTTCTTAGCTTCCATTTCTTCTCTCTCTACAGGAGATTGCTTTGGATACTCCATAGAAGGTTGATAATGGTCTACCTTATTTTTTTGTTGTAATTCATAAAGAAGAGATTGTAAAGATTCGTAAAGATTTTGTTGATCCTGTTTTAGTTCTTGCAACTCTTCTGATAGTTTATTTTGCTTATTATACATGTCATCTAAGTTTGTAAAGTAATCTGTTTTATGCTGATTCAATAGAACAGATTCTAGCATTGATAAAACGGTTTCTTGTTCCTTTTGAATAGAATTCAAGAACTCTAATAGTTTATGTTGGTCTCTACTTAAATTACTTGGAAGATTTTCATGAAGAGACTTCAATTCGTTTACTTCCTCAAGTAACTCCATTTCATCTGCTTTCATCAACTGTAAAGCCTTAATGATTTTACTTTGATCAGTTTCGATTGATTTGAAATTAACATCAAACACTTTATTATGTGATACCGCTAGTTCTTTAATATAACCCAATTCCTTTTCAACCATTTTAAATTGATTTAACGTTTCCCTATTTGTTTCGTCTACATTATTTTTAATTTGCTTTACAGATTGGTCTAACTTTTTTTCTAGTTCAGGTAATTGTTTAATTGTATATATAACTTCTGAAATTTCATCTTTATATTTCAATCCCTCTTCATTTAATTTACTTGAAAGATTATCTATCTTCTTTAAATAGTTTATCTCTTCTTTTCTATTATCATGTAGGACTTCTAATAAATTCGAAACTTCTTTCTCTGCACCTCTCATTTTACGTCGTAAATCACTTGAGAGAAATTCATTGGATATATCCTTAAAAAAGCTCTCGAAATAATTTTCCAATTGCTCAATCGGGGTGGAATTCTCTTTATTTGTAGTCATTAGTTTTACCACTCCTTTCACTAAATACATTCATCCATATCTCTATTATGTATATTCATTTTTTACTAATTTGTTAACGAGAAAGGTTAAACTGTTTCACGTCATTACAATTGGTCTATCAAACCGTATATATATAAAAGTGTAGACCAATATGATCTACACTTTTGAAAAATCTTATTCGTTATTATTTCCCATTGAACGTGGTCCTGGAAAGATTTGTGGACATTGTTGAGGCAGAAGAGGTGCACATGTTTCTTCAGGGAGAATAATATCTCGCGGTTCGCAAAGACGTGCCAATACTTCCAATTTAACAAAGTCATACGATTGAATAGCCTGACAAAGATTAAATCTAGCACTAAATGTTAGTACGTCTCCCTCTTCTTCAGACCCATTACATGTGAAATTAAATGGTTTAATAGTAGTAGTCGGCAAAAGTGTACAATCTATCATTGTTCCTTCAGGTGCACATAATAGTACATTTTCTGGTTCGATATCATCAATTTCAGCTGTCCCACATGCAGCAACAACTACACATCCATTTTCATCTACTACATCGAATGTAACACGGAAAGTAACCATATCTTTTGTTACTGTCACCCACTGCAATGTGATAACCTCACCGTTATCTAGAACTACTTCTTCATCGGTTCTCGGGCTGGACATGTCAGCTTCACAACCACCGTCTTCAGGTATAATTACTTCGGCCTGAACATTAACTATTTTGCCCCCCATATCAAGTGCTTCACAAATATCATCTACATCCGTACCGTTAGCGGGAATAAATTCTAGACCTGCTTGATTTCCAGGAAGACTCACAATCACAAAGTCAAATACTTTCTTAGCATCAATGCATTCACGACGAAAATCATTTAAATTTCCGAATTGATCCATACATACAACATCCTTTCGTTAATTTATCATTTAGTACACAATTACATCCTATGTGATTTTGTACTAAATGCTATAATGTAAAGGCCTAAATGATACAATATAATGGAAATTAAATATATTGCCTACCTTGTAATGAACAAATACGAACGAAAAACTGTGAAAATATATGTATTTTATGAATCATTCACTATTACCTCTACATAGTAATGGGGAATAGGGGGGGGTGCGTTCATGAACAATAAAATTACTGAAATTGAAAATAAAATACTGCAACTTGAAGCAGAATTAAGCCATACTAAGCATTTACTTAAGGAAGTGAAGGGAAATATAACTGACAATGAATATCCCTTACTTGTTATCACTTATTTCACATATACTGTAAAGTTATCCTATTTGGCTGATAATCCTTCCGTTTCTATCATAGGGAGTATGGTCATAAAAAACCTTGGAGACAAACGGCTAACTCATCCATACATATGCCTGAAATTAAACTCGACAAGTCATATTTCATTCGCTGGCAAAATTAATGACCATGATTTAATCGATCACGGTTACAGTCCATTACCTACACAGACATGGAACTATATTAATGAAGATGTAAAGTCTCTTACAGAAAGCGAAGGAGAATATTGGTTATCACCATTAAACCTAACTCACTTAGATGGTGGTCAAACACTTAGTTTCGCTAACTTTCAAATTCGTTTAGACAAAAATAAAACGGCTAGACCATTTAAAATAGTCGGTTTTATTTATGGAAAAGAAATAGAAGAAGGGATTGCTACACTTAATAAAATTCATATCAATTAAAATAATCCCTATATAAATCAAGGAGGAAACCTCAAATATAAACTTTTGTTTATATTTGAGGTTTTTCCATTTCTACAAAAGAAAATCATAGCTTTCAAAAGATATTACTAAGTACAATTCACACTACACTAAATGATTATTTTTTCAGTTCACATGGTATTAAACCAATCATTTTTATAATTTTGAAATATATTATTGTATTGAATAGGAGGATATTAGAATGGATAATAATTTGTCTAAACAAATTACAGAGGCTGTGAACAGGAGGTTTGCTAAACGACGTAAAATAGATATTATAAAATTGTTGGATCATAAAAAAAATAGATGGATTAAAATTAGTAAGGTGGAACTTGTAACTAATTATAAAGTTAGATGTAAATTTGAAGTTTCTAAAGATTTAAAAACGATGATTCAAGAAGACTTCTTTGCAGAATATGATAGTAGTATAGAAAATGTCCCTAAAAGCATATTAGTTATTCCAGCTCTATCCAATATAAGCACAATTGCGTGGGTTCTAAAAGCAAATGTGTACCTCGATGAATTAGACAGTAATTTTTATAATTCTTTACAAACAATTAAACGGTCCTTCCAAAAGTTATATCCAAACATTGATTTTATTGGCGAAATTTACCCTAAATATTTAAAAGATAACAAAGGATATAGCAGAAAAAATAGTGCATTATTATTTAGTGGTGGAGTAGACTCAACAGTCACTTATATAAACCACCGACGTGAGAACCCCCTTTTAATAACAGGATGGGGGCCAGATATGAACTTAACTAAGCATAAAGAATGGAAAGAAGTCCAGAACTTCATGATTCGCTTCGGAAAGAAGAATCAATTACAAAACTGTTTTGTGAAAACGAATATGAGTGAATTTTTCCGACGTTTACCACTAACCAAAATTATAAATCGCAAGAGTAGTAAAATGTTATACTGGTACCCTCATATTCAACATGGTCTTGCGTTGTTAGGGTTATGTGCACCAATATCTTTTAGTAAAGGATTAGAAAAAATTTATATAGCCTCAAGTAATTCTTCAGAATTCCCAATACCATACGGGTCACACCCAACAATTGAAAATAATACACACTGGGGTGAAACCAAGTGTATTTATGATGGATTTGACTATGAAAGACAAGATAAAATTCGCTTGATAAAAGATTATATTTTTACTAAAGACAAGGACCTACAAATACGTGTTTGTTTTATTTCACCTGGAGGCAACAATTGTAGTAGATGTACAAAATGTAAAGATACAATAATTGGATTAGTTTTAGAAGGGATTAATCCTAACAATCATGGGTTTACAGTCAATGAGCAAACCTTTCAATCTACAATAGATTCTTTTGAAAATGGGAGAAGAAAGTTTGGAGATATAGCTTATTTTTATCGCTATTTTTCTATTCAAAAAAGAGCACAGACACAAATAAATGCGATTGATCCAAAGTATAAGTTTTTTTATGAATGGCTCATCAATACTAACTTAAAAAGCTTCCTTACATTTCAGGCTAGCAAAGAAATGTCTAAATATAGTTTATGAGGAACAAAAGTGCAAACCCCCGTCTAGCGACGTAAAAACTACTGCTCATAGCACATGGGTTGATTCGATGTTGCTGCGTTACGCAGTGGTCTTAATCGAACCTCCACAAAACCTCCATCCCCACAGAATTTCACCTAAATCCGCAGTGATATAAAGGAAACACAGAGAGTAATAGCTAACCGATGTTGACTTATCGTATGGAGTTGAGGGAAGCACATCGATAAGCTCTACCTATTATTTCTTTATTAGAAAAAGCTGCCTTGTTTAAGGCAGCTTTTTTAACCTATACTCATTACTTCACTAATTTCAATTCAACTGGAATAAAGTCTTTCACGCTTTCTCCGTTATGCACTTTAACTGCTGTTTGTACAGCTTTTTCACCAATTAGAGTTGGCTGTTGAGCGATGGTTGCATCCATGCGCCCTTCTTCAATTGCTTTACGCGCGTCATCAGTTGCATCGAAACCGACTACAATAGTATCTTCAGCCATATTGGCAGATTCTAATGCTTGTACGGCTCCTAGAGCCATTTCATCGTTGTGAGCAAATACAGCATCAAAATTATCTGTACTCTGAATGATGTTCTCCATTACGGTTAAACCTTTAGAACGATCAAAATCTGCAGCTTGCTTTGCTGCTACTTCGATTTTGTCATTTTCATCTACAACATTGTGGAAGCCTTTCCCGCGTTCACGTGCTGCTGATGAACCTGGAATACCTTCTAGTTCCACTACTTTTCCACCACCGCTCAGTTGCTCGACAATGTAATTAGCAGCCATTTCGCCACCTTTTACGTTGTCAGATGCGATGTGAGAAACCACTTCTCCTCCATCTGCACTGCGGTCAACGGTAATCACTGGAATATCCGCTTCATTCGCTGACTCAATCGCTGTAGTAATTGCTGCAGAGTCTGTTGGATTTACGAGTAATACATCAACATTTTGCGTAATTAAATCTTCAATACCACTTACTTGCTTACCAGGGTCGTTTTGCGCATCTACCGTCGTAAGCTCTACCCCTTCTTCTTCCGCTGCTTTTTCAGCACCTTCTTTAAGTGTTACGAAGAATGGGTTGTTTTGTGTGGAAATGGAAAGACCAATCTTCAACGTTCCATCTTCTTTTTCGGAGTCTCCTCCACTTCCATTTCCTTCATCTGAAGAAGAATTTGGGGCTTCCGTCGAACACCCAGCAATAAATACAAGAGCGATAAGAGCTACACCTAAGCTTTTCCAAATGTGTTTCATTATAAAACCCTCCCAAGGTTAGTAAAAATATTTATCTCAACAGTGCTTTTACACTGTTCAGAACAACTTAAGCTGTTTTCTTTCGATCCATAAGCACGGCTAACAGAATGACAGTACCTTTTACAACTTGTTGGAAGAAGGAAGATACGTCTAACAAGTTCAATCCATTATTTAAGACACCTATAATAAGTGCACCTACTAATGTTCCGAATATCCAACCGCGTCCCCCGGATAAGCTTGTACCACCGAGAACAACAGCAGCGATTGCATCCAGTTCAAATGCCACTCCTACGTTTGGTTGAGCTGAGTTTAAGCGGCTAGTTAAAATAATTCCTGCAAGAGCAGATAAAAGGCCTGTTAAGGAATAAACCCAAATCTTCACCCGATCCGCTCGAATACCTGAAAGAATAGATGCTTCCTCGTTACCTCCAATGGAGTACACTTGGCGACCAAAAACGGTTTTCTTCAGTATGAAAAATAGAATAGCAAAAGCAACAGTCATTAGTACGGCTGGTACAGGAATGCCAAATAAATATCCTTGTCCAATCATCTTGAAGGACATACTGTCGGATAGCCCTGTAATCGGACGACCATCGGTATAAACAAGCGTCAATCCTCTAAATATAGTCATGGTTGCCAGTGTGGCAATAAAAGGGGCTACTTTTCCTTTCGTAATAACAATTCCATTGAATGCACCCATCGCAGCACCAGCTAGCATTCCCAGGATTACGGCTAACATCGGGTCCATACCACTTGATAACATTCCAGCGGTCAACGCTCCAGAAAGAGCCAGCGTGGATCCTACCGATAAATCAATTCCGCCAGTCAAAATAACGAAGGTCATTCCAAATGCTATCAGTGCATTAATCGAAACTTGGCGTAACACAACTAAGATATTGTCCAGCGTAAGAAAGTTGTCACTCATAAATGTCAAAATGATAACGATTACAAAAAAACCTAGCAATGGACCTAACTTTTGTAACATTCCCGTCATCGACTTGTTCATCCTCTATTCCCTCCCATTGCCGCTTGTCCAGTAGCAGCTTGCATGATTTTCTCTTGGTCTGCCTCTTCTCGTGATACAGTCGTTGCCACTTTTCCTTCGTGGATGACTAATATTCGATCACTCATCCCGAGTACCTCAGGTAACTCAGAAGATACCATGATGATGGAGACTCCTCGTTCTGTTAGTTCATTCATAATATGGTAGATTTCCTTCTTAGCCCCAATATCAACACCACGAGTTGGTTCATCTAATATGAGCACCTTTGGCTCAATGCCTAACCATTTACCAATGACGACTTTTTGCTGATTTCCTCCACTTAAGGATTTCACTTCTTGATGGGGGCCTGTTGCCTTTACCTGAAGTCGGGACATTAGGGATTCTACAAGCTCTTGTTCACTTTTGTTTGATAAGACTCCATAGTTCGATAGATTTGAAAGCATTGGCAACGCCATGTTTTCTCGAATAGATAGATTGAGTACGAGCCCTTCTGACTTCCGGTCCTCTGTTATAAACCCAATACCTGCTTCAATGGAATCCTTTGGGTGCTTAATCTTAAGATGTTGACCATCTAAGAACACTTGACCATTAGATATTTTTCTAGAACCAAACAGAGCTTCCATTATTTCCGTTCTTCCTGCTCCCATCAGACCTGCTACACCAAGAATTTCTCCTTTTCGCACTGAAAAGGACACGTCCTCAAAACAGCCTTCCCTTGATAAAGACTTTACTTCAAGCTTTGTATCTCCTATTTCAGATGTACGGTCAGGGAATCGTTGACCGAGTTCACGACCCACCATCATTTTCACAATTTCTTCAAAGGAAGTTTGGTTGCTGTATTTCGTTCCGATATATTCCCCATCTCGAAGAACAGAAATGCGATCACATAAGGAAAAAATCTCTTCCATTCTGTGTGATATATACACAATGCCTACACCTTGATCTCTTAACTGACGAATAACCTTAAACAACGCTTCAATTTCACGGTCAGTAAGAGCAGCCGTAGGCTCATCCATAACCAATACTTCCGCATTCGTCGAAATGGCTCTGGCTATTTCAACCATCTGCTGCTTTCCAACTGACAACTGTCCGGCTTCTTCATCTGGATCCATATCAATGCCTAGTCGCTGGAGTCGTTCCCTCGTCTTTTGCTGCATTTCTTTTGTTTTTAATACGCCTGTTTTCCCATATTTCAGTTCTTTTCCAAGAAACATATTTTGGGCAACAGTCAAATAAGGAATAATATTTAATTCTTGGTGAATGACGGCGATGCCAGCTTTCTCAGCTTCTTTCGGGTTTGAAAATTCCACCTCTTTTCCATTAACACTTACGGTTCCTTGATCTCGTTTGTGTATCCCGGTGAGAATTTTCATCATCGTGGATTTTCCAGCACCGTTTTCTCCCATAAGAGCGTGAATTTCCCCTGGCTTCACATCAAAGTGGACATCTTTTAACACCTTATTACCAACGAATGATTTATGAATATGCTTCATTTCTACAATAGGCTGTACGGTCATGGTCTCCCCCCTTTAAAACAAAGCTGAATACTAAAAGATTACTCCAGAAGTCAAGATGACATTGGCAAATGGACTAGCTTCTCCAGTCCGAATTACAACTTTGGCATCGTTCGTTGCTTCTTTTAAGACATCATGTGATAAAAAATCCATCGTGTATTGATTACAACGATTGAGAAGATTCTGATGCAGGGAAGGGTTATGAATTTCCATCTCATTTGCTAACGTCATCTTCTCCACCTCCATATCATCCAGAATAGCTTCGAGCACCTCTATAAAGCTCGGAGTCCCTTTTGTAATCGATAGATCAATACGAGGGACATGTTCTGGTATTGGTAAACCGCAATCTGCTATAACAATAGTATCGGTATGGCCTAACCTTGCTAGAACGCTAGCAATATCACTGTTAATCATCCCATTCTTTTTCATGTTTGTTCCCCCTGATGTTCCAAAAATACTTGAACTTCTGCTTGTGTAGGTAGTCCTGTTTGCGCCCCAGACTTGAGAACCGATAGCGCAGCTACTGCATTCGCATAGCTAATCGCCTCTTGTTTCGTAGAACCTTCAGACAATTTGAAAGCTAATGCGCCATTAAAAGCATCCCCTGCCCCAGTTGTATCTACGGGATCAACACGATACGCAGGAATAAGTCTTTCCTTACCATCCTCATAGAAGAAAACACCTTCGCTCCCCTTCGTAATAATGAGCTTATCTTCTAAATTCGATTGATGAGACTGGTTAAATAACGTCTCTGCCTCTGACTCGTTTGGTGTGATAATATCCACCCATTGAAGTAAAGATTCAGGTAGCGCTTGTATAGGAGCAGGGTTCAAGATGACCGTCGCTCCACCTTCTTTTGCTAGTTTTGCAGCTTTCTCTACCGTCTCGAGCGGAATTTCCAACTGCATTAACACGATATCACTAGAGCGTAGCACCTCCGCACACGATTTAATATAGTCAGGTGTGACGCTATGATTTGCTCCTGGATTTACAATAATTCGATTATCTCCATTCGATAAAATGATCGTAGCTGTCCCTGACGGAGTATCTGTAACCGGTTTCACATTTTCTGTAACGACTCCATTTTCACGAAGCGTTTCACTTAATTCCTGTCCAAAAGCATCCTTACCAACAGCGCCGATCATGTTCGTTTTTGCCCCTAAGCGGGAGGCAGATACGGCCTGATTAGCTCCCTTACCACCCGGGTACGTTGCAAAATCATAACCTAACACGGTTTCTCCTTGATTGGGAACTTGTTCTGTACTCGTTACTAAATCCATATTAATACTTCCTACCACTGTAACGTTTGGTGTCATCTATACCCCTCCTTTTTTAACGGTTTCTCGTTCAATGATTTGAACTCCAAAGGAATGATTCGAATGTACTGAAGGGATTCCTTCTATATAATTAATTAATAACTCTGCTGCTTTCGATCCCACATCATAAATAGGTTGCGCCATTGTAGTTAGAGCAGGTGTGGTCGTTTCTCCTAGAGCAATACCATCAAACCCTATAATCGATAAGTTTTCAGGTACTTTAATTCCGAGAGCCTCCGCTGCTTTCAAAACACCAACCGCCATTAGATCGTTCCCTACAAATATTCCATCGACATCTGGATATTTTTCCAATAATTGGGTTGCTGCTTCTTTGGCAGGGTCCAGCTCATATTTACCATCTACTACTAAACCGTCCACATACCACTCTTTATCTCTTACCATATCCAAATATCCTTGTTTTCTAGCATGTGCGTTATCTACATAATCTGGCCCTGATATATGAGCAACTTTCTGGCATCCATTTTTCATCAAATACTGAACAGCCTCTTGTGCCCCTTCATAGTTCTGCACAGAAACAGAAGGCATATGAGGAGAAATGATTCGGTCTAGTGCTACGACCGGAACGTTCAGTTCGTGAACCTGTTCTGTCGTAAGCGTACTACTTACGACGATGAATCCATCTATATATTTTTGTTTCAATGCAGTTAAATATTGCTGTTCTTTCTCCATTTGATTGTCTGAGTTACATAATACAAATGTGTACTCTGTTTCATTCGCCACATCTTCCACCGCCCTAGCTAACTCAGGGAAGAATGGGTTAGTAATATCAGGTAAGATGAGCCCTATCATTTTAGATCGTCGTTTAAATAAACTTCTCGCGACATCATTTGGCAAATAGTTCAGTTCTTTAATTGCTTCTGTTACTTTCACTCGAGTATCCTCATTTACATACCCATTACTATTGAGTACTCTCGAAACGGTAGCAACAGAAACACCTGCTTGCTTAGCAACATCACGAATCGTAGCCATCATCATACCTGCTTTCTCTATCAATTTATTAATGTGTAACGGGTTACATATTGTTTTAATAAGAAAGAGTTACTATGTAACCCGTTACAGCCATGGTAAAGCGCTTACACATTTAATGTCAACCTTAGTTTGCAATTCTATTTGAAAATTCTCTGTAATTTGACTAAAAGCCTATGTTGTAAAATAAGTAACAACATAGGCTTGCCACTAGGTCCTTGATTCTGAAGTCTGTAATCTCTTAGATGACTCTTGTTTATCAATCTCTTTCTCTATACTCGCCATCTGAAACGCTACATACATGGTAGATGCTAGAACCAAATAACACCCTATGACTACCCCAGGCCAATTCATCTGGTTCCAGAATGGATCTAAGTATATTGGACCTAGACTTCCTCCTATATAATAGGAAATCAAATACAGACCTGATGCACTAGCTTTACTAAATGTTGCTCGACCACTAACCCAAGAACTAGATGTAGAATGAGCAAAGAAGAATCCGAAACAGTTCATAAGCAAGCCACCTATGATAGCAAAGACACTTGGAATCAGTGTTATAGCTAAACCGCATACCATGATGAGAATTCCTATTTTAATACATGCAGCATGTGAAAATTTTTTAGAGACCCGACCTGCTATTTGTGAGCTAATTGTTCCTGCAATATAGGTTAAAAAGAGAACGCCTATGAGACTCGTAGGAAGTTGGTAAGGTGGGGAAGTTAAAAGGTACGTGACGTAATTAAAATGGCCGACAAACAAGAAAAAGTGTAAACCACCTACTATATAGGCTAGTCTTAGCTCTCGGTTTAAGACATGACTTTTATAGACACCTAATGCTTCTTTCCAATCAAATTTCTTTGGCTCAAAATATCGAGATGGTCGTAACAGAACAACAAACAAAACAAAGCAAACCAAACTCACAACACCCATAACCAAAAAGGCTGTTTGCCAGTCATATAGATCCGTCACGATACCACTTACTATCCTGCCGAACATGCCTCCAATTGTATTACCACTTATGAAGACACCAATCGCAACAGACAGAGCATGAGTAGAATATTCTTCCCCTATATAAGCTAGTGCTAGCGAGGGTAATCCAGCAAGGAGAATCCCCTGTAGTACACGCATAACGAGAAAAAATTCAAAGTTGAACGAAAAAGCAGCCAAAAAGGTTACAATAGTCCCCAACCCCATTGTTACAATCATAATCCCTCTTCGACCAATACTGTCAGAAATAGGACCATAAAAAAACAAAGATATCCCTATAGCGAATATAACAAGGGATAGGGACATACTTGCCTGTAAAGGAGACACTGCAAATTCCTTCGTTAACACGGGTAAGATTGGTTGAGTGAAATACACATTGGCAAATACAAACAAAGAACCAATGCTTAAAGCAATCGTATTCGTCCAAAATGCTTTTGTTCGAGCTTCTATCATAGGAACAACCCTTCTTCCTGTTCAATTACAATAGCCCCCACTTATTCAGAAGGGGCTAGTCTCATTAACGAAATCCGTACAAAAATTCAGGTAACCAAAGACTGATGGCTGGAATGTAGGTTACCAGGATTAATCCAATAACGACGGCAACCAACCAAGGCAGTGCTGACTTTGTTACGTCCACAAGGGGCATCTTCGTTATTCCACTTGCCACATATAAATTCAATCCAACTGGAGGCGTAATCATGCCAACTTCCATGTTTACAACCATCACGATACCGAAATGAATTGGATCTATTCCAACCCCCATCGCTACCGGGAATAAAATAGGTGCCAGAATTGTAATAATCGCTGTTGGTTCCATGAATTGTCCTGCAATAAATAATAAAATATTTACAATAAGCAAGAACATTATAGGTCCCATGTTCCAACCTGTAATCAATTCTGCTATTGAGTGAGGAATACGTTCTAGCGTTAAAATATGAGCAAAAGTCATGGCCATGGCAATGATGAAAAATAACATGGCTGTAGTCTTAGCCGAATTCAACAAAATCTCCGGAAAATCCTTGAATCTTAGATCCTTATGAATCCATAATCCTACTACAACCCCTAATACAACTGCTACTGCTGCAGATTCAGTTGGAGTGAACACCCCAGAATATATTCCACCTACTACAACTATAGGTAAACCAAGACTCCAAATAGCACGTTTAAATGCTTTAAGTCGATCATTAATGGAAGCTTTTTCAGCTTTAGCATAATTTCTTTTTCTCGCAATGAAAAAACTGACCAATGATAGCAATGTCATTAATAGAATTCCTGGTACAATCCCAGCAAGAAAAAGCTTCCCAACAGATTGTTCTACAGTTACAGCATATACTATCATCGGAATACTTGGTGGAATAAGAATACCAAGTGATCCTGCAGTTGACACAGAGCCTACTGCATAGTTTTTATCATATCCATGATCCACCATAGCCGGAATCATAATCCCTCCTATTGCAACCACTGTTGCAGGAGATGAGCCAGAAATGGCAGCAAATAATGTACAAGAAACAATACTTGCAATTGAAAGACCACCAGGAATATGCCCTACCCACATATTGGTTAAATGGATAAGTCTTTTGGCTACTCCGCCTGATGTGAAGATATTACCTGCTAAGACAAAGAAAGGGATAGCCATAAGTGGAAATGAATTTAATCCTGAGAAGACCTTACCTGCTAAATCAGGCAAAGGATCGGTTGTAAAGTAATAGATAGAAAGAAAAGACGAGACCCCTAGTGCAATCGCAATGGGTGTTCCTAATAAAAGCAACAAGAATAACAATGAAAATAGGGCTAGCCCCATATTACTTGTTTGCATTGAGTAGATGACACCGATTAAAGAGACACCTATGACTAGAATCGAAAATAGTTTTTTTGAAAGACCTCCTTGTGGATTTGGTGTCATGCCTTCTGGCTGAGGTGACGTCTGTTCAGTTGCTAGATTCATTAGTGAGCTCCCCCTTCCTCTTGTAGCACATGTTCAGGCTTCGTTCTGATCACTTGAAGCAATTCACGTATAAAATGGAGCGTCATTAAACCAAAAGATAATGGGACGATGAGCAACGGAATGAATAATGGGATTTCTAATTCAGGTGTGACTTGCCCAAATGCAGCAATATTGCCGACATGTTGTACACCCAAAACGGTAATCACAGTTGTAAAAAAAGTACACACAGCTGTCGTTACCAGCACAACCCCTTTCTGAAGGGTGTGGGGAAATTGTTTCACGGCTAGATCAACACCAAGGTGAACCTTGTCTCGTACACCTATAGCTGCACCGACTAGACCTGCATAAATCAGTAAATACACAACGACTTCATGCGTAAATCCTAAGCTTTCCCCAAAGAATTTCCGTAACACAACTTCCACAAAGGACAATAAAACTGCGATAGACATTGCAATACCAACTGATATTTCTTCCATCTTTTTTAGGATATATAGAACAGTCTTCATAAGCAGCCACCTCCCCTTTCTTTTAGAATGACTTTGTAAAAAAAGAGGGCTAAGGAAATGTTAGCCCTCCTCTTCGGTATTTTTATTCGCGTAGACCCTTCACAGCATCAATTAAATCTTTTCCTATTTCCTCTTCAAACTCTTTATAAACAGGATCCATGGCTTTTATCCACGCTTGTTTCTCTTCCTCTGTCAGTTTATGGATTTCTTTTAACGTGCCATCTTCTTTAATCTTCTTAAGATTTTCATCATTTAAGCGCTTTCCATTCTCACGAACCCATTTAGTTGTCTCATTCAGTGCTTTCTCCATGTTTTTACGCACATCATCTGGTAGCCCTTGCCAAAATTCGTTATTCGTAATGACTGCATATCCAAGGTAACCATGGTTACTAATTGTCATATAATCCTGTACTTCATGAAATTTCTTAGAATAAATATTGGATAATGTGTTCTCTTGACCATTAATAACACCTTGCTCTAATGCACTATACACTTCTGAGAATGGCATTGGTGTTGGATTCGCATCTACCGCTTCGAATTGAGCCTCTAGCACTTTACTGGACATAACGCGGAATTTCTCCCCTTCAAAATCAGAGGGCTTTTTCAAGGTATGAGAATCTAATGTCATTTGTTTAAATCCGTTATCCCACATGGATAAACCTAATAGCTGTTCCTCTTTTAACATAGAGAATAACTTTCCACCAATTTCTTCACTCTCCATTGCTTCCTGAACTGCTTTTGTATCTGGAAAAGCAAATGGTAGGTCAAACACCTGCCATTCAGGGAATAGTTTGGAGACCTTTGATGTAGCTGGAGCAGCTAGTTGTACATTATTTTGCTGAATCGCTGATAATACTTCATCATCGGAATACAACTGGGAGTTCGGAAATACTTGTACGTCGACTTTACCGTTAGTATATTTTTCTGCTAGCTTTTCAAATTTGTTTGCTGCCTTTCCTTTAGGCGTGTTTTCCGCTACTACGTGGGAAAACTTCACGACAATCTTATCTTCAGAAGAGCTTGATCCTTCTTCGTTACCACTAGAACCTTGTGAAGAGCGTGCTCCACATCCTGCAATGACTCCAATCAATAACATCATACCTACTAGTAAACTTAAGTATTTTTTCAACTATTGACCCTCCTCTGTTTGGTTAATTTCAATGTTAGCGTTTTCAGTTAATGTTTGAAATATTCTGATTATAATGAACGTTTTGGTCTTTTCGGTCATACGCTGTGATTCTAGCTTGAAAGTAATAGGAAGACCTTATTAGACAATAAAAAACACCCTTAGATGAGGGTGTCTGAACAGAATTACAATCTTGGAAACGCTTTTATGTTTTTGTTATAAAAAAGATCAAAATGAACAAAACCCTTATTTACGTACATAACGATTCATTGGCCTCCCTACTCCTCCATATTGAATCGAAAGCCTTATATCGCCAACTTCCTTTAAATACTCTAAATATCTCCTTGCGGTAACTCTAGCAATACCAATTCCGATAGCTACCTCTTCAGCAGATTGTGATTGTTGTTGGTTACTGATATACTCTCTGATTTGGTTAAGAGTGACTTCATTTAAGCCTTTCGGGAGGTCATGTTGCTTATCAGATATGCGTTCCTCTTGATTGGCTTGATTATGTAATAACTCATCTAATGATTGTTGATTCATTGCCCCTTCTTCTTCTAATCTAGTTCTATATCGCTTATATTGTTCCAGTGCATGCTTCATCCGTTCGAATTGAAACGGCTTCATGATATAGTCTACCGCTCCTTGTTGAAGTATAGTACGAATGGTTTGTTTATCATTAGCAGCAGTCACAGCAATGACATCGACTGTTAATTGTTCACTTCGTATTTGTTGCAAAACCGATATCCCATCCTGGCTTGGAATGTAAATATCTAAAAGAACTAGATCAGGTTGTAATTGTTGAACTTTTTCAATGCCTTCTTTTCCATTAGAAGCTTTATCTATTACAAGGAACCCTTCCACACTATCAATGAATTGTTTATTTACTTCTTGCACCATTGGATCATCTTCAATGAGCAGAACTTTAATCATCGACTTCGCCATCCATCTTCTCCCCTTTTATTGATTGTTTATGTTCCATTGGAAAGGTAATGATAAAACTTGCCCCTTCATTTGGATAAGAATCCACCTCGATATTCCCATTTCCTTTTTGTACAATGTTTTGGACTAAATAAAGGCCCATTCCATGCCCTTCTTCCTTCTTAGTTGTAAAGCCTTCCTCAAAAATCGCTTCCATCTCTCCCTTATCGATTCCATAACCATTGTCTTCTACAATAATGTTGCATTTTTCATGACATTGTTCAATACTTACAAATACACGTTTTTGTTCTATTTCTGTTTTTTCTAATGCGGCAAACGCGTTCTCTATTAAATTACCTAATATCAATACAAAATCATGATGATCTAGGTTTTCAGGAAAAGTCGTAATCTTACTCTCAGGAGAAATAGTAACCTTAATACCTAACTCTTTACCACGGCTAACTTTACTCAATAATAAACCTATGAGACTGTCATTCTTAATTTGCTCTCGTAGGGAGCGTGTAAGTTCTTCTTGTTCCTCAGAAACCTGATACACATAGCTTAAGGCTTCTTCTTGTTTTCCAAGTTGAATGAGTCCGGCAATAGTATGCAATTTGTTCATATGCTCATGATTTTGTACACGAAGTGCCTCCACGAAGGCTTTCACCCCTGTTAACTCTTCCGCTAAATGAGTTACTTCTGTTCGATCCTGAAAAATGGCTACAGCGCCAGCTTGTTCATTATTCATTGTAATAGGGATACGATTACTCATAATATTCGTATCGCGAACACGTATTTCTTGGTTGTAGACTGGAGCATCTTGATGAAGGATTTCTGGTAATCTAGTATCTGCTATCACGTTGCGGATTTGCTTTCCTATGACCTCACCAGAAACACCTAACATTTCTTTTGCTTTTTCATTAAATACTGTGATAGATTCATTCTTATCAATAGCGATAATGCCTTCATGCATGGCATGGAAGGTTGCTGTTCTTTCCGTTAAAATCCTTACAATTTCATGAGGCTCTAGGTTATACATTTGTTCCTTGATATGTCTAGCTAACAGAGATGAACCAAGTACTCCAAATGTCAATGTAAGAATCATAATCACAATCATTTCACGTTTTACACTAGATAACATTTCCAAAAATCCAGGTAATAGATTTCCGGCAATGACTACCCCTACCTGTTTATGGTTCTCATTTACAATAGGAACAAATGCACGAACCGCTGTGCCCGCTTCGCCTTTGGCTAACGACGTATAGGTATGCTCGGCAAATGCAGGACCTTCATCTTCCCCTTTAGATACCGTTCCAAGTTTCGACTGTACAGGGTGTGAATAACGTTCATGTTCCATATTTAATGTTACGATATAATCTGCATTGTTTATAATCCGAATTCGCTCGACTATGGGATTTATTGTTGTCCATCCACGAGTTTCCGTAATATATTGCTCAACCTCTGGTACTTGGGCTACCGTTCTTGCTGTAATCATCGTTCGTTTTCTTAGTTCCTCTTCCTTCACATTTTCAACATTCCCAATAATGACCAGACCACCAATCATCAAGGATACAAGAACGATTGCAAAGGCTAAAATCGTAATTTTCAATTTTATTGGTAGCGATTTCAACTTCATAGAGAAAAATCCCTTCAACGATATTAAATGTTATTGTAGCATGAGTGAAATCATATGTTACAATACTTTCAAACTTTTCAAAGAGGTGCACCCATGAAAAAAGTGCAATGGTCTTTAATCGTTAGTATTATGATTGGACTCATGGTATTTACGGTTTATAATTTTCGAGCTAAAGGTGAAGATATTCATTTTGACGATGAACAAGAAGATTTAACTGACCAAATTGTCATTAAATTTAGCCATGTTGTCGCAGAGAACACCCCTAAAGGGTTAGCTGCTCAACGATTTGCAAAGTTAGTCCAAAAGAAGACAAATAACAAAGTGAAGGTTGAGGTTTATCCCAACGGTATGCTTTATTCTGATGAAGCTGAATTCGAAGCATTAAAACAAGGATCTATTCAGATGATAGCTCCTGCTTCAACCAAAATAACCCGTACGTTCTCTGAATTAGCTCTGCTAGATTTACCTTATGCCTTTCCTAACTATGAAGCTGTCAATAAAGCTCTAACAGGAAATATAAGGGATGAGCTTTTAGCAAATGTAAAAAATGATAATATGTTTGGACTTGCCATTTGGAATAATGGCTTCAAACAAATGACGACAAGTAGCGGACCATTAACAGGTCCATCTGACTTCGCTGATCAGCATTTCAGAGTTATGACCGGACCGGTAATACAAGCACAGTTCGAAGCTCTTCATGCAGAAACCAGTCAAATACCTTTTAATCGCACCTACCAAAACCTTACGAATCAAACCATTACTGGCCAGGAGAATACACTATCCAATATTTATTCGAAGCGATTTTATGAAGTTCAAACTCATATGACCATTAGCAATCACGGGCTATTAAGTTACGTTGTACTCATGAACCAAGGCTTCTGGGACAAACTCTCACCTGAATTACAACAAAACATTCAATCCGCTATGAAAGAAGCCACCAATTGGAATCACCAACATGCCGTAAAAATGAATCAACAAGCCTTAAAAAGAATTAAAGAGCAATCTGACATACATATTTATGACCTACCACCAGAACGAAAAGAAGTATGGAGAAGACAATTTGAGGAAGTATATGATCGGTTTGACGAGGAAATTGGAAAGAGCCTTATGGAAGAGCTTGAGGAATTACGGGAGAAATACAAGTAAGTCGATTCAATTAAAAATTCAGAAACTAACTACCAAAAAAGGATGCCCTTCTAAGGCACCCTTTTTTGTGCAATCAGGAACTTAAAGCCTTCATTCCCTCTAATTCATTCGTATTATGCTCAATCAATTTAACGATGTTCTGATTCCCATCTAATAATTGCTCGGAACTCATCGTCATTTCTTGAATACTTGCTTGAGATTGTTCCATAACTGTAGCCAAACGATTGATTGCTTCATTGATGTTAGACATGGAGTCTTACGACGCATGCCATCGTCTGACAAGAGTCGCTCCTGATTTTCAAAAGTTGCTCCAATATTAAAAATCTCGCTCCTAATTTTGAAAAGTCGCTCCGATATCTTATCTCTAAAATCAATGACACCTTATCATCCAGTTCCTATCCCAACAAAAAAGACCAATCTACTAAGTAATCGGTCTTTTTGTCGTACAGGAAATTAAATGGGTTGAGGCTATGGATAACTTTGATGAACTGATGTTGCCATGTCCAGCTCCAGCGCCCAGCGTCTAGCAAACTTCCTGCTCCTCCTTACGATAAGTCAACATCGAATCGCTTGCGCTTTCGTTCCTGATTAGATCACTTTTTATTCATCCAATCTTGATAACTAGAAGGATGCAGCTCTTTGACATACTCTAAAAACTCATCCAGCACATCATATTTTTTCAGGCCTTTAAACAATTTAGTTGGTATATGAGTTTTGGTAGAAAAAGCTCGCTTATGATCAATAACTTTTAATTGGTGATCCTGAGCTATTAAGATATGACGGATTTCCGTATCCCACCTTGTAAACCCCACTCGCTGTAATTCCTGAAGCAACGCAATAACCTTAGCTGTTAGTGCTTTAGAAATTTGTTTTTCTTTTTTTAAATGACGCGCTAGTGAAACCCCCTCTACGTATTGCATTACAATGTAATTGTCCCCGTATTCATATAACCCAGGGAAGATGGGAGAGGATTGCCCCACTTTTAACGCTTCTAATTCCTTCTGTTGCGTTTCTTCTTTAAAGAAGTACTTCACGCATTTATCTTCTGCAATTTGATATATTTCACCATCTTTGCCATCACCAATCAGCTTGTACCCATCTAAATCATTTTTGTTCAAGTGACTCTTCCCTGCAAAATCAATCATCTAATCGCTCCCTAGCATAAGGATGTTCTAAATTATTCTATGAAGCGATTGACATTAAGCAACCCTGACATACGCTTGTTTATCGCATGATTGGTCATATTTTCACTAGTTTTCATACAGACCACTTTCCATATATTGTTTGAGAGTGCTATTGTCATACCTTATACTAAGTGATATAACCATTTAGCCGGAATGAATGAAATAGGAGGTTACATACATGGAAACAATGGAAAAACTATTTCAGTCCAATTTTAAAAAAGGGGCTTACCCTTTCTATGAATCCTTACGTCAACATGACCCTATTTTTCTTATGTCTCAACAGCAAAACCAATCATCTTGGATTATCACAAAATATGACCATGTGAAAGAGTTATTAAAGACACAAAGCTTTATAAAAGACCAGTCCAAACTATTTTCAACCTCTCCACATGACACACCCCAAGACGAAATGACGACGATTTTTCAAAACATGATGCTAGATGTCGATCCACCTGACCACACAAGACTTCGAAAATTAGTCCAACCATACTTCAATCCAAAGACAATAAAGAATCTACAACCAAGAATTGAAGATATTGCTGATCTATTGATTATGGAAATAAACAACAAAAAAGGGAAAATCGATTTAATCAATGACTTTGCATTTCCGCTCCCAATCATTGTGATTAGCGAATTACTAGGTGTACCTGCTGAAGATCGAAATAAATTCAGAAGATGGTCAAACACGATAATAGCTGCGTCTGATAATATGGCAACGGATTTTGTAGAAGACGTTCAGGCATTTACAAATTATTTGACGCGACTATTTGAGGAAAGACGCGAAGAACCACAAGATGATCTCATATCCAACCTTCTTCAGGCAGAAGAAGAGGGAGAACAATTAAACCGAACAGAATTATATTCTATGATTGTTCTTTTAATTATTGCTGGACATGAGACAACCGTGAACCTCATCGCCAACACAATGTATGCTCTGTTTGAACATCCACGACAAATGGAGCGATTACAAGAGGACTTTTCATTGACTGAGAATGCTATTGAAGAGGGACTCCGGTATTATAGCCCTGTTGATTTTTCTACAGCTCGTTGGGCAGAGGACGACATGGAATTTCACGGTAAACATATTCGTCGAGGTGATTTAGTACTTGCTTCTATCAGCTCCGCTAATCGCGATGAATGCAAGTTCGAACAAGCAGATGAATTTGATATTACAAGAAAAGACTTCCAGCATGTAGCCTTCGGTTTCGGGATTCATTTCTGTCTTGGTGCACCGCTAGCTCGTTTAGAGGGGAAAGTCGCACTTGAAAAGCTTCTTTCAGCCTTTCCGGAAATTCGGTTGGATGAACAACGTCAGGAACCAAATTGGCGCGCTGTATTTTTACTAAGAGGATTAGAAAACTTGTACGTGAACATTGACTAACTATTGAAAAACTCCTAGCACTCATGAAGTGCTGGGAGTTTTTCATTCCTTGATAAATTTCCCTGCAAATGTACAGGCGGGTTGTTTATCATACGTGTGATAAATAGTCTGAGATAACCGAACCGGATCACCAAAGAAAAACCGTTCATACAACGTTTGCCTTGAACCAAAAGCACTCATGGAGATATCCCAAGCCAATCGAAACAAGCGTACACGTTTTTCACCATTTTTATCAGTAGCCTGTAAGTAGGTTAATAATTCCTTCCCCATGGATGATTGAAAATCCTTTTCTGTTGGAATCGTCATCATTCCACTTGCTCCTAGTTGCTGGAGGATTTCTGTAAAACGAGGATATAGCTCTTGAAATTGATTGATAGCAATATACAGTGGTTGCCTAGCTGGAATGAAAACGCCGGTCGATTTTTCGATTGCACCTTGTTCTTCTGAGTAATTAAGAAGAGCTCTCATGGTTTCGAGCCTCTTAATCATTTCCGCAACTTTGCTTTGTACGTGTTGATACTCACAAATATTAATCGTTTCCACGACCATTTGGGCTATCCCCAGTAATAATTCACTTTTGATCACTTGTCTCGAGACTATTTGATGTAAGGTAAATGGCGTAAACTTTCCCTTCTTATATAAATCATCTATCGCTCTAATGTTTTTGTAAATAAATACCCTTTCCCAAGGAACAAGCACATCATCAAAGATGACAATGTTATCCATTTCTTCAAAACGAGAAGACAACGGTGCATTAAATCTAGATGCCCCTGTTACAAATGATTCTCTGGCTACAAACTTTAGTCCAAGTGTATTGCTCGGAATGGAGAAAGCATATGCTTCACACTCCTCCATTCCTCCGGGAGCAGAAAGGACAATAATTTCATCTGTAATGCCACCTTGAGTAGCCAGTAATTTTGCACCTTTTATGATGATTCCTTCTTCTGTACTCCCGACTATTTTCGCATTGGTCTCATCTTCATCCAGCAAACTCAGAGTGGAACGATTCGACTGTGGCTTTAAAAACGTATGGGTGAACGATAGATCACCTTCTCGAGCAAATTCATAAAAAGATAACAATCGCTCAGGATAGCAATTCTTTTCTCCCTCCAAAATATCGACCGAAGCAGCATACGATGCTAGCACAGTATTCATATAATCAGGGCTTCTCCCCATCAATCCACCATTGTGACGGGCCTACTGTTGAATCATATTCCTTCTTGCTTGGAGGTCTTCTTTCGTCTTCGGAATTAAGTATGATTTCCCTATTTGATGACCAGTTATTTCAGAGGAGAAGGTCATCTCCGGTAGCCTATGCTGCAAGTCATATAATTCAGCTTGACTCTGAATTACACCTTGAAATGCAGGATGTTTAGATATGTTCCCCTCTACAGGCTCTCCATTAATCCAAACCTCACTTTTTAGCGCATCAATACGTCTAATATATTCTTCCCCTGTAATCACCGGCATCCAATCACTCCTGTTAGGTTAGCCACAAATAATTATTACCTATTTTATTAAAGTTGTTAGAGAATGTGAGAAATAAGCCCAACATCTGTCTAAGTGAAAAAGGTATGTTACAACAATAGGAACACAACTAATGGACTAATGAAGGATATGACAATGGCACCTAGTATCATGGCAACTGTACTGACCGCTCCTTCTTCCTCACTTTCCTCCATAGCCTTAGATGTACCAATCGCATGAGATGCCGTTCCCATCCCCACACCCTTACCTAAAAAGTGAGTGATGCGAGTCCATTTGAATAAACTTGGTCCCATAACTGCTCCTACTATTCCAGCAAAAATCACAAAAACAGCAGCCAAGGATGGGATACCACCAAGACTTTTGGCTACAGGCATTGCCACAGGAGTTGTGGCGTTTTTTGGAACAATGGAGTAGATAATGGATGGTTCAAATTCGGCCCATTTCAGAAGGGTGATTCCCGAGGAAATCCCAATTACAGCACCAACTGTCACGCTTGAAACAATTGGGATCATAAAGGATTTCAAAATAGCTCGTTGCTTATATAAGGGATAAGCTAACGCAACTACTGCGGGGCCTAAAAACCAGTCAACCCACGCCCCACCCTTCATATATGCATCATACGAAACATTGCTTACCAGCAACAGGCAACTAACCACAATAGTAGAGACGAACACAGGAAGAGTAATTGGGGAACGTAACCGCTGATATAATGTTAGTGAACCTATATATATGAAAAGAGTCCCTAATATTGCTGCTATTCCAATCATCAGATCAATCATATTGCTTCTCCTTTTGCCGAACTAAAAATTGACTGAGTGCACCAGATAAAACCGCAACAAGGAGAGTACTAACTAATACAATTACAGGAAGCAGAAGACCCTTTCCCGTTAGCAAGTCCAGATATTGAATAACACCTACCGTGACAGGAATGAACAGGAAGGGCAGATGCGTAATTAATAATGCGGATCCTTTCTCAATCCAAGTTACCTTGATGACGTTCGTAAGTAATGCAATAAAAAGCAACATCATCCCAATAATACTACCTGGAATAAACAACCCTACTGCTTTTTGAATCCACATCCCTATGTAATAAAACATTGTTACGATTGTAATATGTACTCCTATCGTTAAAATCTTCATAACCAAGCTCCTTTAGCGCTCCTAGCCTTCCTCTCTATTTCTTCATGAAACCTCGTTCATCCTTTTTAATTGTGAAAAAACGTATATATCCTAAAATCATGACTTTGAACTATATTTACACACATGAATCTTCAGATTTCTACTCATACTATCACCAGGAGGTTTCTGCTTATGAAAATGGCCATGTTAACGATTTTATTACTATTCATTAACCCATCTGTTCAAAATGAAGACTTAACTATTGTGCATGATGGAAAAGAAATCATGCATATCTATCGTGATGATTATATGGAGGAATTTCTTGGTGAACCATTTATCAGTTCATCAAAGACAACTGAGCTTATGAACCAGATTTCAGACCTTGTACATAAGGATGCCATAAATGCCAAGATAGGCGATTCAGGAGAAATCATCCCAGGAAAAACGGGCTATCACCTTTATCAAGAGAAATTCACACGCATGGTGTACAGCTACCTTTTAGGTAAAGGTCCGATGACAATAGAAGCCCCAAAACTTCCCACTCATCCTAAAGTGGACAGCGAAATCCTTGCTAACATACGTACTCAACAAATCGGCCACTATGTCACGTATTTTAATTCAAACAACAAAGAACGGACTCATAACATTAAACTTGCAGCAGAAGCAGTTGATAGTCATGCGGTATTCCCTGGAGAAACCTTTTCATTCAACCAAGTCGTAGGCAAACGAACAAAGGAAAAAGGATATCTACCTGCCCCTGTCATCGTAAAAGGGGAAGTTACAGAAGGTATAGGAGGGGGCATTTGCCAAGTTTCTTCTACAATCTATAATGCCGTTGACAATGCCGGCGCCAAAATTATTCAACGATACTCCCACAGTAAAAGCGTTCCATACGTCCCCCCAGGACGAGACGCTACCGTAAGTTGGTATGGTCCAGACTTCACGTTCAAAAACACGTATGATCAGCCCATACTAATTAGAGCAAAGGTGTATGGCGGACAACTTAGTATAACCATCTATTCCTCTAATCAAGCTGAAGTAAAGAATCGTGATATTCCTGATGCGTCTGAGGAGTTGCCAGACGAAATTGATATAGAGGACCAACACTAAACTTGGTATGTTCCTCAATTCACTTAAAAGAGAGCCTCGGCTGACCAAGCTCTCTTTTAATCCTTAAATATGTAAATTCACTCATGATCAACCAACTCATTGACCAACAGATTCAATAAATACAATCCCCTAAATATACACCCAGCAATAATACCAAACGCAATGACTGCTCCAAAGTAAGGTCCACCTATAACTAATAATAACCAGCCGAGAAAAGTAGCTAGCACAATCGATAGGAATGTAAACAATACAACTCCTCCTTTCGGTAAATATATTCTATTTATTTTATCATTACTCTATAAGCTTAATGGACAAAAAAATAGACTAAACCATTACGATTTAGCCTTACCACCTTTATCCTTTTGCTTCATTATAGCCCTAAATTCTTCGCAATGATTGTTTTCATAATCTCATTAGTCCCTGCATAAATCGAAGCTACCGGAACATCTCTATACCGTCTGGCAATTTCGTATTCTTCCATGTATCCATAACCTCCATGGAGCTGCATGCATTCTCCTGATACTTTTTTTGATAAGTCTGTGGTCCACCATTTGGCCATAGATACTTCATTTACGATAGCCTCACCAGCCATATGCTTTGTGATTAAGTTATCAACAAACGTTCGACCTATTTGTATTTCCGTTGCCATTTCGGCAATTTTGAATTGAGTGTTTTGGAACTTACTAATTGGTCTTCCAAAGGCTTCCCGCTGCTTTATATAATCCATTGTCAGTTCTAGCATTCGTTCACAGGATGTCATAGCTGTGATCGCTACAGTTAATCGTTCCTGTTGTAATTTATCCATTAAGTAATAAAACCCTTTCCCTTCCTCACCGAGTAAATTGTCAGCAGGTACACGGCAATCCTCAAAGATTAATTCCGATGTGTCACTTGTATGCTGGCCGACTTTGTTTAGCTTTTTCCCCTTTTTAAAACCTGGGACTTCCCCATCAATCGCATCTACAACAATGAGGCTGATTCCATCATGAGCGGGTTCAGCTTTTGGATCTGTTTTGCAAACAACAACGACAAAGTTGCAAGAGTACCCATTCGTAATGAATGTTTTTTCACCATTTAATATAAAATCCTTTCCATCCCGTTTGGCAGTTGTTTTAATCGATGCCAAATCAGAGCCAGTACCGGGTTCTGTCATAGCAATGGCTGAAATCATTTCTCCTGTCGTACCTTTAGGTAGCCATTTTTTCTTTTGCTCTTCCGTACCAAAAGCATCTATATATGGCATAACGATATCATTGTGAAGACCAGGCCCCACTAGTCCCGCTCCTACTTTCTCCAGTTCTTCAGAAAAAACAACGGAGTATCCGAAGTCTGCATTCATACCACCGTATTGCTCATCAACCCATGGACATAAAAACCCAAGCTCTCCAAGTTGCGTCCAAAAGGAGCGTGGGACATGACGCTCCTCTTCCCATTGTTCAAAATTAGGGATCACTTCTTTTTCTAAATACCGTCTTAACGACTGTCTAAAGATTTCATGACTCTCTGTTAAAAAGGGTCTTTGCATAGCAATCACCTTCCTAGTATATGAATGTGTTACATAAACCTCGTGTATCTATGCCTCTATTCGTTCTATAATCGTTGCATTGGCCATTCCGCCACCTTCACATATGGCCTGCAGACCATATCGACCTCCTGTTCGCTCAAGCTCATGAATCATAGATGTCATAAGGCGAGCACCCGTAGCACCTAGCGGGTGACCTAAAGCAATTGCACCTCCATTAGGATTTAGCTTTTGCGGGTCGGCTTTAATCTCTTTAAGCCAACACAATGGGACAGGAGAAAAGGCTTCGTTCACCTCATACGTATCCATGTTGTCGATTGTTAATCCTGCCTTATCTAGTACTTTTCTCGTTGCATCAATTGGGCCTGTTAGCATGAGGGTTGGGTCTGACCCAACTACCGTACGAGCCACAACTCTAAATCTAGGCTTTAGACCAAGTTCTTCCGCTTTATCTCTCGACATCAACAACAAAGCTGCGGCACCATCACTCATTTGACTAGAATTCCCTGCATGGATTACTCCATCTTCTGTAAATGCAGGATTAAGTGCACTTAGCTTTTCAAGAGTCGTATCTATTCTCGGTCCTTCATCATGCTTGATGACGGTGGTCGATCCATCATCTAGCGTAACTTCAAGCGGCATAATTTCCTGATCAAATCGCCCTTCATCCGTCGCTTCAATTGCACGACGATGACTTTCTAGTGAATATTTATCGAGTAGTTCACGGGAGAAGCCCCATTTTTCCGCAATGCGTTCTGCTGATAACCCTTGATGAATCATTTCATACCGTGAACTTAACTGCTCACTCCAATCGGATTGGCGTCTCGAAGCACCTAGCGGAACACGCGTCATGCTTTCTACTCCACCAGCAATGACGATATCCATGTCTCCGCTTAAGATAGCCTGATTTGCAAAGTGAATCGCCTGCTGACCGGAACCACATTGGCGATCAATCGTTGTTCCTGGCACATGAATTGGAAAGTCAGCCATCAAAGCCGCTGAACGTGCAATATTTAGACCTTGTTCTTCAACTTGGGACACACACCCCATAATGACATCCTCAATCGATTCTGGTGAAACGCCAGCCCGTTGAACCAATTCTCTTAGAACATTTGCGGCCATGTCGTCTGGACGGTTATTGCGTAATACTCCCTTTCTCCTTCCAACAGGGGTTCGAACTGCCTCAACAATTACTACTTCACGCATGTTACATTCCTCCATATGTGCGCAAAAAGCGCTATTTTTTAATATTCTAGCAGTCTATTCTTAAAAGAAAGAGTACACTTTGTAGCTTATATGTCTAGCTCCAGCGCCCAGCGACTAGTGTGCTTCCCTCACCTCTGTACGATAAGTCAACATCGAATCACGCATGTTTTCGTGTTTCCTTTATCTCCTACGGTATCAGAGGAAGTTCTGGGTTGAAGAAGGTTCGACTAAGATTGCTGCATCGTGCAGCAACATCGAACCAACCTACGTCGTGTAGGCCGCAGCTCATACGTCGCTATACGGGCGCTTACGCTTTTCTTTATTTTGGCGCCATTCTTAGAGCGCCGTCTAATCGGATGGTCTCTCCATTGATCATGACATTCTCTAGGATGGATTGCGTCAGTTTGGCATACTCCTCTGGACGTCCTAGTCTTGATGGGAATGGAATCTGTGATTCTAGTGCCTCGCGAGCTTTGTCTGATAACGAACCGAATAATGGTGTTTCTATTAAACCAGGTGCAATCGTCACGACGCGAATTCCATTCTTGGCTAAATCTCGTGCAATGGGCAAGGTCATTCCAACAACGCCACCTTTTGATGCACTATAAGCCGCTTGCCCGATTTGACCTTCGTAAGCCGCTACGGAGGCTGTATTGATAATAACACCGCGCTCTCCTTCCTCATTTGCCTCTGCCTCTACTAATTTCTCCGCTGCAAGTCGAATGACGTTGAATGTGCCCATTAAGTTTATCTGGATAACCTTCTGGAAGGTGGCATAATCGTGCGCTTTCCCTTTACTTACGGTCTTTTCAGCAGCACCAACTCCTGCACAGTTTACAACCGTGTTGAAGCTTCCGAATTGAGCAATCGTCGTTTCAATAGCTACCTGCACATCGCCCTCACTTGTTACATCTGTTTTTATAAAGATGGCTTGCTCGCCTAACTCTTCTGCTAAACTAGTTCCTTTTTCTTCAGACAAATCTAGAATAGCTACTTTACCACCATGCTTTACAATGTTTCGAGCTGTGCCTTCTCCTAGACCAGAAGCACCTCCTGTTATAATGGCAATCGAATCTTGAATATTCATATCACTTTCTCTCCCCTTCCCATTTTGACTAGTACACTAAGTATCACTCACTTGATTTCAAATAACCAAGTTCTTGAAACACCTCATCATTGTGTTCTCCTAGACCAGGTGCATGTTTGCGTATGTTTATGTTTTTCCCTGCTAACTTTATAGGGTTATTGATTTGCTTTATACGTTCAGCATTTGGGTGCTCTACTTCTGTGATAAGTGATCGATCTTTTATATGGTGATGATCAGTCATTTCTTGTGGTGTCAATACGGGCGACACACATGCTTCCACCCCATCAAAACGAATTAACCATTCTTGTAGCGTTTTTTGCTCGATTACTTCTTGAATCTCTTTTTTCAAAAGTTGTTGCTGTTCCGCAGGAGCATTTAGCTTATCAATGAACGCTTTGTTCCCAATCACTTCGCAAAAATTCTTCCAAAACTTAAACTCGAGAGCCGCTACTGCTAGATGTCGATTGTCTTGTGTTCGATACACTTCATAACAGGCTTTACCACCACTCAATACAAGTTCTCCTCTATCAGGCTCCTCGCCTGGTTTGGCCCAATAATCAGGTAGTATAGTCTGCATCCATGAAACAGTTCCATCCAACATGGAAATATCAATAAATTGGCCTTCTCTTGTTTTTTGAGCATCTATAATCGATACCAGTATTCCGATGGTTGCCATCTGTGCTCCTCCGCCAATATCTCCAATTTGAACAGATGGAATAAGTGGTTTTTCTCCAGGTTGCCCCTGTAAATGGAGTAATCCGGAATAGCTAAGGAAGTTTAGGTCATGCCCTGCTTCTTTTGCATAAGGACCTGTTTGACCATATCCCGTCAAGGCACAATAAATGAGTTGTGGGTTATGATATTTCAAACTTTCGTAAGATAACCCTAGCCTTTCCATAACACCTGGCCGGAAGGATTCGATGACGACATCTGCGGTTTTGACTAAATCTATAAATACCTGTTTATCTTCTTCATCTTTAAGGTTTAAGGTGACACTACGTTTGTTCCGATTAAGCGAACAGAACAGAGCGCTTTTGTCACCCACCTTTGGCTCATTCCAACGAGCATAGTCTCCACCCTGAGGATCCTCAACCTTTATGACATCCGCTCCAAAATCAGCCAACATCATCGTGCAATATGGACCAGGAAGTAACCTCGTTAAATCAAGAACGCGCACACCATCGAGTGGTAAGGACACGCAGCATATCCCCTTTCCAATATAAAAAACAAAACTAATCGTCCATAAAAGATAACGCTTTCATAAACAAATAATAACAATTTTCTAAATTTTATACAACTATTTATTTTTTGACTTTTTGTTTAAAAATAGATAAACTAAATCTAGTATATGATTTAGTTTATCTGAAATAAGCTAGAAAATTTTTCACCTTTTTGGAGCGAGGTTTTGAATATAGGAGCGACTTTCTAAATTTTGGAGCGAGAATTTCAAAATTGGAGCGCTTTTTTTGAATATAGGAGCGACCCACAAATAGAATGTATTCCAGGAGGAATCATCATGTCATTACGAGAGAAAAAAATCGCGAAAAAAAAGCAAGATATCCTAAGGTCTGCTGCTACTGTTCTGGCAGAAAAAGGGTTCCAAGGGACTACGATGGAAGAGGTTGCAGCAAATCTTCTGATGACAAAAGGCTCTATGTACTATTATTTCAAGAATAAAGACGATCTTTTGTTTCAATGCCATCAAATGGTGATGGATTTAAGTCTCGAAAAAATAGAACAGGTTGTAAACAGTGACAAAGATCCCATTAAAAAACTAGAACAAGCAGTCGAATCTCATATCTTACTGGCAACAAGTGAAAAATCAATGTTTCTGATGATGGACCAACCTAATCAAAATTTCAGCGGTGAGCACTTAGAAGAGGCATTACAACAGCGAAAAGATTATGCTCATCATTTTGATGATATTTTACAAGAAGGAATAGAGAAGGGCGTTTTTGATGAAACGATAGATATTCGAATGGTTCGGTTTATCATTTTAGGGGCCTTAAACTGGACCCTACAATGGTACAGTGAAGATGGTCCTCAAACGGCTGAAGAAATCGCGAATTCCTACGCCAAACATTTATTAAAAATGGTAGTGAAAGATCAGTAATAAATACAAAATCCCCTTGGTATCCAAGGGGATTTTGTTATCAGTTAAAGAAGTAAGCAGTTTGTACGTCGCTAAACGGGCGCCTACGCTTTTCTATATCCCTAAGCAGAGACCTGCTCATGCTTCTTTTCAGTTTTATTAATAATAGATGTTCCGACAAGGTCACCTGTAATATTCAAGGAGGTAGCTCCCATGCCTACTAGTGCATCAATGGATGTGAGTATTGCTACAGCTTCCATAGGAAGACCAACTTGAGAGAACACGGTAGCAATCATGACAATACCAGCACCAGGGACACCTGCTGTACCGATAGAAGCTAGTGTTCCAACGATGACAATCGATAACATACTCGTAAATCCTAGTGAAATATCTGCGTAGTTCGCAGCAAAAACTGCGGAGACAGCGATACGAATTGCAGCACCGTCCATGTTTATCGTAGCGCCTAGCGGTAGGCTAAAGCCATAAAGACTCTTTGATAAACCGAGGCGATTCGCGGCATTTAGTGTTACAGGCAATGTACCTGAACTACTCTGTGTTACAAAGGCTGTAATCATAGGCGTACGGGCTTGAGCGAAGAACTCACCTGGCTTCATCTTGAATGCAAGCATAAAAAGAACGTAAATACCAACTTGCACAATCAAAGCGATATACAGCACGAACACCATATTTCCAAGAGATAAAATGGTATCCATGCCTTGTTGACCTATTGTACCAGCAATAATCGCAAAAATCCCAATTGGTACATATTGAAGTATCGCGTTCATGATTTTAAATGTTGCTTCATTTAACCCATTTACTACTTTATATACATGCTCGCCTAAATCAGCATGCTCTTCTGAGCTTCTCAATGCTGCGATGGCAATTCCAAAGACAAATGCTGTGAAGATGATACCTAGAAGGTTCATATCACCAAAGGCTGTTACGATGTTCTTAGGTACAATGTTGAGTAATACGCTTGCTATACCTGGGTGTTCATTGGCCTCAATTTCCTCTTCTGGAGGTTGTGTGATTCCTGTACCTGGATCGAAGACATTAGCTACCGCTAATCCTACAGTAATAGCTAATGCAGATGTTACTACATAGTAAAGAAATATCTTTCCACCCATTCTTCCTAGATTACCTAACTTCGTCTGATTGATTCCCACAATCAAGGTAAATAAAATAAGCGGAATGATGATAAACTGTAGTAACCGCATCAATAGGTCGCCCAATGGTGCAAACACGGTCGCTTGCTCTCCTAAAATCAACCCAACGATAATACCAAGAATAAGTGCTATTGTAATTTTTAATATGAGCGATGCATTAAGGTACGATGCCCAAAGTTTTTTCATGTATTCCCCTCCTTTTTAATCTTCATCACAATAATTCCTATAATTTTTATCGGAATTCTTATAATAAATTACTATACTACAGTACAATAAGTCAAACAATTAATCTTTCTTTATTTACCCTCTCCCCTCTTACAAAAAACTGTATAGGACAAATAGGTTAAAACATAAAGATTGTGTAAGGAGGTGTGACAATGGAATTACTGTTTACCGCAGGATGTTCTTTGTTAGCAGGTTCCTATATTGGGTATGTAGTTGGCAAAAAGAAACACAAGGAAACCTATTCCCTAGATTTCTTTTTATCCAAGTCCAACCGCGCTCCTAAACAACAAATTATTCAGATCATTCAAAATGCCTCACGAACTATTGATGTGGCTATATTCCTCTTTTCAGATAAAAATATAGCTAAGGAACTATGCCAGGCTGCAAAACGGGGCGTTACGGTTCGTGTCTTTACCGATAGAGAACAGCTAAAAACCTTTGACGCCCAATACAAAAATATAAAAGAGATGTCTGACCACGGAATTGCTATTAGAACGAACACGCATGATGGTACTATGCATATCAAAATGTTGATTGCAGACAAAACTAATGTCTTAGCTGGGTCCTATAACTTCACTTATAATGCTGACCGAAAAAATGATGAGTTACTTATGAAGATAACGAATAAAACATTTGCTTTATCATTAAGCGAAGCTTTTGAAAATTTGTGGCAGGATGGTGTGAGTTATTTATTTTATCAAGATTACTATGACAAAAAGAAAATAAGTTAACATTCAGTTTTTTATTAAGAACAGAACTCTCCTTAATCTATTGCATTGTTTCATATTTTGACCTATACTAAAAATAAATTCAAGTTCTTTATAACGAACGTACGTGAGGGGGAGTTCTTCTTGAAGGATTCAGATATATTAGTAGAGGTGAAGCCTAATGTATTCCTATCCAAGCATGATCATGGATTTTTACGCAAGTATCTGCACTATAACCCTTATGATGCTGAAAAGTGGTACGAGTATGCCCAACAAGCGAAAGTAACAGGGGATAACAAAAGGTATAAACATCGCCTACTAAAAGCCGCTTCTTTGAATCACTATGAGGCTAAAGTTGATCTTCAGCACATCAAAAAACCTATAAAAAACGTAGCTCCATCTGCACCTTCTACACCTAAAAGTTTGATTTGGTTATTTTTAATTGCTTCTATATTAATGCTACTTACTTTATTCCTACTATTCCGTACGATTATTACAAATGATAAATATATCCATCAGGCCAACGTGGAACATCATTATTATAAGACAGAAGAAACATTCTTCCACAACCAAGGTCCTCCAATTGTTACAGAAACACCATCTTATACGGAGGAAGACTTGTTTCTTATGGTCATGAAAACTGCAATCACATCTTATACAGAGGCTGAACAGGGGCCACCCTTTTCACCAGAAAAGCTTACTGCTGCTCCTCCATCTAATTACTTAACTACTATCCCCTCTGAATTAATCTATACAAAAACCAGTAGTGGGTATTCTATAGATATACCTAGTCATTCTTCCCTACCTATACAAGAGATTCCAACGTTAGCTATGTTCTTTTATCCAGAAGTAAATCAACTAGCCCTCGGAACGGAAGATGGTACAATCCTTGCCTCTTATCTTGTCGGAAGCGGGGACGGCCTACCTTTTATCACAAGCGAGATTTCTGAACGTGTCACGAATCCAAACGGAGGGAATGGAGTATTTGGAACAAGGGGACTTGCTTTGGAACAAAACTATGCCATTCATGGTACTAATGACCCTGATTCGATTGGAAAATATAAAAGTGCTGGATGCATAAGGATGTCTAACGAAGATATCGAAACGCTGTATCCTTATGTTTCAAAAGGCACCCCCTTTATCGTAAAGGAAGGTTCTCCCCCTCCAGCTCAGTTTATAGATGGACTTCCACCTTTCCCAACATCGTCTGATACCACCAAAGAAGAAGCGCCAGATAAAGTGTATAGATGGCATATGTAAACGCCAGTGAGACCAAAAACTCACTGGTTTTTGCATGTTTATTTTCGATACGCCTTATAAAAAGCTACAACCGTATCAATGATTGTAACAACTACAAAACCTATGACAGTCCAAAACGTTGCTTGCTCCCAAACTTGCTTAATCAGCGCATACAGTTCATCTTGTGAGCTCACACCACCAAGTTCTACAAATTCACTCATGAAACCAGGGTTCCAAACAACTTGATCGGTAAACAACAATGCAACCAAAATTAACGTCACAACATTAATGATCATAGTTAAAAGGGCTAGTTGTTTTGTCCATTTCCCATAGATTAGCTTTAAACATTCCTTCCCTATACTTATGGCCACGATGGTATAAATAAAAGGTAATAGACTATTAAATGATTCTACATTCAGAACTGGGATGATTCCCATTAGCTCATCATTTCTAAAAATCGGAACCCCAATTAACTCGTTGGAAAATGTCACAAACACTATAGCAACAACAGAGAAAATGATCCCGATGATTGCGTCTGCTCGTTTAATCTGTTTTTTGCGGTCAGGAATTTCCGGAAGGTCTGTTGGCGTCCACTCTCTTGTAGTGTTCTTTTTCAAATCATCGGGAACAATCCCTTTGTAGTCCGCTATCGCAAATCCGATTGTAATCCAAGCAAAAGCTTGAGCAGCAGCACTAATTAAGGAAGTAACCATGCTTATAAAGTTCCCTATAACAGCACTAGGTTCGATAATGGTTTCGATTACGAAAACGATACTCATTGCCGTCATAATAGCGAGAGATACGATTTTAAGTATAAAGATAAAGGATGGAAATAGATCTGGACCAATAAGGTAGCGCTTGGAACCTCTATATTGCTCGGCTAGTTCATTAGGATTTCCAAGTTCCAAAAGAACGTGATGTACTTGCTCTTCTGTATAATTTTGAGAACCAAAATGAGCCTCTAACATATCCTCGATTATTCCACGTAATTCTTCAGCAATATCTTCTCTCTGGTTTTCAGGCAATCGTTGCGTTACTGCGTATATATATCGTTCAACCATTTCCATTTCTATCACCTCCTCCATATCCAATTAATCCATCCATGCTTGTTACGATTTTTTTCCACTCTTCACATAGCATGTTATACACTTCCTCACCTTTTGTATTAAGGAAATAATATTTTCGCGGCCGACTTTCATTGGTATCCCATTCACTTTCTAAAATCCCTTGCTTCTCTAACCTTCGAAGCAACGGATAAAGAGTGCCTGGTTCTACCTCAACTCCTTTACCTTTCAACATTGTAACGAGTGAATACCCATATTGAGGCTCTTTCAGAAGGCTTAGTACACCAATCGTAATCGTTCCCCTACGCACTTCTTGCATTAGTTTATTCACTAGTTCATTGGTATCGCTCATCTTATCAACTCCTATAACTAATATACTGTGCGACACATACTATAGTACATAGAATATTAATGAGATTAACAAAATATTTTATCTCTTATTAAACATAAGAAGATTTCATATATGTATAAGTAAAACTCTTTTTTTAAAAAGAAGTAGCTTAGATTACTAAGCTACTTCACTACATGGCAAGGATAATATGAAATTCGGAATAGTGTTATGCTCCACAGAAAATCCAATGAACATACAAGCGTCATGCTTGGACCCCTCCCTTCCGTCAGAGATGTATAATAGATAAGTATAAAGAAAGCAGTGAAGTAATAAACTCCACCGCACTCTAGTCATATCATTTCTATTTAACTGGTATCCAGATTTCAGAATAAAGGTCAAGACTTCCTGGGTCTTCATCCAAATATACTTCTAAATCAGGAGTACCTGCATATTGATACCCACTAGATGGAAACCATTCCGAAATAATTTGCTTCCATACCTTTTGCATAGCGTCTGGCATCGGACCATGAACTTCAAACACAGCCCATTTCGAAGCAGGAATTTCACGTGCTACAAAACCTTCAGGCACATCCCCTTCATGTGCTGTGGCAATCCAATAATCAATGTAATTTGGCTTTTCATAACTCTTATCAATACAAACACCAAGTACACCTTTTACCTCCCCATCATTCAACTGAAACAACTCATTGTCCGTTCCTTCTGCGTTCACTTCATCCCACATTTTTGGAATTTCCATATGATTCTGACCACCGACACAAGAAACCGCTCGCTTCGTCCCCACGATTTGAAACGCATCTTTCTCTACCATTTCATATTGCATTGGCTCTGCCCCTTTCACATTCACCTGAATGATCAGGCGATTATAAGATTGCATCTTTCCCGTAAAGGTTCGTGTTTCTCTTGGGGTAATACCATGTTGCTTTCGAAAAGCCTTCGAAAAAGACTCAGGAGTGTCGTAGCCATATTTGTAGGCGATATCAATAATTTTACTATCAGCTCGGGATATTTCATGTGCTGCCAGCGTTAAACGTCGACGCCTTACATACTCGCCAACAGACATATCCGTTAAGATCGTAAACATACGCTGAAAATGAAACACCGATGTACAAGCCTCTTTTGCCACACGCTCCATCGATATATCATCTAGTAAATTCTCTTCCATATAATCAATTGCCTTCTGCATAGATTCTACCCACGCCATATCGCTCCCTCCCTTACATTTATAGTATCAATTAGCTTGAAAGGAATCCTGTCATTCTATGCTTTGTAGTGACCAGGTAAATTGAAAGTCCTGAAACAAACCAATCCCTTTCCTCTAGAAAGTCATCATTTTATATCACTAGTATCTTTCTTCAATATTGATATTCCCTCTAGGAACGTACCACCATTATGCTTCATTGTTCGGTTTCCCCAAGATTGATCAAACGTTTGATTAATTATGACTTTCTACAATCTACTATTACATCCCTCTAATAAAAACCTTTTTATGATAGGTAACTTAGACTCATTCTAAAAAATATACAATTGGTTAATACAATCACACATACACTAATAAAAAGGAGGTGACCAGAATGGATCGATTTATATTATTAATGGTTGCATGTATATTGGCCGGCTTTGCATTAATTAATGTTTCTTTAGCTGATACGTTTTTAGCAAGTTTAGAACCAGTAAAAAATATCATCGGCATTTTAGCTATTTTAGTTTTTTCCCTATTCTTACTATATAAAGGAATCATGGCGTTAGTGGGCAAATAATATATTTTCAGAACAAAAGCGAAAGCGCCCGTTTAGCGACGTATATGCTGCGGCCCACACGACGTGGGTTGGTTCGATGTTGCTGCGTGATGCAGCGATCTTAATCGAACTTCACCTGATTCCGTAGGAGATAAAGGAAACACGAAAACATGCGTGATTCGATGTTGACTTATCGTACAGAGGTGAGGGAAGCACACTAGTCGCTGGGCGCTGGAGCTGGACGTGGCCACATCACTTTTTTTAGTTATACACACGCGGTGAATTTTATAGTACGCTATACATTAAAAAAGAGCTTGGAAATCCAAGCTCTTTACATAACTATTCTTTTAAGCAGCCAAATACTCTTTAGCTTTTTCTTCTTCGTTATGACTAAAGTGTTCTACATCGACTCCTGGTAACAAGTCTTCTAGTTCTGTACTTGCCTCAACCCATTTCTCATCACTTACGATAGCAAATTTATTGAACTCTTTCATATGCTTTGCCAACTTCAAGTCTTCCATAAGGCCTTTAAATGTAAATCCTTCCATGTTATTTAATACGATTAAGAAATTTACTTTTCCTTGATCTGGTTTATGCATTTGATAAAATTCTTCAAAGCTTTTTAGATCCTCTTCCGTAATCTTACCATTCACTTCACATCGAATCGTATTTTGAATATCTGTAGGTTTCATCGTAATCATGGAATAACCCTCCAATTTATTTTTCTACTATACCTATATCCTGAATAACCCAATCTGAAACTTATTTCTAAAATGTATAGAACATTAACTCATAACGTGTTTAACCTGTTATACATTCTTTTGTTATATCTAAGTCATATTAATATTAAAATAAAATTTTTTATCGTTTACATAAGAATAGCGAAGGTGTATTCACTTCCATTTTTTGGGTTTACACAAACATAAAATAGGTTATTTGTTCATTGTTCCCCAACATTTACAAATAAAGTGGAATGGTCGATAATAAGGATGTATACAAAAGAAGAACGGTTCATTCTTAAGCTTTTTAAGGAGGCAGGCGGTGTGGAAACTGGAAATGCGAATCGCAAAAAGGTTAAAGGAAAGAGAATCATTGTTTTCTTAACATCTCTCTTAATCATAACGGCGGCATCTTTTACTTTTCTTAATCAGTCCCTCGTTCAATCAAAACCGGACTACGACTATGCTACAATTACGAAAAAAGCAGAAAAGGTTGGAGCTCATGCAGATGTATGGTCTAGTAAAACAGAGACAAAAGAAATGAAGTTTATCGAAGATCGAAAAGATGCATCGAAGGAAGCTAGCTATTTTCCAGATCAAGATACAGCCATTCGTGAAATGAACAAACATTGGGCACTATTTCCGAATACAGCTTCACCTGGAGATGTTATTTTAGTTCGACACGACTCTCCTGGCACTATTAATTGGCAGGACAAAGAATACACCCTAACCTCATTTGGCGCAGGTTACTATACATACCTCCCTATTCCAATGGGCATTGAAGCTGGGACCTATGACATCGGTACACAACAATTAACAATAAAGGATAAAACCTTCAAGAAATCGTATATTACCGTTTCTGAAGAAAACCAAAACATTAGACGAAATACAGAACGTATTATGGCCGATCAAAAAATTATTGATAAAGCGCGAAGCCAATCTGCGGATGAGTTTTTATTTTCACCTGATTCTGAATTCATGACACCTGTTGAAGGCGAAAGAACAACTCCATTTGGATACACTCGCTACGTGAATGGTGAATACTCAGGTAGCCACACAGCAATTGACTGGGCAGCACCAACCGGAACACCAATAAGAGCTACAAATGATGGTGTGGTTGCACTTTCAGAGAATTTTTATCTTACAGGGAAGTCCGTTTATATTGATCATGGAATGGATTTATTCTCCCAATACATTCACATGTCTGAGCTGAAAGTCGAAGCAGGAGAAAAAGTCGAAAAAGGCGATATAATTGGATTAGTCGGTAGCACCGGATTTTCCACTGGTCCCCATTTACACTTTACATTCTGGGTTCACAATGTACCTTCCAATCCTGATATGTATTTAGGAAAGACCCCTTTTCAGTTAGTGGATGAAAAGGAATAGAGAACAAAAGCTCAGGGCGCCCGTTTTGCGATGTATATGCTGCGGCCCACACGACGTGGGTTGGTTCGATATTGCTGCACGATGCAGCGATTTTAATCGAACCTCCCTTGAATCCGTAGGAGATAAAGGCAACACGAAAACATGCGTGATTCGATGTTAACTTATCGTACGGAGGCGAGGGAAGCATACTAGTCGCTGGGCGCTGGAGCTGGACGCGGCTACATCACTTTACAGGTTATCCACAAACTTACCCCGTTTATAGTTTCCTAAACAACAAAAAACCTTGTGCTGCAAGGTTTTTTCTTTTGCTGCCTTATTTTCTATATTCGTATGTTTTAACACGGCAAAGTTCAACAGATACCAATCTTTGATACACTAACTCACCGAAAATAAAAGCACATCTTCATTAAATTATTTTCTATCACACTCCCCACTAGAAATTTCTCAACATTTAAATATAAGCACTCGCCATGCAAGACGAATCCTCCATCACCTAGTGGGTCTCCATTTTCTAGTTGTAGCAAGCGGAAATCAGAGAGTAAGAACATTTAAGCTTATAGATCATTAAGTCTATATCCTAAGCGGACATATGATTCCTTATTTGATGTAAATACACTTAAACAAGAGTTAATTATACAAATAGCGTACTCAGTGTCCATTAAATTCTCGAACAGCCATCATATATCTTAAATAGCACATCATATGTCCGCCAAATTCCATATTAATCCCTCATCTCTAGAACTAATCCAATATCCCAACATACTAACCAATCCAAATTACATGTTAATGATTAGTAGTTGATATTTTCTTCTTACCCAACCGTTTCCTGGGTGAGTTAAACTGGACAAAGCACTAATGAAGGAGCTCTTTAACGTCTGGGTAGACACGGAATCGATTAATGGTAGTTATGAGGTGATTTTTCACCCTTATGCGATTATTCGTCGTACACAAACAAAGCAAACAAACTCCTTTTTTGCATGATAAAATTTCATCATAGGAGGTTCGCTCTAAGTCTTACGTTTTAACTTTTTGGAGGATACAAATATGAAAAATCCATGGATTTATAAAATAGGTCTTCTTCTAAATATATCTTCTATTGCCTATTAATATAACGATTAGCCTTATTATAGGAGAGGTGATTTTTTGGATAGGTGCTCTGATGGTGGGGAAAGAGGCAGCAAATAAAATCAGAAAATCATTCAATCCAAAAAATTGGAGAAAGAATTCTGATGATAAGGAAAAAAGACAGAGAATAGCCTACCGAGGGAAGGTTGAAAGTATATAACCATAAAAAAAGAAGGACCTCTATCAAACTTGTATTGCTTCACGAGCATATACATTTTGAAAGAGGCCTTTTTATTAAGAGCGTTATTTTACTTTAGATTTTGTTTTGGATTTTGATACAGTGCCTGCATCGGACGGATGTACCCCATGACGATAGAAGTCCGCATGAATTGGATCTAGCGGTTCACGTCCAAGAATTAGGTCTGCAGCCTTTTCAGCCAACATCAAAACAGGTGCATGAATGTTACCATTCGTAACATATGGCATGACAGAGGCATCAACCACTCGTAAATTGTCGAGTCCATGAACCTTCATCGTGTTAGGGTCTACGACAGCCATAGGGTCTGAAGCAGGCCCCATCTTAGCCGTACAAGACGGGTGAAGAGCTGTCTCCGCATCTTCTTTTACCCATTCCAAAATTTCCTCATCTGTTTGAACGGAAGGTCCAGGTGAGATTTCCCCAGCATTATACGTTTTCATTGCTGGTTGAGACATAATTTCACGAGTGATTCTGACCGCTTCCACCCACTCGCGTCGATCTTGCTCCGTAGAAAGATAGTTATAAACCATGCTTGGATGCTCTTTCGGATCTTTCGAGCGAATCTTTAATGATCCACGGGCATCAGAGTACATAGGGCCAATGTGTACTTGGAATCCATGTTTCGTTGGCGCTTTTTCTCCATCATACCTTACCGCTACCGGAAGGAAGTGGAACATCAAGTTCGGGTAGTCAACTTCTTCATTCGAACGGACGAAACCTCCACCTTCAAAATGGTTTGTCGCTGCCGGTCCCGTTCGTCCAAGCATCCACTGCAAACCAATCCAAGGCATGCGTGCTTTACTTAAATTCGGTTGTTCGGAAACAGGCTCCGGACAAGCATGTTGGATATACACTTCGAGGTGGTCCTGGAGGTTTTCTCCTACACCAGGAAGGTTAACGAGCGGTTTAATCCCAAGGGAACGAAGGTGTTCAGCCTCTCCTATACCTGACAATTGAAGCATCTGCGGCGTGTTAATCGCACCACCTGCAAGGACGACTTCCCCTGCTTGAACTTGATATGTGTGTCCGTTTTTTTGGTAAGTCAATCCTTTGGCACGCTTACCATCGAAGTCGATGCTCTTCACAAAAGCACGTGTCCTCACGGTTAGGTTCTCACGATTCATAACCGGATGTAGATACGCACGTGAAGCTGACATGCGCTGGCCTTTGTACACATGCTTATCAAACGGTCCGAATCCTTCCTGACGAAAACCGTTCACATCAGGAGTTCGTGAGTAACCTGCCTCTACTGCTGAGTCAAAGAAGGCTTGGAATAAAGGATTTTTGGCTGGGCCGCGTTCCAATTTAACAGGTCCGTCGTGGCCTCGAAGATCATCATTTGGTGATGCTAAAGCATTTTCTAAACGTTTGAAATACGGGAGGCAGTGCGCAAAATTCCAATTTTCCATGCCTTCGTCCGCTCCCCATCGTTCATAGTCCATAGGATTTCCGCGCTGATAAATCATTCCATTGATGGAACTAGAGCCTCCAAGTAATTTTCCTCGGGCATGTTTAATACGTCGTCCATTCATATATGGCTCTGGGTCCGATTCGTACTTCCAATCATAAAGGCTTTTTCCTGCTGGAAAAGGTAAGGCTGCCGGCATTTGAATCAATAGGTCCCATGAATAATCACTTCGTCCAGCCTCTAAAATGAGAACACTCTTTTTCCCATCTTCACTTAGACGGTTGCCGAGTACAGAACCTGCACTACCGCCACCAACGATAACAATATCATATGATTCAGTCATCTTCTGTTCCTCCTTAAGTTGTAGGTTAAAAAAGGGTCAAATAATAAGATCAGAATTACAGAAAGCCCTTTTTTCTATATCGATTAGTTCATTGTTTGTGTCTTCATATACCATCTATTTAGTTTAATTCGGTAGCTTAATCTATAGAAATGAATAATAGCTTAATAGCTTAGAACCAATTAAGAGGCTCAGGCTTAAGGTTTTGGAATACATGTTTTGTTTCTGTATATTCTTCTAGACCTAGTCTCCCTAGTTCGCGTCCAATACCGGACTGCTTATATCCACCCCAAGGGGCATGTGGGAAATAAAGGTTAAATTCATTAATCCACACCGTCCCCATGCGCATTTTTGCTGCACAGCGTTCAGCTTTTGCAATGTCGTTTGTAAAGACGCCGCCAGCAAGTCCGTAGATTGAGTCATTCGCAAGCTTTACGGCTTCACCTTCGGCACGGAATTTCTCTACCGTGATAATGGGACCAAACGCTTCTTCTTGAACAATATCCATGTCTGTTGTGCAGCCTGTAAAAATAGTAGGCAAGTAGAAAAATCCTTTTTGTAATTCTGGATTTTCTGGGCGACTTCCACCAACTGCTAGTGTAGCGCCTTCTTTCAACCCTGTTTCTACATACTTTTCTACTTTTGCAAGGTGTTCAGCTGAAATAAGCGGTCCCATTTGAGTAGCCTCTTCAAATCCACTTCCCAGCTTGAATTTTTTGACCCTTTGCACTAGCGCGTTCACGAATTCATCGTGAATCGTTTCTTCAACAATCAATCTTGTACCAGCGGAACATATTTGCCCTGCGTGGAAGAATACTCCATTCATTGCTTGATCAACAGCAAGGTCAAAGTCAGTGTCAGCAAAAATGATGTTTGGGTTTTTCCCGCCAAGCTCAAGTGCGAGTTTCTTCACATTGACGCTTGCCGCTTGCATAATTTTCTTCCCAGTCTCAATGCCACCTGTAAAAGAAATAAGGTCTACATCTGTGTTACTAGATAGTTCTGCGCCAACTGTATCACCTGCACCAAGAACGAGGTTCGCAACACCAGCAGGCACTTCCGCCTCTTCTATTAGCTCAAATACTTTAATAGTAGTTAGCGGTGTAATTTCACTTGGCTTCATGATTAACGTATTTCCAGTTGCAAGCGCTGGAGCCAGTTTCCAGGACGCTTGAAGTAGAGGATAATTCCATGGAGTAATTTGTCCACAAACACCAACTGGCTCGTGAACCACTTTACTGGTAGAGTTTGGAACTGGAGATTCAATTAGCTCCCCGCCATCTTTATCAGCAAGTTCTCCATAATAACGAAACACCCCAGCGATATCATCCATGTCTCCCCGGCTTTCTTCTACTGTCTTGCCAGTGTCCAAGGATTCTAAGTAAGCCAGTTCTTCTTTGTCTCTTTCAATCAATTCCGCAATCCTCTTTACGATAGCCCCTCGCTCTGTTGCTGGGGTATTGGTCCATTCTCCATTATCAAATGCTTCTCTTGCTGCAGCGATTGCTGTTTTTGCCTCTGATTCATTCCCCTCAGGAACAACGGAAATAACTTCCTGGTTAAAAGGATTAATGATACGTCGCGTATTATCCGAGTCCGCGCCTACCCATTCACCATTAATGTAATGTTGTAGTTTAAGATCCAATTTAATCAACTCCATTCTTAACTTTAGTTAAGTTTGTTAAAAATTTATTTAATACTTTTAACAATACCATCTCCTTTTTAGGCTGTCAAAAAATGAATGTAGCTAAAATTTTGAAAGGTTTAAAAACAATTAGAATGGTTATGATTAGGGGAAAGTCAGCATTTTCAGTTCACGAATATCACGATTTACATTTGACATTTCATCTAAACGCGTTAACATAAATTCGTGAAGAAGATTTGATAAATACTTAACACAATTTATTTTAAATCGAAGGAGCTACCTTATGAGTGAATCTATTGAAAGCCCCAAAAGCAAATTAGAAGAAGCCCAAAATAAGGTTATTGGCGCCATTGCAGAGACAATGGATTTATATGGGGTTACACCAGCTGCTGCAAACTTATATGCTACGATGTACTTCAAGGACCAGATGACACTTGATGAAATGCGTACGGAACTGGATATGAGTAAGCCAAGTATGAGTACCAGCATTCGTAAGCTACAAGAAATATCTATGGTAAAAAAAACATTTACACGCGGTTCCAGGAAACATACTTATGTAGCTGAGAAGGATTTTTTCCGTTCCTTTATGTCGTTTTATTGTCAAATGTGGGAACGCGAAGTGAAAATGAACTTGGATGCCATTGAAGAAGCCCAAGAGGATTTCATTAATGTCATAAAAGATCCAAACAGTACACAAGATATCGTCGCAGAAGCAAAGAAATACTATGACCAATTACAAGAATCTAAAACCTACTATCACTGGTTGAATGACCTAGTTGAAAGTATAAGAAGTGGTAAAATATTTGAATTTCTTCCGAAAAATGAGGCAGACAAATAGATATCAGGTAGTCTATAGATAAAGAAGTTATAGACTACCTAGTTATATAAAAGATTCACTCATAAAGAAGACAGTGTTTTTTTTGCATTCTTTATTAAATATTTTTTTAACATATTTAATTTTTAAAATGCATTAAAATATATACAACATATCAAAGGAGAGTTTTTTAACATGGACAAGTGGAAAAATGGATTTAGTTTTTTGTTAGCTTTTTTAATGGTTGCAGTACTTGCAGCATGTGGAAACGCTGGTGAGCAAGCAAGCGGTGAGCAAGCAGATGCAAAATCCGAAGAAAGTAATAAGGAGTTAAAAATTGGTCAAATTAGCTGGGCAGAAAACATTGCCGTAACAAATATGTGGAAAGTCATTTTAGAAGATAAGGGTTATAACGTAGAACTAAACAATTTAAACATGGGTTCAACGATGAGAGCGTTAGAAACAGGCGATTTAGATGCTAGTTTAGAAATATGGCTACCAGTCCAAGATGCAAATTATTTGAAGAAATATAAGGATTCAGTCAATTTCTCCGATGCTACGTGGTATGACAATGCAAAAGTAGGTCTTGTTGTTCCAACCTATTTAGAAGAGGTGAATAGCATAAAAGACTTAAATGAACATAAAGAAAAGTTCGATAGCGAAATAGTTGGTTTTGAACCTGGTGCAGGTACGATGGAAGTGACACAACAATTAATTAAGGATTATAATCTTGATTTAGAACTATTATCAAGCTCTGAATCTGCAATGATAGCTGAAATCGGAAAAGCAATAGAGAATGAAGAAGCAATTGTAGCACCGCTTTGGAGCCCACACTGGGTATTCTCCAAATACGACTTAAAATTTCTTGAGGATCCCCAAAACACATATGGTGGTGTAGAAAAAATTCACCATGCTACAAAACAAGGATTTGATGAAGAGTATCCAAAAGTAAGCGAATGGTTTAAAAATTGGAAGATGAACGATCAACAAATCGGCCAGCTAATTGAATATGTACAAGGTGCCGAAGAGCCTATTGATGGAGCTAAAAAATGGGTTGAAGAGAACCAAGATTTGATTGATGAATGGGTAAAGTAAAAAACTAGACTCTTATTTATTAAAGTGTCCCCCTTTGGAAAGGGACACTTTATAAAAGGCTGACTCAAGAAGATGATTTCTGTATTTTACAGGGGTCATCTTTTTTTTATTCCCTTGATAACGATAGTTGTTGTTATGAGTCATATACCTTTCTTTAGGTACTCTAAAGTTTCTCATTTTTAATCAACGTTTCATTTTTAAAATGGCCAAAGAAAGAATTTTTAAGGAGGAGCAGGAAATTTGCTAGTAGCTGGAGTTAGACATGTAAACGCCAGAACTTTCTTTCAAAAAAAGAGAGCAATTTTCCCTCGAAACAACAAAAAAAACCCTTACTATCAAGAAAGCATTGAGTAGTGAAAATATCTTAAGGGTATGTAGTAATGCTTTTATTTGTTTCTCTCTCCATATTTGCTAATGGACGTCCGAGTACTTCTTCATCTTTTGGTTAATATAAAATATTGTAACAAACTTAAAAGAATTGGAACTAATTATACTTATTAAGGTATAGGGGGATACCCCTATGTCTTTGCGATATCTTGAGGGATACAATAATAATGATTATATTAAATAAGGAGATGTTATTACTATGACAGACTTAACACAACATAATGAAGAGGTAAATGCTCTACCACGTATTGGTTCTAAAGCGCCTGATTTTGAAGCTGTCACTACCCACGGTACAATTAATTTAAATGATTATAAAGGAAAATGGGTGCTACTATTTTCTCATCCATCTGACTTCACCCCTGTATGTACAACAGAATTCATTGGTTTTCAAAAAATTTACAAACAATTAAATGAATTGAATACAGAACTTTTAGGACTAAGTGTAGATAGCGTAAACTCTCATATCGCTTGGGTTCGTAACATTGAGCAAAACTTTGGAGTTAAAATTGAATTTCCAATCATCGCTGATCTCACCCAAGAAGTAGCCCAAAAATATGGTATGATCATGCCTGGTGAAAGCTCTACAGAAGCTTCTAGAGCGGTATTTGTAATTGATGATCAACAAATTGTCCGAGCTATTATATATTATCCACTTTCCACTGGTCGTAATATGGACGAAATCATTCGTTTGGTTCAAGCACTAAAAACCACCGATGAACATGGGGTTGCTACTCCAGCAGACTGGAGAAAAGGCGAAAAAGTCATTGTGCCTCCATCTAAAACTCAAGAAGGTGCAGAACAACGTATGAATGACAACAGCTTGGAATGCGTGGACTTCTACTTCTGTAAAAAATCGTTAGACTAATGGAGGTTAAAACACATTTAATAAATAAGGACGAACTACTTAATTTTAGGCACACGTTACTTTCTCGACACGAGATTTACTTGTAATTGGCGCTTAATTCACGGATAAAATAGCAGTTATTTTTTCTCTTCATCCAGGTTAGCGCCCTCAAACGGGAGACTTGAGATGTTCTGTATTATGACTTTGAGCTAGAAAATCGGTTGTAAGCCAATTGTTAGGAGTAGGAGTGCTCACTCTTACTCCTTTTATTATCCTAAGAAAGGGCGGGGACTGACAAGACGATTAGCAGTATTCTCAAGTTCTTGTTTAAAATCTTTCAACATACTGGATTTTGAGGAAGAAATGGAAAGTAAGAACAAACACCCACAAGATAAAATGTGAACTTCTGTGAACATCTGATTAAAGGAGAAACTTCTAACTGAGGAATAAAAAAACAAACCCCTTGAGAGACAAAAGGTTTGAGGATATGGAGCATGCCGGGCTCGAACCGGCGACCTCATGGCTGCCAGCCAGGCGCTCTCCCAACTGAGCTAATGCCCCGGATAAGAATGTCATGAGAGTATTATACAATTTTGCTACTTTTCTTGCAACTACTATCTGTTCTACTGTTTTTAGAAAAATTTTCATTTGTAGTAAACTATTACCTCCCTCAATCGTCATATTATATAGAATGGATTTATAAGGAGGTTGTATATGGATACTGCCCAATTCCCTGAGCTGGCTGAGTTTTTTGATATGATTCCTTGGAAGCTAATTATACCGGTTTTAATTCTTGAACTTATCCTACTTACTGTCGCCATTGTTGATTTGATTAGGAGAGAGGAAACGAATGGCCCCAAATGGTTATGGCTTATTATTATTTTAGGGTTTAACCTAGTTGGCCCTGTAGTGTACTTCATTATCGGAAGGAGACCGCAATAAAATGGCATTTGTATCTGTTTCTGGATTAACGAAGCGTTTTGATAAGACAGATGTAGTTCATGATATAGCTTTTGAATTAGAGAAAGGGAATTGTATTTCCTTGCTTGGGCCGAATGGTGCTGGGAAGACGACTACACTGCGCATGCTTGCAGGTTTGATGAAACCGACGAGTGGATCTATTGTATTCGAAGGGCACCCTGCTCATTCGGATATTCGCGAAGTGATTGGGTATCTCCCCCAGCATCCTGTCTTTCATTACTGGATGACTGGTAAAGAGTTTCTTGTTTATGTAGGTAGACTAGCCCATTTATCTAAAAAGGATGCGAGTAATCGAGCTGAAGTGTTGCTCGAAAAAGTTGGAATAGCTGATGCCAAAAATCGTCGTATCAGCAAGTATTCAGGAGGGATGAAGCAACGACTCGGAATTGCTCAAGCGATGATTCATCAGCCTAAGTTGCTTATTCTAGATGAACCTGTTTCAGCTTTAGACCCAATTGGCCGTCGGGAAGTATTGAATTTATTAGAGGATATCAAAAAGGGAACGACTATTCTTTTTTCTACGCACATTTTAAGTGACGCGGAAGAAGTGAGTGATGAACTGTTGCTAATGCATAATGGAGAGATTGTGGAATCCGGAAGACTAGATGATCTACAATTCACTCAGGAGGCTACGAAACTAAAAGTCTCCTTCTCTCAAAACAGTGATACATATGCAGAAGACATAGAATCACTTGAGTCAGTCGAAAACGTACTTAAAGAAGGGAAACATTTAACTATCAACACCCATAACACAGACCAAGCTAGATCTGCGATTTTACAATTAGCTGCGGAACAAAATTGGCCTATTACTCACTTTGAGGTGAGTCGCACGTCTTTAGAAGACTTATTTATGAAAGTGGTGAAGCAGTAATGCAGTGGTGGACAATTTTTCAAAAAGAATTACTTGAAAATTGGCGAAGCTTAAAGTGGGTATGGGTACCGATTGTATTTATACTTCTGGCGATTATGGATCCTATTACTTCCTATTATACTCCTGTCTTGTTGGAGCAGTTTGGCGATTTACCTGAAGGTGCTGAAATCAACATCCCCACTCCTACACCAGAGCAAGCATTTATGAGTAGTATTTCTCAATATAATCTAATGGGATTGTTACTTATTTTAATCATGTCGATGGGGCTTATTTCTAGTGAACGAAAAAGTGGCGTAATCGAGCTGATACTCGTTAAACCTGTTAGTTATACCAATTATATTACCGCTAAATGGGCGAGCACACTTTTATTAGTGTTAACTAGTTCTTTTCTAGGTCTCATAGCAAGCTGGTATTATATCAATATTCTATTTGGAGATCTACCATTTTCTCATGCCATGACAGGCTTTCTATTTCACAGCGTCTGGTATGTATTGGTCATCACCATATCCGTCTTTCTAAATACACTATTTCGAGTACCTGGACTAGTAGGCTTCTTATCTGTAACCTCGGTCATTGTATTAAGTTCCATCAACGGGATATTCAAAAGTCAATTCGAATGGCTCCCGCCGCAAATTCACTTATACATCCAAACATTCCTGAACAGTGGAACATTGCCTACTGATATGTGGATCACGACACTTCTAACCATCCTACTAAGCGCCATACTTCTTGTGTTATCGGTGTTTATTTTCAAGAAAAAAGAATTAGCTGCTTAAGAACAAAAGCTCGGGGCGCCCGTTTAGCGACGTACAAACTGCTGCCCACAGGACGTGGGTTGGTTCGATGTTGTTGCGTGAGGCGGGCCTACAGGAGGTAGGTCAGTTCGATGTTGCTGCACGATGCAGCGATTTTGATCAAACCTCCCTCAACCCCGAACTTCACCTGATCCCACATGAGATAAAGGAAACACGAAGAGCGCAAGTGATTCGATGTTGACTGGTTTTTTTATGTACGTGGTGCCCATAAAATCACGCTCACCCCAATTAAGCAAATGATTCCCCCTATCCAATCATACATATCTGGCGTTTTCTGGTCGATTCCCCACCCCCATAACAATGATAGAATCACAAATACTCCACCATAAGCAGCGTACACTCGTCCGAAATCCGGAAATGATTGAAAAGTAGGGATAATACCATATAGGACAATAATGATTGCACCTGCCAAACCATACTGCCAGGAAGCTCCTTCACGAAGCCATAGCCACATTAAGTATCCTCCCCCAATTTCTGCTATACCTGCTAATATAAACAAAACAATTGCTTGCATGCTCATCCCTCTCTTTATTATGTATTGTAGTACAGTTTATCTGTTATGGATGAAGAATGAAAATTTAAATCACTCTATAAAGAAGAGTGCTCCTCTAAAAAGAAGAGCACTCCACATTCACCTATTTCCCTGTCTCTGCAAACGTCTTAATACGCTCTCCTATCTCATCACGAACTCGCTGAAAAACATCCCACTTTTCTTCGTCTGTTCCTTCTGCTTTAGCTGGGTCGTCAAATCCCCAGTGTTCATTACGTACATGTGTTGGTGTGATTGGACATTTATCACGTGCATCACCGCAAAGGGTAACAACGAATTCAGCGTTATTTAAAACCTCTTGATCGATAATATCTGATTCTTGCTCTGAAATATCCATGTCGACTTCTTTCATAGCTTTGACGGCATTGGGATTCAATCCGTGAGCTTCGATACCTGCGCTCTTAACATCCCATTTATCGCCTAAATAATATTTGCCCCATGCTTCCGCCATTTGACTACGGCAAGAGTTCCCTGTGCATAGAAAGTAAAGTACTGGTTTTTGATTTGTCATAACGTATCAAGCTCCTTATGTTGTATAAATTATAGTAGCAATAGCGTCAGATACAGACCTATTAGCGTAATGAGTAAGGTTGGTACAGTTAGAATAACTCCTATTTTAAAGTAGTATCCCCAGGATATTTTGACTCCTTTTTGAGATAAAACGTGTAACCATAACAGTGTTGCTAGTGATCCAATTGGTGTAATCTTCGGTCCTAAGTCACTTCCGATTACGTTGGCGTAGATAAGTCCTTCTTTCATCACACCACTCGTATTGGAATCAGCAATGGCTAGTGCATCAATCATCACAGTCGGCATGTTATTCATAATAGATGAAAGAATAGCCGCGATGAAACCCATTGAAATGGTTCCTACAAAAAGCCCTTGATTGGCAGCTGCTTCAATAACATTTGCTAGTACGTCCGTCAGACCAACATTCCGTAAGCCATACACGACGACATACATACCAATAGAGAAAAACACGATCGCCCAAGGTGCACCTTTTACAACCGTTGTGGTTTCAACGGCAGCACTTCGGCGGGCCATTAACAAGAAGAAAATCGCGACAACACCGGCAATAATCGATACAGGTAACGCGAAAAATTCGCTAGCGAAATATCCGATAAGTAGAACGCCTAATACCCACCACGATAGGTGGAACATTTTTATGTCCTTAATTGCGTCAGCAGGTGTTTTCACCTGATTCACATCATACTCACTTGGAATATCTTTTCTAAAATAAAGATAGAGTACTAGAATACTTGCCCCTAATGAGAAAAGGTTCGGGATCATCATGCGTGACGCATACTCTAGGAAACCAATATCAAAGAAGTCTGCCGATACAATATTCACGAGGTTACTCACAACGAGTGGCAACGATGTAGTATCGGCTATAAAACCACTTGCCATAATAAACGGAAATATCATCCGTTCCTTAAAGTTCAATGCCCGAACCATTGCGAGTACAATCGGAGTCAGGATTAAGGCTGCACCATCATTTGCGAATAATGCAGCTACAGCAGCTCCTAGCAACGAAATATAAATGAACATCTTAAAACCATTTCCGTTCGATAGACGTGCCATATGTAAAGCAGCCCATTCAAAAAAACCAATCTCATCAAGAATCAATGAAATAATAATAATAGCAACAAACGCGAGTGTAGCATTCCAAACAATTCCCGTTACGGTAGCTACGTCTTGAAAATCAACAACTCCTGCAAGTAAAGCTAGGATTGCACCCGTACATGCTGACCAGCCAATTCCTAAATTCCTAGGCTGCCAAATGACAAATACGAGTGTCAGTATAAAAATCGATACAGCTAATAAAACAGACAAACCTCATTCTCCCCCTTTTAATCACAACAAATTCGTTTTCCACTCTGTTCTAGTTGAATAAGTTTTTCCTTTTGATCTGGTATGTGTTCCAATACTTCAGAAATAAGGGCGAAAGAATCGTCTTCCTGATTCAAGGAGTAAAACATCCAATGACCCTTACGTTGTTCTTTTACTAAGCCTGCATCTCTTAATTTTCGCAAGTGCTGACTTATGGCTGGTTGAGACATATCTAATATTTCTACGAATTCGCAAACGCAGCATTCGTTATTTTTCAGTAAGCCTATAATCGTCAAACGAGTTTGATCACCAAGCAACTTTAACACTTGAGAGGCATCTTTAATCGATAGAACCGTTTTCTCCAACAGGAACACCTTCTTTTTATATAAGTATATGCTTATATAATAATAAATATATACTTACATTTTTTCAATACAAAATTTCATCAATTTTTTTGATGAATTAAGTTGCATTTCTTATGTATTTCTGTATCATAGATATTAATCAAATAATTTTGATGAATAGAAAGAGGCTGATTATAGTGAAAGAATTGCCTATTATCCAACCTAATGAAAATATTGATTTTGCTTCTTATGTACACCAATTTAAAGCACTGGCTGATGAGAAACGATTACTTATCATGAACATCTTAACGAGAAATGGAAAGACATGTGTGTGTGACTTGGAGGTTGAAGTAAACCTACCACAGTCAAAACTCTCTTACCATTTGAAGATTTTGTATAAAGCGGGATTTATCCATAAAGAAACCAAAGGCACTTGGAGTTACTACTGGATCAATGAAACCGTAGTCAATTCCATCCTTTCTGAAGACCTTTGCTGTTTATTCAGACCAAACTAGTGAACTACTTTTGGTCTGTCTTATAAGCAAAGTAAGTATAAGTTCTGGCGCTTACATGTCTAGCTCCAGCGCCCAGCGACTAGCAAACTTCCAGCTCCTCCTTACGATAAGTCAACATCGGATTGCTATCGCTCTCCGTGTTTCCTTTATCTCATGCGGGAGGAAGTTTTGGAGTGATGGAGGTTCGATTAAGATCGCTGCATCATGCAGCAACATCGAACCAACCCACGTCCTGTGGGCAGCAGTTTGTACGTCGCTAACCGGGTGCCCCGAGCTTTTCTTTTTATATCAAATTTTTTTGATTAATGAAGGAGGATATTCAATGAATACAAATTTACCTGTAGCTATTATCGGTGGTGGTCCAATCGGACTCGCAGCTGCCGCTCAACTTAGCCAACAAAATCAACCGTTTATTCTGTTTGAATCTGGTAATCAAATAGGAACAAACTTCTTAGATTACGGCCATGTGAGACTCTTCTCTCCATGGAAGTACAATATGGATAGTGCGGCTAAAGAATTATTAAAAATGCATGCCATTTCTCTTCCAGATGAGGAAAGACTGCCTTACGGTAAAGAAATTGTGGATGATTACTTGATTCCACTAGCGAGCTTACCTGAAATGAAGCCATATATTCATGTGAACAGTAAGGTCCATGCGATTACCCGCAAAGGATTTGATAAAGTAAAAACGGCTAATCGTGAGCAAGCCCCTTTCGTTATTCAAGTCCAAAAAGAACATAGTAATGAAACGTATGAAGCTAGAGCAGTAATCGATGCAACAGGCACCTGGCAAAATCCAAACCCAGTTGGAGCTGGTGGCATTCGTGCGGAAGGTGAAGAGGAAACATCCAACTCTATTAGATATGGCATACCTGATGTTTTAAATACAGAACGCAAACGTTACGAAGGTAAAAAAGTAGTGATAGTGGGAAGTGGCCACTCCGCTATTAATACCTTACTCGATCTAGCAGAGCTTCCTGATACAGAGTTGCACTGGCTATTACGAAAAAAAGATGTACGTGAAACCTATGGTGGGATGGAAGATGATGCCCTGCCAGGTCGTGGTGCTTTGGGGACAAAAATCCAGGAACTCATAGATAGCGGTCAAGTGAATGTGCATACACCTATGATTGTACGGTCCATTACACAAGAGGATCAAACCTTAACCATACATGGGGAAGTAAACGGAGATGAAACGACAATAGAAGAAGTTGATGAAATAGTTTCGACTACAGGAGCCAGACCTACATTCGACTTTGTCCGTGAACTTCGTTATACATTTGATCCAACACTTGAATCAGTTCCGGAATTAGCAGAATTAATTGATCCGAACATTCATAGTTGCGGAACAGTGCGAGCTCATGGGGAAAAAGAACTTCGTCAGCCTGAGCCGAACTTTTATATTATCGGTGCGAAAAGTTACGGCAGAGCACCTACCTTTCTATTAGCCACTGGTTATGAACAGGCTCGTTCTGTTGTAGCCTATTTATCAGGTGATTTTGATCGTGCAAAAGAAGTTCACTTAAACCTTCCTGAAACAGGCGTATGTAATTCGGGGAATTTATTTAATACGAAGTCTTCACAAGGAAGTTGTTGTTAAAGGTTACTGTTATTATTTTGATAACAAAACTATCATCATGTTCGTATCTAAGAAAAACGCCACTGTTATAACTAATTATAATGGTGGCGCTTTTTTACCTAAAACCGGCATCTTTTGACTTTTTCACATCGGTGTTTTATGGTTTAACTACTTAAACATACTTACAATATATGATGAGGTGACTCTACTTGAAACCAACTGCTCTTATTACGGGTGCATCTAGTGGATTAGGTTATGAATTTGCTCGTCTATTTGCTGCTAATGGATATAATCTAATCGTAACAGCTCGAAATGAAGTGAAATTACAAGAGCTACAAAATGAACTAGAACATGTGGACGTAACAATTGTACCGAAAGATCTCTCTCAACCCCATTCTGCAGAAGAACTGTACAAGGAGCTGGATAGTAAAGATATACATGTTAACGTTCTAGTTAATAATGCTGGATTTGGGTTAACCGGTTCATTTGATAAGCTTTCCCTACAGGAACAGCAAGACATGATGCAAGTGAATATGACCACATTAACGGATCTTACGTATTGGTTCTTACCTGAGATGAAAAAGCTCGCTAATAAAGGAGAACCGGCTGGTATATTAAACGTTGCAAGTACAGCTGCGTTCCAGCCTGGGCCAGGCATGTCTGTCTATTATGCATCTAAAGCCTACGTCCTCTCCTTCTCAGAAGGTCTTGCCGGGGAACTAAAAGGGACAGGAGTTAACATCACCACACTATGCCCTGGAGCAACTGAAACGAACTTCTTTAAGACAGCTCGTGGTGAAAAAATGAAACTCGCCGCTTCGGCAATGAGTGCTTCCGTCGTAGCTAAAGCTGGGTTTGAAGGCTTTCAAAAAGGCCAACGCATTATCATCCCAGGAAGATCAAACGCTGTTGGAGCCGTCCTAGCAAAGTTCCTTCCAAGTTCTATCACAGCTAAAATCGCCAAAAATTTAAACAGTACAGATTCTTAATGAATCAGTACTGTTTTTTTATTTTTAGGATTTAGTTAATGTTGATATTCTATTATCGCCTATCAATTGGCAATCTAATATTGTTGTAGATTTGTAAGAAAGAAACCCTAACTTTTGGTTGTTCTGGATTGGTGTTTGCTCGCTCCGCATTACATTTTGCTCGCTTCAACCCTCCATACAATCTCTAACTTTATGCACCATTTACTAACTAAATAACTTTTTACATTAAGCATCAATCACATAAACCGTCCACCCATACCCTTCTCTTATTACCTTGGCATGCATGTCCGCTTCATCCTTATTAATAAAGGTGCCGGTGAGCAGGCGAAATGGTGGGTTATAATTCATATACTCCTCCTTCTCATAAAGCACCCAGTTATAAACCGATAGTAAACACTTCTTCGCTGCAATCCTCTCTTCTGCAGATAAAAATACACCCGTTATCAATCTAAACCGCTTCACATCAGCTTCTTGACGTTTTTCTTGTAAGATGGATCGATAGTCGAAACATGGACACGATTTCCACTGATAGCCTTCAAATTCATTATTGACCATCACTTACGGTTTTTCCTCTTAAATCCCTTAGATTTGGTAGTCGTAGATTTTCCATCCTTCTGATTCCCTTCCTTCTTGTTCTCGAAAGGTGGAGGTACATCTGCACCTGGAGGTCTAATGATGCCTAATAGGACTAATATCGATAGAATAAGCTCGGTATAAATATCATAATCTACGTCAATCACACCGCAATCTTGCAGGAATAATGAGATTAGCGATGCAATGGCTACCCACAATCGATAACTTCTCCATCGATTCATCATTCTCACCATCCTTACACAATATTTATGAGGTATCTATTACTCCTCATAGATTAGAGTATGCGACGTTGTCCGACTTTGACTGTCAACAATCCCCAAATTTCCCTTCATTCCTATAATCGTCTTAGAGAATTCCATTGGTGTCCCTTCCCTTTTAACAATCTTTCTATGAATATCGCCCTACTCGTCCGAATAGATTGAGTAATACGTTTACTAGTTTTTTCGAGAGAGGTGAGCATATGTCTGATTCACATTCCCATCCGGTCTTAGACATAAAAGGGCTTAGGACATCCTTTTATACTGATGATGGTGAAATTCCAGCTGTCGATCATATAGACGTTCACATTCACAAAGGTGAAATACTCGGCATTGTAGGAGAATCTGGGTGTGGGAAAAGTGTTACTTCCCTTTCTATCATGGGACTCATCCCTTCCCCACCTGGACGTATTATCGGTGGAAACATTCTATTTAATGGGGAGAATTTACTTGATGCTTCTGAAAAACGAATGCGGTCGATTCGTGGAAATGAAATAGCGATGATTTTTCAAGAGCCTATGACCTCTTTGAACCCGTTATTCAAGATTGGCAATCAACTCATTGAAGCGCTTCGCACTCACCGAAAATGGAGCCAAGCGAAATACAAAGAACGAGCAATTGAAATGCTAAACCTTGTAGGCCTCCCACGTGCTGAAGATTTGTTAAATGCCTATCCTCACCAATTATCCGGTGGTATGCGTCAGCGTGTGATGATTGCCATGGCGATGATTTGTGATCCCAAACTATTAATTGCAGATGAACCAACGACAGCCTTGGATGTCACTATTCAAAAACAAATCCTGAGATTAATGAAGAAGTTAAATAAGACAATGAACACTTCCATTATGCTCATTACACACGATTTAGGTGTCGTTGCGGAAGTGTGTGATCGCATTGCCGTTATGTACGCTGGAAAGATTGTCGAACAGAGTGATGTAAAAACCATTTTCTCTGATCCGAAACATCCTTATACAAAAGGACTGTTAGCTTCCGTACCTGATATCCGTTCAAAAACGAGCCGTTTGTTCTCCATTCCAGGTAATGTGCCAAAACCAGGTTCCATTAAAAAGGGATGCCGTTTCGCAGAACGTTGTCAGTATGCAATGGATCATTGTTTTGAAAAGGACCCTGATTTGTATTCCTTTAACGATGGCGAGCATCAGGTGCGCTGTTTTCTATATGAAAAAGAAGGTGAGTCTGCTCATGAATCCACCATTACTACAAGTTAATCAACTAAAAAAGTACTTTCCAATCACCGGTGGCATATTAGCCAGAAAAATTGGTGAAGTGAAAGCTGTAGATGACGTATCGTTTTCCGTGAATCAAGGGGAAACACTAGGGTTAGTCGGCGAAAGTGGCTGCGGCAAATCCACAACAGGAAGAGTGTTATTACGACTTCTTGAAGCGACGGAGGGGGAAGTATTGTTTGAAGGTCACTCCATTACCAAACTCTCTTCCAAGCAGATGAAAAAATTGCGCAAGGAAATGCAGCTTATTTTCCAAGATCCCTACGCTTCTCTAAATCCACGCCACACTGTTGAAAAAATTCTAGAAGAACCGTTAATAGTTCATGGCATAAAAAATAAACAAGAACGAAAGGAACGAATTCAAGATATGCTTTCGGTTGTCGGACTTGCCTCCTATCATGCTTCTCGTTATCCCCATCAGTTCAGTGGTGGCCAGCGGCAACGAATTGGAATCGCTCGTGCATTGATGACACATCCAAAATTAATCATCGCCGATGAACCCGTCTCTGCTTTAGATGTATCGATTCAATCTCAAGTATTGAATTTACTGAAAGATTTACAACACAAGTTCGACTTAACGTATATTTTCATTGCACACGATTTAGGGGTTGTTCGTCATATTAGTGATCGTGTTGGCGTAATGTATTTAGGGAGGTTGGTCGAGCTAACCGCTAGTGATGCGTTATATAGAGAACCACTTCATCCCTATACGAAATCCCTACTCTCTTCCGTACCTATCCCGGATCCAAACCTACCATTAAATGATGATGAATTGCTAACAGGAGAGATGCCCAGCCCTTCTAATCCACCTGAAGGATGTGCATTCCATACTCGTTGCAAAGAATGCATGGACATTTGTAAGACGACTCGACCGAGCTTTAAGGAAATCAAACCAGATCATTATGTTGCTTGTCATCTATACAACGATGACAAAGCTCATTCATGATATATTTACACATTTCAAGGGGGAATTGATACATGACAAAACGCTTTGGATTACTCGCTTTACTCTTTTTGCTTCTCCTTTCCGTTGCTGTAGTCGGATGTAGTGACAAGTCCGAGGAAGATCAAGAGGAGACAACTACAGAAAACTCAGAAGACCAAACAGAGGATACCAATGAAGAAGAGATGAACACAGATAACAGCGATGATACTTCTATGAAGGACACGTTAATCTATGCTCGTGGTGGAGACTCCACAGCTCTTGATCCAATCACGACTACGGAGGGCGAGACATTTCGTGTGACAGAGAATATTTTTGAAACACTTTTGAATTATGAAGACACGAATACACAACTTGTGCCAGGATTAGCGAAAGAATGGACCGTTTCTGATGATGGATTAACGTACACATTCACATTAGAGGAAGGCGTCATGTTCCATGATGGGACTGATTTTAATGCTGATGCCGTTGTATTCAACTTTGAACGCTGGATGAATGGAGATTCGGAGCAGTTCCCGTATTATACAATGTTTGGTGGCTTCAAAGGTGATGAAGGCCACGTTATTAAAGAGGTAAAAGCGGTGGATGAGTTTACAGTAGAATTTTCCTTAAATCGCCCACAAGCACCATTCTTAAAAAATCTAGCGATGACACCATTTGGTATGGCGAGTCCCGATGCTGTTGAAAAACACGGGGATAAATTCACAGAAAATCCGGTAGGTACTGGACCATTCCAGTTTACGGAATGGAAACGAAACGAACGCATCGTTTTGGAGAAGAATGCAAACTATCGGAAAGAAGGTCTTCCAAAGCTAAACAAAGTTATTTATACCGTTATCCCTGAAAACTCTGCTCGCTTAAATGCACTAATGACAGGTGAGGTCGATTTAATTGATGGAGTTAATCCTTCTGATGTAGAACGTATCGAATCGGATCCGAATCTACAAATCATGGAACGCCCATCCATGAACGTTGGCTATATGGCGTTTACGATGAATCGCGATACCCCGATGGCTGCCGAGCAAAAAGTACGTCAGGCTCTAAGTCATGCAGTACCTAAAGAGCAAATTATTGAAGCTTTTTATGGTGGATTGGCAGAACCAGCTAAAACAGTAATGCCTCCTAGTATCGAAGGCTACAATGATGATATTGAAGACTATGAATATGATGTGGAGAAAGCCAAATCCCTTCTTGCTGAAGCAGGCTTTGAAGATGGTTTTGAATTCGACCTATGGTATATGCCAGTTCCGCGTCCATATATTCCAGAAGGGCAGAAAATTGCCGAAGTTCTCCAGCAAAGCTTCGCTGAAATTGGCGTGACGGCTAACTTACAAACAGCTGACTGGGGCACGTATCTAGAAAAAGCAAGTAAAGGTGACTTTGACGCCTTCCTACTTGGATGGACAGGTGACAATGGTGATCCTGATAATTTCATTTACACGCTTTTAGATAAAGACAGCATTGGTAGCAACAACTATGCGTATTACTCCAACGACGAATTACACGAGGTATTGATTGAAGCACAAACCATCACAGACCAAGACAAACGTAATGAACTATACAAACAAGCTCAAGAAATGGTTCATGCTGATGCTCCTTGGATTCCATTAGTACACTCAACACCTGTTGTAGCTGCCAAGAAAGAAGTTAACGGCTACATTCCGCACCCTACCGGATCAGAAGCTGTGACCAACGTAGAATTTAAGTAGGTTCCTCAGGGGACTGTCCCCTTGTTCCGGGCAGTCCCCTTCATTTTATATAAGGAGGTGTAAGGATTGTTTGCTTATACCATACGTCGTCTCTTTATGTTAATTCCCGTCCTGATTGGGATGAGTATTCTCGTCTTCTCCATCATTTATTTAATTCCTGGTAATCCTGCACAAATTATATTGGGGCAGCGTGCAACAGTCGAGGCCATAGCACAAGTCGAACAACAGCTCGGACTCGATCAACCTTGGTACATCCAGTATTTTGATTATGTTGGTGGGCTTTTACAAGGTGATTTAGGTACGTCTATTAAAACAAAAGTTCCGATTAGTGATGAGATTTATCCCTATCTGGCAGCCACTATGGAATTAACCATTGTAGCGATAATTATTGCGATTGTGGTTGGTGTAAATGCTGGTATTATCAGTGCATGGCTTCATAATTCTTGGTTTGATTATATCGCAATGATTTTTGCTTTGATTGGTGTTTCGATGCCAATTTTTTGGTTGGGATTAATGGAACAGTACATCTTTTCTGTACAGCTTGAGTGGCTACCTTCCACTGGTCGATATGATGCTTCAACTGTCATCACCCCCATCACCCACTTGTATTTGGTGGACACTTTACTTCAAGGAAACATTGCTCACTTCTGGGATGTAAGTAAGCATTTAATCTTACCTGGTCTAGCTCTCGCCACCATTCCTATGGCAATCATTGCACGAATCACTCGTTCTTCTATGCTTGAAGTGATGCGATCTGATTTTATTCGAACAGCTCGCGCTAAAGGTTTGAATAACTTTTGGGTCGTGTACAAGCACTCGCTTAAAAATGCTGTCATCCCTGTATTAACCGTCATCGGACTTCAAACAGGCTTACTACTTGGTGGAGCGATATTAACAGAAACCATTTTTGGTTGGCCTGGTATTGGTCGATATATCTATGACGCCATCAATTATCGAGATTACCCGGTGATACAGTCGGGCATCCTGCTCGTTGCAACCATTTTTGTGATGATTAACTTGATTGTCGATTTGCTCTACGCAGCTATCGACCCTCGTATTACGTATAATTAACGGATTGGAGGAGATATAATGGCACAATCTTCACCTGCGAAAGTGAATGATAATTCTGTTGTAAAAGAAAGAGCCTCCTCTCCGTGGCGTGATGCGTGGAGGAACTTTTCCAAAAATAAGGTCGCTATTATGGGACTAGTTATTGTGTTGTTCTTTATTCTTCTTGCGATCATAGCGCCGTTAATCATGCCTTACGATTATGCCAAAACCAATTTAATCGATCGACTACAAGGACCATCCGCTGAGCATTGGTTAGGAACGGATGATTTTGGAAGAGATATCCTTTCCCGCATTATCTATGGAGCTCGTATTTCCCTTTGGGTTGGTTTTTCTTGCGTAATTGGGTCTGTCATCGTAGGCTGTACACTGGGCATACTGGCAGGTTATTACGGTAAATGGGTTGATATTGTCATTTCACGTATTTTTGATATCCTTCTAGCATTTCCAAGTATTTTGTTAGCGATTGCTATCGTAGCCATATTAGGCCCTGACTTACAAAATGCCCTGATTGCAATAGCTGTTATCAACGTTCCAAACTTTGGTCGTTTAATTCGATCCAAAGTACTAAGTGTAAAAGAAGAAGAATATATTACCGCAGCTAAATCTGTTGGCATGAACGATTTTAGAATCTTATTTCGACACATCCTACCTAACAGCATGACTCCTATCATTGTACAAGGCACACTAGCCATTGCCACTGCCATTATTGAAGTGGCTGCACTAAGTTTCCTCGGCTTAGGGGCTCAGTCACCTGACGTTGATTGGGGAAAAATGCTTGCCGATTCGAAGCAGTATCTTGTACAGGCTCCATGGACCATGATCTTCCCTGGTTTAGCGATTATGCTTACCGTGTTAGGGTTCAATTTAATGGGCGATGGACTTCGAGATGCACTGGATCCGAAGATGAAACAATAATGGTATGAATAGATAATGTAAATATTGAATAAAGTAAGTAAAGTCGATTAGGGAGTCAGAAATCAGAGGGCTTTTGGATAATGATGTTTCTCCATTCATCACTAAAGAGGTGAAAGGTTATGAAACAATATAAGGTTCGTTTTTATAACGCATGTGTAAAACTAACCAAGAAGTTATCCACCAAAAGAAGCAGTAAGCTACCGAAGTAATACAATCGGTTCTTCCTCTCTAAATCCTTTTAAGATAAAGAAGCACGAAGCTATACATCGACAAGCAACATTTTATACTCGCTTCCCTACAAAGGAGCTTGGAAAACCAAGCTCTTTTTGCAATTTCCAATCACTCTGCCCCTTTTCACCTGACATCATAAGGTGAATCGCTTACAATAAATAGAAAAGGGGGTTACGTGAATGAAAACACTCCAAGTTAGTAACGAAATTCGTGAGGCTATCATAGAACAAAAACCTATTGTTGCACTTGAATCGACGATTATTTCACATGGTTTACCTTATCCAGACAATAAAGAGGTAGCGCTACGTATTCATGACATTGTTCGTGAAGAAGGGGCTGTGCCGGCTACGATTGCTATAATAAATGGCCAACTTAAAGTCGGAATCGATGAAGAGGATATTGAAAGGCTCGCAACCGAGGAAGGAATCGTTAAAACATCACTTCGTGACCTACCCGGTGTGTTAACAAAGCGCCGGACAGGCTCTACGACAGTAGCTACTACGTCTTATGCAGCAAGTCAAGCAGGCATCCGCTTTTTCGCTACAGGTGGTATAGGTGGTGTACATAGAGAATTTCCTAATTCAATGGATGTTTCAAATGATCTAATAACCCTTGCCAACAGTAATATTTGCGTCGTGTCTGCAGGTATTAAATCAATCTTAGACGTCCCAAATACACTTGAGATGTTTGAAACGTTAGGTGTTCCTGTATATGGATACGAAACGACACGTTACCCTGGCTTTTATACGACAGATAGTGGTATTAATGTTGAATCGATTACAAAGGAAGAGGCAGCTTCTTTAATGAGGACAAAAGATCATCTTACGTTAGATCAATCAGTGCATATCGCTGTACCAGTCCCTGAGGAAGCAGCCATTGATCCTGATTGGATGCAATCCATTATCCTTGAAGCCTTAGAGGAAGCAAAAAAGCAACAAATCACAGGAAAAGACATCACACCATTTCTCTTAAAAACGATACACGAAAAGACAAACGGCCAGAGTGTTAAGGCTAATATCGCCCTTATCAAAAATAACGCAAAAATCGCCGCTCAGATTGCCAGCAGTTATTATAATACCAATTAAACAGCGCAGGAGCTAGACATGTAAGGCCAAAAGCGCCTGGTAGCGACGAATATGCTGCTGTCCACACGACGTGGGTTGGTTCGATGTTACTACGTGAAGCGGGCCTACAGGATGTAGGTCAGGTCAATGTTGCTGCACGATGCAGCGATTTTAATCGAACCTCCATCACTCCAGAACTTCACCTGATTCCGTAGAAGATAAAGGAAACACGAAGAACACAAGCTTTCGATGTTGACTTATCGTAAGGTGGTTGCCGGAAGTTTGCTAGTCGCTGGACGCTAGAGCTAGATGTCGCTCCTAAACTGATTAAGTTATACACAAGTCACATTTTATAGTTTCGCTAAACAAAAGCAAAGGATTTGTCCCTGGGCATATGATTGATCAATCATACAACCAGGGCCAAATCCTTCTTCATTCAAGATGTATAAGATTGGTTTGTTCCATATCTTTCGAGAAACCTGTTACGAGCCCATACCCGCTCTGATGGATCTTCCCTTTTATTGATTTATATTGGTACTGAACTTCCGGTTCATCACTAAAGACTACTATGGTTTCTACAGCAAATTCTCTTGATTCTGTAATCAACTCTTTTATGTCAGACTGGTCATAACCACGTTCTTCAACTAAGTAGCCCATAACTTGCTTTTCTAAAATTAGTTCTCGCACCTCTAAAGATCCAAATGTAAAGAGTGGCAATACCATTAAGGTAACTAATAGCCACACCCGTATTTTTTCGCGCACGCATCCCCCTCCTAGAGTTCTAAAGTAATTTTCTTAAGTGTATAAAAAAAGCAAGAATTCAGACACTTTCCTTATTTAGTAGGTATGTACTGCCTTCTTGCCTTTCTCGTTATTTGACACGTAAAATAGATCTTGGATAATCTTCTAAGTGCTTTGCACATCCATGACAAAACTCATAAATAAAGTCTACGTCTACTAGCTTTGAGCTTCCATTTGCAGAACAGAAATAAAACGCTCCGTCTTTACTTTCGATATAATCTCCTGTTCCTACAAATACACCATTTCGAAGTTCAAATAGACAATTTGGTGCGTTTAATTTAAAATCTTTGCGCAATTGTTGGAGCAATGCTTTTGTTTTTAATTCTTGTCTTAAGTTTGCTTTCGAAATGGCTTGTAAGATTGTATGATTGGCTTCTAAATAAGATTTTGTAATAACCATTATAATTCCTCCGTTTTGCTTTATCTAAATCAATACCCCGAAACATAATATTTATAACGTAGTATTATTATACCACGAATTTTCAGAAATTTTTACACTTTTCTATATCCTCTCCCTTGCAGGATTTATATAAAAAAGAGCCCAAAACGCAACCGCGTTTCAGGCTCTTTTTATTATTTTACTGACATAACTTCCCCCACTCGATAATATTCTAGGAAGTTTTTCAATAGTTTTTTCCCATGTGATGTTAAGATAGATTCCGGGTGAAATTGCACACCTTCTATTGCAAAGTCAACATGACGAACTCCCATAATTTCTCCATCTGCTGTTTTCGATGTGATGGTGAGACAATCTGGTATATCCTCTTCGTCGGCAATTAAAGAGTGATATCGACCTACCGTATAAGGAGAAGGAATTTGATTGTAAATGGTTTGGCCATCATGGATAATTTGCGATGTCTTTCCATGAAATAATTCTTTCACTTGAGTAATCTTACCACCAAAAGCTTGGATAATAGATTGATGACCTAAACAAACACCTAAAATAGGAATCCTCCCTGCATACGTTTGGACAATGTCCATACAAACACCTGCTTCGTTTGGTGTACAAGGTCCTGGTGACAAAATAATCGCTTCTGGCTCAAGAAATTCAACCTCATCCACATCTATTTCATCATTTCTTCGTACTGTAACATCATTGTGCATTTCGCCAATGTATTGAACAAGATTATACGTAAAGGAATCATAATTATCAATTATGAGAATCATCCTCAGCTCACCTTCTCTCTTCTATCCTAGTAGTTAAGCAATTGACTAATCTTCCCTTTTACTCGCTGAAGTCCTTCAACTTTTGTTTCTTCTTTAAGAAGAGCTGATTGCTCACCTTCAATAATCTTAATGATTTTACTTCCTACAATGACACCATCAGCATATTCGTGCATGAGCCGAACTTGATCGTTGGTAGAGATTCCAAAACCTACTGCTACAGGTACGGAGCTATGACGCTTCACTTGTTCCAAAAAGGATGAAATATTTGGGTTCATTTCTGCCCTTTCACCTGTTACACCTAATGAAGATACACAATACAAGAAACCACTAGCTTGTTCTGCAATTCTCTTAATACGCTCTTCAGAATTTGGTGCAACCAAGGAAATAAGCTGGATGCCATGAGCCTCTGCATGTTGCTTCAGTTCTTCACTTTCTTCAAGTGGAATATCCGGTACTAATAACCCATCAGCTTCATTTTCTTTAAGTTGTTTTACTAATGTCTCCATCCCATACTGAAGGACAGGATTACAGTACGTGAACAACACAATTGGTATATGAACACCACGTTTTCGCATCTCTGGAATGAGTTGAATCGCTTTTTGAATGGTCATTCCTTGCTCAATTGCTCTAGCCGCAGCTTGTTGAATGGTAGGACCATCAGCTAAAGGATCAGAATATGGAACACCTAGTTCAAGCACGTCCGCTCCACTTTCTTGCAACGTATAGGCTAATTCTATACTAAGGTCAGGGGTTGGATCTCCACTCATGATAAAGGGAATGAACATGTTTTCTGTTTTTGGTAATCGTTGATCAAATGTAGACATTACGGTTTTATTCGCCATGTTCCGCACTCCCTTCAAAGTATTTCATAATGGTACTCATATCTTTATCCCCACGACCAGATACATTAATAACGATGCTTTCACTCGGTTCCATCGTTTCAGCTTCTTTAATCGCTTGGGCTACAGCATGAGCGCTCTCAATCGCTGGGATAATTCCTTCTGTACGGGATAATGTCTTGATTGCTTCAAGGGCTTCATCATCGGTGATGGATTCATAACGTACTTGCTTGGAAGCGTGCAGGTAGGCATGTTCAGGACCGATTCCAGGATAATCTAGTCCTGCTGATATGGAATAAGGTTCTGTGATTTGACCGAATTCATCTTGCAATAAATAAGTCATAGATCCATGTATGATACCAGGTGTTCCTTTTGTTAACGTTGCTGCATGCTCTGGGGATTGAATGCCTCTTCCAGCTGCTTCAATGCCTACAAGCTCCACTCCTGTACCAAGGAATGGATAGAACATGCCAATTGCATTACTACCTCCACCTACACAAGCAAAAATACGATCTGGTAATCCCCCTTTTACATCCTCATATTGAGTCTTGGTTTCGTCGCCAATCACTCGCTGAAAATCACGCACCATTTTTGGATAAGGATGCGGACCTACCACAGAACCAATTAGATAATATTCATCATCACAATGAGCGACCCAATGTCGGATTGCTTCATTGGTAGCATCCTTAAGCGTTTTACTACCTGAGGAAACCGGGATTACTTCAGCACCAAGCAATTTCATACGAAATACGTTTAATTCTTGGCGCTCAATATCCTTTTCTCCCATAAACACCTTACATTCCAAGCCTAATTTAGCAGCGACCGTCGCCGAAGCAACGCCATGCTGTCCGGCTCCCGTTTCGGCAATAATTTTCGTTTTTCCCATTCGTTTCGCTAACAACGCTTGCCCTATCGCATTGTTCAGTTTATGAGCACCTGTATGGTTCAAATCTTCTCGTTTTAAATAGATTTGCGCACCACCCAAGGATTCCGTTAGCTGATTTGCGTAGGTAAATGCAGTTGGGCGACCTCCATACGTTTTCAACTCATGTTGAAAGGCTGCAATAAAATCCTCATCTTGTAATGCTTCTGTTAGAGATGCTTCAATTTCTTGCAAAGGTGCCATTAGTGTTTCCGGTACAAATTTACCTCCGAAATCACCAAATCTTCCTTTTGCATCAGGATATGTTACTGACATGGTTCTTCCCCCTTACAATCGCTTCTATTTTCACGCCATCCTTTTGTCCATTGGTTTCTGTACCACTCGATACATCAATACCATCCGGATTATAGCTGTTTAGCTGTTTTACGTTTTTAGGTGTTATTCCACCCGCAATAAAGCAAGGTACTCCTTGGCGACGCCCTTCTTCTATATAACCAGGCACTGCATTCCAGTCAAATTGCTTACCGCTACCGCCCCAGGCTCCCTTCACATTCGCATCCACCACAAATCCATCTACGACTCCTTGATAGAGACGCATCATTTCAATAGCGTTGTCCGAATGGTGAATAGCCTTCCATACTGGTAAGCCAAACTGTTCTTTTATATGCAAAATTTCAACTACGGTTTCTCTTCCATGAAGTTGAATGATATCAATATCGACTAAATGAAGCGTGGTATCTAATTCATTCATGGTTGGGTTTACGAAAACACCTACAGTTGACTGATCGTCATTCAATGGCGTTTGTTCCAACCATGAAGCTAAATGCTCCGGTAACACTTGGCGTTTACTCTCCGCAAAAATTACTCCAAGATAAGGTGCTCCTGATGCTTGAGATTTCTGGAAGTCTTCAAGTGATTTGTTCCCACATAATTTAACCATTGGTCCTTTCATGTGCTTCACTCCTCATCATGATGTCAATCTGCTCCATTGGATTTTCGTGCCTCATTAATGCTTCCCCAATGAGCACCGCTTCTGCTCCTGCCCGCTTCACTCGCAAGATATCTTCACGCGTGAATATTCCACTTTCACTAACGAGTAAGCTATTGTCTGGGATATATGAAGCCATTCGTTCGGTTTGGCCTAAACTCGTTTCAAAGGTTGTTAGGTCACGGTTGTTGACACCAACGATAGCTGGTTCAAAATGTTTCAAAATGTTCGCTAAAACCTCTTCACTATGCACCTCTACCAATGCTTCCATCCCTTTTTCCCGAGCCGAATTATATAATTCATGTAGTTTAGAAGCTTCTAACGCTTCTCCAATTAATAAAATTGCATCAGCTCCTATACGTGCGCTTTCCTCAACTTGTTCTTCCTCTATAATAAAATCTTTTCGTAAAATAGGTAGACGAACGTGCTTTTTCACATCGGAAATGTATTGACGATGCCCTTGAAAAAATCGTTGGTCCGTAAGCACGGAAATCGCACTCGCCCCAGCTCTCTCATAAAACGTAGCCGTTTCAACAGGGCGAAAATTCTCTTGAATCACACCTTTGGATGGTGAGGCTTTTTTTATTTCTGCAATTAATCCAACAGGAAAATGGCTATTTTTTAGTGCCTGGTATAATGAGCGTTTTTCTATGCCTTCATATGGTGGAAGTTCTAGTGTGTCTAGCTCCTGACGTTTGTGTTGTAGAATTTGATCAAGCATGACGTACCCTCTCTTCCTGTTGGCATAACTCATTGTAATAATGTAAAACCTGTCCGTCGTTTAGCGCTTGTTGAACCATCTCTACTCCTTGTTGCATGGAGTCAGCTTCCCCTGCAATATATAATCCTGCAGCTGCGTTCAAAACGACGATATTTGTGGCACTACTATTGGCTTCCCCACGGAAAATATGTTGAATCAACTTAGCGCTTTGTTCACTATTTTCAACTTGAATGTCCGATAACGTACCAGTTGGGATTCCAACATCCTCAGGTAAAAATCTAGAACGAGTGATTTCGCCATTTTTTAGTTCGACCATATCGGTAGGACCTGTGATGGACATTTCGTCTAACCCATTTTCTCCTGTGACTAGCAGGACATGTTTTGAGCCCAGATATTTTAATGTTTGAGCAAGCTTTTCCGCTAAAGATGTATCAAAAATACCAATCATTTGATGTTTAGAATTAGCTGGATTCGATAAAGGTCCGAGTAAATTAAATACCGTTCGAAATCCAAGTGATTTTCTTGCTGGTACTGCATGCTTCATCGCTTGATGATAAAGGGGTGCATATAAAAAGGTCATTCCCTTTTCCTTCAACATATAAGCAGCATGCTCTGGTGTTGTATCTACAGGAACACCTAATAACTCAAGCACATCGGCACTACCGCTAGAAGAGGATACCTTTCGGTTACCGTGTTTTGCGACTTTTACTTGAAAAGAAGCTAGCACTATCGCTACTGCAGTAGAAATGTTAAAGGTGGATAACCCATCTCCGCCAGTTCCGCACGTATCAATGATAACTTCTTCACCATGTTGAATGGTCTTCATATGTTGGCGCATCCCTTTGGTAAAACCAAGTAATTCTTGCACCGTTTCACCTCGGAAGCGTAATAAGGAAAGTAAACTGGTGAGTTGATCTGTTTGAATATTCCCCTTCATAATCTGATCCATCACCTCAAAGGCCTCGGCCTCTGATAACGTTTCTTTTTGAACTAAACGATCTAATACAGGCTTAAGCATAGTGGGTTTCCTCCTTCACCTTGGATTGGTCTCTAAATAGGTGTTCAGCAGTCTCGATAGTTTGTAGTAAAGCACTTGCCTTATTCACTGTCTCCTGCCACTCTTTCTCAGGATCAGAATCTGCGACGACACCTGCTCCAGCTTGCACATATGCTGTTTGATCTTTAAGTAGAATGGTACGTATAGCGATACAAGAATCCAAGTTTCCATCAAAACCAAAGTACACGACACCACCACCATATAGGTTTCTAGCTGTAGGTTCTAACTCTTGAAGGATTTCCATTGCCCGTATTTTAGGAGCACCAGATAACGTCCCTGCCGGAAAAGCTGCTTCAAACGCTTCGATAGGATGAACCCCTTCTTGAAGCTCTCCTGTCACCTTACTAATCATGTGCATCACCCGAGAAAAACGAGTCACTTCAGAAAGAACAGGCACTTGTACCGTACCAAATGAAGCTACACGACCAACATCGTTTCTAGCCAGGTCTACAAGCATGAAGTGTTCTGCCTTTTCCTTCTCATCCTGACTCATCTCTTGAGCTAACGCTTCGTCTTCTTCAGGTGTAGCGCCTCTTTTTCGTGTGCCAGCTATAGGGTGAATTTCAATTTGATTATTTGCCACTTGAATGAGTCGTTCAGGGGAACTACCAATTACCTCATAATCTTCATATGATAAATAAAACATATAAGGGGATGGATTCAGATGACGTAAAACTCGATATAACTGAAATCCATCTGTTGTAATCTTCTTAGAAAATCGTTGGGAAAGGACGGATTGAAAAATGTCTCCTGCACGAATATATTCTTTAATTTTCTCTACATCGCGTTTGTAGTCTTCTTTCTCATAATTCGTAACGACATCATCTAAATGCACTTCATTAGATTGATGAAACGGAATCATAAAATCAGATCGTTGTTGCTTTTGTAATTGCTCTAACAGATGATGAATGCTATCTACAGCTTCTTGATAAAGTACTTTTCGTTCTGACTCATCATCTTCTTCGTTGACCCTAGCGTACCGAATAATATTCATCGTATCTTTTTGATGATCATATGCAATTAATGTACGACAAAAGTGAAACTGATAATGAGGAAGGTGTAAATCATTATTGTCATGCTTTGGGACCCTTTCCATATCAGAAATAGCATCATAGGAAACAAACCCTACACCACCACCCTGAAATGGTAATGGCACATCAGGTAACAATACATTTAATTTCTCAAACGTCTGTTGGAACGCCTCTTGCAAATTCTCTACCTGTCTCTTCATTTGAGTATCTTTATCTTCAACGATAATGTGATCTTTTTCTTCATAAATGGTTAAAAACGGATGTAAGCCAATAAAGGAATATCGGGACCAATTGGAGGTATGGTCGCCACTTTCTAGTAAATAGACCGCTTCTTCGCGCAAGCGCTCATACATTTGTATTGGGGTTAACGTATCACTGTAACATTGATACGTAATCGGAATCGTCTGATAGGTGTACGACTCCTGTATAAATTGTGGAAAATCTTTCATGGTTTCTCACCTCTCCATTTTTTATGGAGAATGAGTAGGTTGAGGTTTTACAGATGTGGAAATAAACCCCTGGCGTTAGGGGCATTAAAATTTAATAAACCTTCACTCTGCTTGTATGCTCTTCTCCTACCTCAACTCAGCTGTCTCATTCTCATCTCAACTATTCTCATCTACTTACCTAGAGCCTACAGATTGTAGGTCAGTCCGACATTTACGTTCTCTAACGAAAATCGCCGAACACATTCATATCCTTCTTTATACTATACTCGTATCTTCTATAAACTTGTTTGTAAGTTTAATATATCGATTGAATTCTGTCAATTTTGAAATATTCGCTGGTACTGGCACTTTGTTTTAAGAGATACGCTTTGTGAACAACTTTTTCTTATATAAGATCAACTTCATAGCGATATATGAGTAACTCCCATCCCCCTTTCTTTAATGAGAGCACTCATCTCAATCGATCGAGAATTATTACGTTTTTCGTATCAATAAATAAATGAAATAAGGTGCACCAATTAAGGCAGCCATAATTCCAGCTGGCACTCCATCAGGCTCTAAAATATTACGACCAACCGTATCCGCTACCAACAATAACCATCCTCCTAAAAGAAGCGCTATCGGAAGATACAGTTGGTTTCTTGGTCCAATAAGACTCTTAGCGATATGAGGTGCCATTAATCCTATAAAGGCAATGCCACCGGTTACAGATACAGCAGCAGATGCTAATGCTACGGCAACCAATAGCATGGAAAATCGTTCCTTCTCTATTGAAAGTCCGACTCCAATCGATACAGAATCACTCATCCCTAATAAGTTCAATCGATTTGCTTTGTACAGTGTAAACGGAATTAGAATCACTAACCATGGCAAGATGGCCCAAATAAACGGCCAATCAGATCCCCAAATATTCCCTGCAAGCCAATTTGCGATAAAATCCACTTTCTCTCGTTCAGCAGACGAGATCAATACAACCATTAAACCTGAGAATGCCATCGAAAAGCCGACTCCTATTAAGATGAGCCTGATTGGTTGAAGTCCAACACTCTTTTTATAGGAAAATAGGTATATCAATGTTGCCGTGAGGAATGCACCTACAAAAGCTATGATTGGAAGCATATATACAAAAGAGCCTACATCGATTGGGAAAAATAAGAAGAAGACTGCAACCGCAACGCCTGCCCCTGTATTGATTCCAATAATGCCTGGATCAGCTAGATCATTACGTGTAATACCTTGTAAAATAGCACCCGAAAGCGCTAAGGCCATGCCAGCTAAGACCGTTATGATAATACGAGGCATACGAACAGAAAACACGACGAAGTTTTCCTTAAATGTTCCTTCTTGAAGAAAAATAGGAATCAACCGATCATAACCCACAGTAGAGTACCCCATGCCTAATCCAATCACAACAGTACCAGTAATTAATAGAAGCAGAGCCGTTATAATAAATCGTTGTTTTTTTATGATTACTGGATGTATCATGAGATAGTTTTCCCTCCCTTGTTAACAATGAATAAGAAGAAAGGTAATCCAATAATTGCTACAACAGATGCTACAGGCGTCTCATATGGTGCATTAATCGTTCGGCCTATCGTATCTGCTAATAACATAAAAGCGGAACCAAACAATGCCGACATTGGGATAATATACCGGTAGTCATTTCCAACAATTGGACGGACAATATGTGGAATCATTAACCCAATAAAGGCCATGTTTCCAACCAATGCAACTGCAGATCCGGCAAGGAGAATAATAATGATAAATAAGGTCAGCTTAACTCTGGTTGTCTTTTGACCTAATCCTACAGCTAACTCATCATTTAAACTTAAGACGGTCAGCTGTCTGGAAAGATAAATCGCCACAATTAGTCCCAAAACAATAACTGGTGTAATGGTTTGAACTTGATCCCAAGTCGTACCAATCAGACCTCCAGCAGTCCACATCGACACATCTTTCGCAATGTTAAAATATAATCCAATTCCTTCTGCAATAGCAGTTAATAAAGCCGAAACCGCTGCCCCTGCTAGAACAATTCGGAATGGTGAAAAACCACCTTTCTTTATAGATCCTATACCAAATACCATTACGGACCCTACCCCTGCTCCAATAAAGCATGCAATCATAATTCCGAAATAATTCACAGAAGGAAGCAAGGCCATAGTCAATGCTAGTGCAGCGTTCGCCCCAGCTGTTAATCCTAATAAGCCTGGATCAGCAAGAGGATTCCTTGTCATCCCTTGCATAATTGCTCCTGCCACAGCCAATGCCATCCCTACGACAATCGCAGCTACTTCACGTGGTAACCGAATCTCCTGAATGATGTTGGCACTTTCAGTTGAGGCGCTAGTTGTAATGGCAAGCCAAACTTGTCTCACACTAATATCCGCAGCACCTAATACCATCGCTACAAAAAAAGAGGCAACAAGCACGATAACTCCTAATATGAATTTGTAATAAAATGCAATAGAATTCTCATTTGAAATCATGTCACTCATCTTTTCTATTTATAATTTGAATCCTCTCTTATGTATCTGTAAATATGAACAGGCTGCCGAAACCATTCGACAGCCTTGTTAGTGTCTTACTTTTCACCAAGGAATGCTTCTTTAAAGAAGTCTAGTTGGTACTCTAGTGTGTTAGGATCATTAAAGTAGAAGGCTTTACTGTTTACTTCAAATACTTGATCATTTTTCACAGCAGGAATATTTTGATACGTTTCTGTTTCTTGGAATGAGTTATCTGTATCTTCATTCTTACTAACAATCATATAGTCTCCTGCATACTCAGGTAGTACTTCAGGAGAAATTGCATAATATCCTTGCTCTAGAGCCATTTCTTTTACTTTTTTAGGCATCTTAAGATTCATTTCTTGATATAGAATCTCTGTTCCGCGTCCCCAGTTATCACCGAACACATAGATTTGCTTATCGAATTTCTCAATAACAGATACGGTTGTATCTTCACCGATTTTCTCACGGATTTTATCGCCAGTAGCTTGAGCACGTTCTTTGAAATCTTCAACCCATTCTTTTGCTTGTTCTTCTTTGTTAACAAGCTTTGCAATCTCTATATGTTGCTGTAAGTAATCTACTTTCCCGTATGTAAAGGTAACAGTAGGAGCAATTTCTTTTAATTTATCAACATTTTTGGTATTAGATAAACCAATGATTAAATCTGGGTTTAACTCGATAATTTTCTCCAGGTTCTCTGCGGAAACTTCTTCAACACCCTTTAACTCTTCTTCCCAGCGAGGATTCATCTTTGACCAGGAATCGATTCCAACCAAGTTCACATCTAATGCCATTAGATTCCCTGCGAAGGATGATAGAACAACAACTCGCTCTGGGTTAGCTGGAACTTCGACTGGACCATTTTCAGATTCATAGGTGATTGTTTCTGAGGAATCACTGCTTTTTTCTTCGCTATTACTAGATTCCTCTTGGTTTTCTTTTTGATTATCATCTGAACTTGCACCTTCAGATGATTGACCTCCACATGCACTAAGAATGAGCACGAACAACAGTAGGAATGGAATGAATGCTTTTTTCATAAGTATCTTCTCCTTTTATTAAATCATATGTTATACACATTGGTTTATTGGTACGTGGATCTCGACCGATTTCAGCATCGATTTGAAAAACTTCTTTTAACACCTCTTTTTGTATGACTTCTTCACATGATCCCGCTTTTACGATTTTGCCATCTTTCAAAGCAATTATATGGTCAGCAAAACGCGCTGCCTGGTTTAAATCATGCAGAACCATTACAATCGTGCGTCCTTCATCTAGGTTCAACCTTTGCAGAAGCTCTAGAACTTCTAATTGGTGGGCCATATCCAGGTACGTTGTAGGTTCATCCAGAAAAATCATATCCGTTTCTTGAGCCAGTGACATGGCAATCCAAACACGCTGACGTTGTCCTCCAGAAAGAGCATCAACAGATTTATATTTGAATTCTTCTGTCCCAGTTACCTCAAGTGCCCAATTAATCACGTCTATATCTTTATTGCTCAACCTTCCAAATCCTTTTTGATAAGGAAAACGCCCGTAAGATACCAGCTCACCCACGGTTAAACCTGAAGCACTTTCCGGAGATTGGGGTAGAATCGCCATTTTCTTTGCAAGAGCCTTCGTATCTTCTCTTGTAATACTGTCTCCATCAAGAATCACTGATCCTGATTGGTGAGAAATGATACGCGTAATTGCTTTTAGTAGCGTTGACTTCCCGCATCCGTTCGCCCCGATGATGGTAGTGATTTTCTGATCAGGGATATGTAATGAAAGGTCTTCCACAACGGAACGTTCCCCGTACCCAATTTGTAAGCTTTCTGTGTATAGACGGACCATAGTGCAGCCTCCCTAGATTATTTTACGAACAATATTGATAATGATTCTCAATATCGGTTACAATGAATACTATAATTGCGTTCATAACGATTGTCAATATAATTTAGTTCAAAAGAATGATAGTCTTTCAAATGAAAATTGGGAGCGTGGAATTGTATGGAGGAAATGGAATGCTTTGATGTGACCATTATTGGCGGTGGACCTGCCGGGCTTTATTCAGCTTTTTATAGTGGTTTACGAGAAATGAAAACAAAAATCATCGAATATCAACCTCAATTAGGAGGAAAGATTCAAGTTTATCCTGAAAAAATGATTTGGGATGTAGGAGGTCTCATCCCTACAACGGGAGCTCAGCTTATGGAGCAGCTTGTTGAGCAAGCAATGACTTTTGACCCAGAGGTGGTCTTAAATGAGAAAATTGAATCCATCTCGAGACTTGAAGATGGCACGTTTATACTTAAGGCAGCTTCTGGTCAAGTTCACTATTCAAAAACCGTTATCGTAGCAGTAGGCAGTGGTATATTAAATCCACAAAAGCTGCCGATTGAAGGGGCAGAGCAATTTGAGGTAACCAATTTACACTATACCATCAAGTCACTTCAGCGTTTTAAAGATAAGACGGTCATTGTTTCTGGTGGTGGAAATTCAGCCATTGATTGGGCAAATGAATTAGAACCAGTTGCCAAAAAAGTGTACCTTACGTACCGAAAAGAACAACTGAAAGGACATGAAGCCCAAGTGACACAGTTGCTAAGTGGATCTGCTCAGTGCTTCTTCCAAACGTCCATTTCAAAACTACTCGCAAGTGATAGTCATGAATTTATTGAGGAAGTAGAATTAACCAATCATGAAACGGGAGAAACATTTCAAGTAGCAGTGGATGATGTGGTAATCAATCACGGATTTGATCGCGATGCAGCCCTTTTAGAAAATAGCCCTCTTAACCTTGAATTATCCAATAATTACTTTATCTCAGGAAATGCACGAAGCGAATCTTCTGTAGATGGGCTTTTTGCGGCGGGTGATATATTAACGCATGAGGGAAAATTGAATTTAATCGCCGGCGCATTCCAAGACGCGGCAAATGCAGTTAATCGTGCTAAACAATACATTGAACCAGAAGCAAATGAATCCGCTTTGGTGTCTTCCCATAATGATCGATTTAAGCAACGGAATAAGAAATTAGTAAGAGAAATGGTGAAGTAATAGGTGAAGTATTTGTTGAATATCTATACAAGGAAATAACATGCTGTCGCGGGGGGGCTTTAAAATGATTAATCCTTTTATTCCTGTTATCATATTTTCTCTGTTACTTGGGGTAGCTATCTATCAAATATTATTAGCCATAGGGTTTCCATTAGGCGCAGCAGCATGGGGTGGTTTGTACCGCACCTTACCAATGCCACTCCGTATTGCCAGTATATTTTCAGCCGTAATTCTCGTAAGTATGGGCATCGTCATACTCCAACACACTACCGTTATTGGACCATTCCTCCCGATTCCAATCCACTCTACTCTTTGGGTGTTTACTGCATTTTTAGGGTTGAATACGGTCGGAAATATAGCATCAAAGAGTAAAACAGAACGGCTCATCATGACTCCAGTATCTAGTATTCTTTTTTTGTTGTGCCTTTGGGTGTTACTCGGTTACCAATAAGAGCCTTTTCTTCTTTATATAAACCAATCAAATTTAATAAAGAAAGCTCAGAGCTAATCTGAGCTTTCTTTATATACAATAATACTTATTTTAAAAAGCGAATCGTCAAAGGAAACTTGTATTGTTTACCCATTAATACTTTCACTATAGCTGCTACCAGAAATATGAGTACAAAAAACCGTGTAGTAACAGAATACCTATTATTATAAACCCTGCACCTACACCAATAATCGCAAATAGAGGCGGTAAATCAATAGCAGAAACATCAAAAAAAGAGGAAAGTCCATTTATACCAAAAACGAAGATCATAAAACATAAGAAATATAGCTGATAGCTCAATTGAAAGTTAATATTTTCTTTGGCATGCTCATCGATTAATGGAGATTGATGACCTACTATCACCCGATAGACATATACAGCAAGGATGTTAAAGGGTGGTATTGGTTACATAGCGATTATATCAGGGAGAACAGTTAATACTTTTTGGTTGATTGGAATAGTGCATATCAAATTCCTTTTATATGGCATATTTAAGCTTTTAAGATGATTTCTTTGGTACAACTTTCTTTTTTGGCTTTGTTCCAATAAGTGCAGCTTTCACTTTTTCTCTGTTCTTCTTATGTACAAGCACATATAACGTATCATCGTTTGCGAGAATCGAATCTCCTTGTGGGGTAATGACACTCCCATCTCGGATGATACCTATGATTAATGTTTCGCTTGGTAACTGCAAATCCGTTAACGATATTCCAATAGCTGGTGAGCGCTCTGTCATGGCTACTTCCATGATTTCAGAATCTGTTTTTCCTAATGTAATTAACTCCATGCTTGGCATGACGTCATGATCTTCTTTTACGGTAAGACCTAATTTCGTCGCAAGCCACGATAATGTACTCCCCTGAATCAACGCTGATATTAACACAACGAAAAAGACAACGTTGAAAATGAGATCACTATTTTCAACACCAGCGACAATTGGATATGTTGCTAGAACGATTGGAACTGCACCTTTCAATCCTGCCCAAGAAACGAATAACTGCTCCTTAAAATTATATTTCATAAACATAGTCGAGATAAAAACAGCAATCGGACGTGCCACGAAAATCAAGATAATGGATAGTAAAATACCCTGCCAAAATATTTCAGGAAGTTGCTTAGGAAAAACAAGTAACCCAAGGAGGATAAACATAACAATTTGCATCATCCATGCAAATCCTTCATTAAACCTTAGAATGGAAAAGCGATACAAAAGATCATTATTCCCAACAAAAACTGCCATCACATAAACTGCAAGCAATCCACTTCCGCCAATAGCGCCAGCAATCGCATAGGTAACGATAGCACATCCTATCGCCAATACAGGATACAAGCCCGAAGCATCCAGTTTTATGTGATTAATTAGCAGAACAGTAATTTTTCCAAGTACCAGGCCAATGACCAATCCAACTCCCATTTGAACAAAAAATGTACCTAATGTAGACCAAATAGAAGTTTCAGGAACTTGAATCATTTCAATTAAGGAAACAGTTAAAAAAACTGCCATTGGGTCATTTGATCCTGATTCTGCTTCCAACGTTGAGACTAGTCTCCGTTTGATATCTTTTTTGCCAAGAACGGCAAATACAGCAGCAGCATCTGTTGAACCAACAATAGCGCCAAACAGCATCCCTTCCAATAATGAGAAATCCAGAATATAAATAGCCGCTGCACCTGTTACCACAGTCGTAATAAATACACCAAGAGTAGCCAATATACCTGCAGAACCAATTATGGGGCGAATATGATGCCATTTGGTTTGTGTACCACCCTCAAATAAGATGATAATTAAAGCAATTATTCCAATTAGTTGTGAGAGTTCTACATTTTCAAAGTAAACGAAGTTGTTAAAAGACATTCCTACTAAAAGGAATAAAACAAGAGAAGGTAACCCTAGGCGAGAAGAGAATTTCGTTGCAACTACGCCAATAATTAACATCGATGAAAACAAGAATATCAGTGTATGTACAGATAAATCCAAGTGAATACAATCCTTCCAAAAACATGCTCTATTTTCTATTTATTATGATAACCCTCATACCCCAAAAAACAAAACCTGATGCTTTTTTGTTCATAGAGTTTATATGAACAATTAGAGCTTACTTATTCAGTATAAGAGGCATAATCTTGAAGACTGGAAGTTGAGATAATTTTGGTGATCGCACAGAAAGAGCGATGTACCCGTAGATTTAGTTAGAATAAAGGTGGCCTCTGGAACAACTCGCGTCCTGCCGGCGAGCTGGCAAGCTACCTTCGGGGAAAACACCCTCAGGGGATCTTGCCTACCTCTTTCTCCGGCGGGAGTCTCCTTGTTCCACGGCCACCTTTGCTAGTATTGGGAGCAACGGAAACATAGCGAACTTAGAGAGGTTGAGATATTTGAATATCTTCTGACGGTCTACACCCTAGTAAGTTCTAGTATAACAATTGGTTCATAACAAAAAATTCTGTGGCAAGAAAGCTAATGAACATTTAGTTCGCTGTTTGTAAAAAATAAAGTTTTATTTGTCCATAAGATTCACCCAAAGAGGGTTTTCACTAAAAATAAGAGCTTATATGTCCTTTTGGGAGACATACAACATTTGGCCGCTGTTCCGATAGCCATTACCCGGCTGGGGGTGAAGGGGAACTACGAGACTCCCGCGGGAGAAAGAGGTTGGTGAGACCCCGGAGGGAGCAAAGCGACTGAGAAGGCTCACCAGCTCGCCCGCAGGAAAGCGAGTTGCTTCACCGTAACCCCCTTCCACGTTTCAAGTATCGGACCCATCACCTTTTGAATATATCTCGAATCCAAGTCTTCAAGATAAGGGGCTATTGTGGAACAATAACGTAATTTTAGTATCAGTCCCAACACAAACGCCTGGGCAGATCCTTTATGATCAAAGGAATCGCCCAGGCGTTTGAACTACTACATGTTATTGAATACTTCTATCGCCTTGCTCGGTTTCATGCCAGGTTGAATTTCATATTCATATAGCATCTTAATCAATGTTTCATCTAAATCCATAAAGGCATCAACGTAGGTGTACTTTTGAAAAAACATACTATCTGGATAACTATAAGAATCGTTTACGAGACCTAATGACTGTGTCAATTCTTCCCGAATTAAGTGAGTACGCCCTTTTTGTGTAGTTTTATCTGTTGCAATAAGAATCTTAGCCCTATTAATCACATACCCATCTTTCCACCAGTACTTAAATAACCCCCAGTTCCCTTCTTTTGGATTAGAAACATATTTATCAAATTCTTCTAATGGTACAAAGTAAATTGTAATATTTGCATTCTCATCCTGTTGTGTGAGGGTAATACTATCCTGTGCTTGATTGATGTCATTCATTGTATTTTCTAAAGCCTTTGAATCTTCTGTGGTAGGGGAACCTATTACTGTGATCTTGGGATTTGATTTCCATTTTCGAATGGGAAAATCTCCTTCACTCCATTCAGAACCAAAGGCAATCTCTTGAAAATATTCTATTGCTTGATCAGAATATTTTCCCTTATGTACTTTAAACGTCAAGGTTTCTTTTTCCCTAAGATTTTCACCATTTTCAGCTTTAACCTTAGTATTAATATGAAGGGTATAGGTGCTTCCATTTTCATATGGTGAAGAAGTAGATGGTTCCACTTTTACACTCTTACCTTCATTAGTTAGATAGAGGCGAATATTAGATTTAGAGATTTTGTTCCCATTTGGTGCTATTACATAAATATTGTTGTGATTAATGGTGTTTTTATCCATCGGGGTATTAAACGTAATGGTCCAGGTTTTATCTTTTGGAACAGAACGCTTTTCTGCGTGAACATGGCTTTGTGTAGACAATATTGTAATCAGTAATACCGCCACCAATAGCATGACCTTTTTCATCGATAATCCCCCCCTTTTGTAAAACTACATACCTATATTTTAGCATTTTTTGTCGATGATTGCGTGAGGAAAATGGATTTTTTACCATTTTTTAACACAACCACCTAATAAAAACCTGGTAGATAGGAAATCTACCAGGTTGCGAACCTATTACATTTATTTACTATATTTGTTCATCAAATAGAGTATTCGCGAAAACGGACTTAAACACATCAGCGTAACGCTTCATGTTTCGCTGAACCTTTTTACCGATTTCATCCATTTCCTCATCAGACGCATTTGTCATATCTACTGCATTCTCACCTTCTGTTACTTCAGGGAAAGTCAACTCATCTGTGAAATGCACATCTTGTTGTACATCAAACGTTAGGCTACCATTCATATCACCAGTTTGTGGTGTTGTCATCGCTAAGTCCAAACCAAATTCCATGTCCTGACTATAGCTATCAGCAGACTCTTTGTTTAATGTAGTGTTCACATGGCCACTAATATCAGGAATCATTTGTCCCTGAAGTGCTTCCCCTTTTAAGATAACGTCGAATGCAACATTTGAACTCTTTTCGGTGTATTCTGAAGTCAAATCAAGACCAACGTTCAGATTAGATTGAGTTTCTGGCGCATCTACTTTTAGGCGGAATGTGTTATCTACGTTCAGGCCGTTGCTCACTTCTTCCCCGTCTTCTGTATAGCTCAGCACAACATCTGTATTTGCAGCTTCAGAAGAAATAGAAATGTCACCTGATGCTTGATAGTCATCGCCATTTTCCTTATAGTTCCCTACCATTTCAATAGAAACAGTTTGGTTTGTTTCAGGATTTAGGATGCTAAATGTAATCTCTTCGTGAGCAACCAAGTTGTCCTTGATGTACGCTTCAATATTGATACCATTTTGAAGTTGAAGTTTATCAACATTTTCGATTGCCTTGTTAAGATCAGCCATCATCATTTCTTCTTGACCTTCAGTAGGAACACCTTGCATTTCCATTTGTGTCATAACCGTATCCCAGATACGCTCATCATCTTTCAACTCTTCTAATAAGCTCTTAATCATCTCTTGAGCATTTTCTTCATCAATTTGTAACGAGACCTTTTTATACGATTCACCTTCAAAAGAAGCATTTTCTTCTAGAGAAAAGTCAGCTTCTTTCACTTGTTCCTCTAAAATAGCAAGGTAATCTTGTCCAATTTGCTTTAATTCATCCATTGTAAATGTAGACTGATTATATTCTACAACGTTTGGAATTTTTGTCATTTCAGGTGAGGTAGTAACCATTTGGCCGTCAGGAGTTGCTGGCATTTCTGCATTAGCACCTGACATTTTCATTAAGTTACCAAAATCATCATTATCTACTGTGAAATACTTGTTATATAGATTAGTAATTTTCACGGAAGTCTTCTCTTCATTCTGATAGAAAGAACCTTGTCCAATTCTGTAACGATCTAAGTAAAGGTCCATGTCTGCAAACATTTCATTTGTACTTGGGTCTAATTTGGAAGACGTTTCTATCTTTGCTTTTGATAAAGCTTTTTCATACATAGACAATTTAGGTACCATTTGATGAATCATATCACTGTTCACATCTAGGCCTGCTTGAATAGTAGAATTAGATTCATAGGCTTCTTCAAGTAAACGATCTTGTAATTCATAAGAGGTTTCCGTGTAAGGTTTATACCTTTCCCACTGCACCTCATTCGTGTTTTTCTGTGCGTCTAAATAAAGGGACATTGGGTCTTCTTCTGCGGATGCATATGTAGCTGTAGCTCCAAATCCACTTAAAGCTATTACTGCTACTGTCGCGGATACACTTGCCTTCTTCAGGTTTTGAAATGCTTTTCTTTTCAATTTTTCCATCCTCTCTTTATTTTGGTAAAAAATTCTTTCAACAGAACTCTACGGAACAGTCTACTATAAGTTTCAGTTTTTTTACCAAAAATATGAAAATGATGTACCTTTATGTATCTCCATCCCTAATGTAGGGCAACTTATTTCCCATTAGACTCAGGTCTAACTTTCCACTATCCTTGTGTTTTATAATAGAACCAACATCTATTTAGCTGAAATAAAACATTTTTTTACTTCACCAATTACCTTCTGTAACTACATACAATAACCGTACGAGATTCTAATTACGAATCTCGTACGGTTGTATAATACAACTTTAATGGGTCATTTTATTTTGCGGCATTTGTGCCTGACCTTGTGTTTTTGCAAAACCATTCACCATGGCTGTCATATCCTGTTGAGCGAGTTGTGGAACTTGGTAGTACTGATGCTTATTTTGGTATAAGAAAATCTCATAAGCCATTTCAATATAATTTGGCACGCTATCAGCTAACACACGACGTACAACTGGATTTGTTGCTTCCACAGCAGTCATTGTTAACAGGGAAGCAGTTGATTTAATAAGACCTAACATATGACCTGATATGCCTTGATCTTTTATATCAGCTAACGAACGATTTGGTTTTTTTGGTTGTGTTGGTTTCACACCGAATACCACTTCATTACTCTGTTGCATTTTATATTGCTGTGTTGGCACCTGAGGATCTGCCCCTGTCGAGAACGCATCTACAACCGTATTATATTGCTGCTCGATAAAATTGTACTGGCGATCAAGTATGTTTGTTAATTCTTGATCCTGTACATACTGGCGAAACATCATATACTGGTCTAATACATTGATTACAGAAGCTAGTACTTCATGCAAATCAAAAACTTCATGACCACCATGAATCATGTTTTGAGGCATTCCTTGCGCAGCTCCTCCTACATTCGGTTGCTGAGCTTGCCCAGGTTGCTGTGGTTGTTGATTGTTCATTTCATTTCCTCCTAATTAAGCAAAGTCATCTTTATTATGAGTACTTATTATTGAAATATGTACATAACTTCCATTACAGAAAATTCTGCTTATATATTATTCGCATGCATTGTATTGACGTTGGTCTTGTACACTGCTAAAGTTTCAAAAGTGGCGTCATTAAACGCCTTATGATCTTTACAACACTATACTTCACTTCACTACATTCCTTGTATAAGTTTGAGAATAGGGCTCAAACGTATCTACTAAGCTACCGTAAATAGCTTGGCTACAAGGGATATTGTTTATTCGTTACACCATGAAATAAACGAATCCCTTTGTAGACCTGTAGCTTCGGTAAGCAATTGCTTTTCCGAGGCTTTTTTGTATTAATTGACATTAATTATTTTGCAAAGGGAGGTTTTATCATGATGAAACGAATAGCTCAGTATTTTCAGTTTAATGAGAGGCAAACCAATTTCAAACAGGAAACCATTGCAGGAATGACGACATTCCTTGCTTTAGCATATATTTTAGTTGTCAATCCAGCTGTACTTGGCGAGGCTGGAATGGATAAAGGAGCTGTATTCACAGCCACTGCACTAACGATCTTATTTGGCACATTGATGATTGGACTTTATGCAAATTATCCAATCGGAATCGCACCAAGTATGGGGTTAAATGCGTTTTTTACTTATGGTGTTGTGCAATCGCTAGGTGTGGAATGGCAAGTAGCACTAACTGGCGTATTCATCGCAGCGATTTTATTCATGATCTTAAGCTTATTGAAAATCCGCGAAAAAATTATTAATGCCATCCCTCAAGACTTAAAACATGCTGTAGCTGGAGGTATTGGCTTTTTCATTGCCTTTATTGGCTTAAAAAATGCTGGCCTAGTGACCAGTAGTCAATCTACATTTGTCCAACTAGGTAACCTTACAACTCCGACTACATTACTTGCTATTTTTGCTTTTATTATTACGATTATCATGCTTGTAATGGGTTGGAGAGGTGCCATTTTTTATGGTATTATCCTCGCTACCATTACCGGGGTATTATTGGGCGTTATTGATAAACCTAATCAAATTATTGGAAAAGTCCCAAGCCTCGAACCAACTTTCTTAGTAGCACTACAACCAGAAAACTTGGCACAAGCACTATCACCTCAAGTGCTTCCTGTCATTTTCACGTTTTTATTTGTAGCATTTTTTGATACAGCTGGTACCTTAATTGCCATCGCTTCTCAAGCCGGCCTTATACGAAACAATGAAGTGCCTAATGCAGGGCGTGCCTTGTTATCAGATAGTACAGCCTCTACAGTAGGCGCATTACTTGGCACTTCGACAACAGCATCTATGATTGAATCCTCTGCTGGTATAGGTGCAGGCGGGAGAACAGGATTCACCTCTGTTGTAATGAGCGCTTTTTTTGCGTTAGCTATTTTCTTTGAACCTGTGCTATCCATCGTTCCAACCAGTGTGACAGCACCAGCCTTAATCATTGTCGGGGCAATGATGGCTACCGAAGTAAAACAAATTGATTGGGATCGTCTAGATGTTGCGATTCCAGCCTTTATCACCATTATCATGATGCCTCTCACATTCAGTGTAGCTACAGGCATCGCATTAGGATTCATCTTATATCCGATTACATTCCTATCCGCAAAACGAGGAAAAGATATCCACCCAATGATGTATGTGCTGTTTGTCCTATTTATCGTTTACTTCTGGGTAAGTCCTTAATAATAAAAGCGCAAGCGCCCGGGAGCTGGCATGGGCAGGTCGCCCCTATTTTTCAAATGTCGCTCCTGTTTTCCAATTCTCGCTCCTATATCGAAAAAGTCGATCCTATTCTGAAAATCTCACTCCAAAATTCCAAAAGCGCTCGAAAGCGTCCGGTTAGCGACGTATGGGCTTCTAGAGGAGGTTCGATTAAGACCGCTTCATCACGCAGCAACATCGAACCAACCTACCTCGTGTAATCCGACAAGAAACACGGGGCGATAGCGATCCGATGTTGACTTATCGACCGGAGGCGAGGGAAGCACACTAGTCGCTGGGCGCTGGAGCTAGCATAAATGCACCACTCATATACTACTTTCTGTACGAACAAAAAACATCCTGATCACCCTCAACAAGAGGTACAATCAGGATTTTTTTTGTTGATCAAACGTTTGATCAACTACATACTCTAGCTTTATTCCTTTGTAAGACCTTTAAAACTCCAGCTTATCGGCCTAGTAATTTCCATTGTTTCAAAATGAACCATATACATTTGTTTCTTTTCATCGATACTTTCTATAATACCTTCCCCAAAGACAGGATGATGTACTTTAGCCCCTTCATCATGTGCAGCTTCTGTTTCTGGTTGTGTTTGTAGCCTTCTGGCTACACGGATAACTTCTTTTGCCTCTTCTTCCAGGTTTCGATCCATTACCCCAATATGACGGCAGCGTTCTTCATCTAATTCGAAAATAAAACGAGATGGATATTTCTTCTGTCCTCTTCCAGTAAATCCTTCTGATTCGGTAAGATATAACTCTTTCTCCGCTCTAGTAATGGCAACATAAGCTAAGCGTCGCTCTTCTTCTAACGCATACTCTTTCCGATCTCGTAAGGAACGCTCATTTGGAAGGATATTTTCCGACATTCCAATCAAAAATACATATGGATATTCCAGTCCTTTAGCCGTATGAATCGTCATGAGCTTAACAGAATCTTTATCATCTTCCCTGTCATTTTCTGTGTACAGCGTAAGCATCTGAAGGTAGTACTCTAATGATAAGTCTTCCCCATAAGACGCTTCATACTGAACTAATGATCGTTGGAGTTCCATAACATTATCTAATCGATCTTGGTCTCCGTCCTCTCGAATCAATGCTTCATACCCTGTTGCTTGTAATACATCCTGCAGTAAATCTGAAACAGCTACTTCGTCTTTTTTTACCTTTAATGACTCTATAGCTTGCACAAATTCTTGTGCCTTCGTCCTTTGGAATTGTTCATGTTGAGCATATTTCTTTAACGTATCATATAAAGTTAGCCCCTCTTGTTCGGCCCATTCACGTAATAGTTGGATGCGTTTTTTTCCAATCTGGCGTTTGGGCGTATTCACAATCCTTAAGAAAGATAAATCATCACCAAAAGCTAGCAAACGCAAGAGAGCTAGTGCATCTTTTATTTCCTTACGTTCAAAGAACTTAAACCCACCGAATATGGCATATTCTATATTTTCATGTATTAACTCTTGTTCAATAAACCTGGATAAATAATTTGCCCGATACAAAATGGCAATTTGGCTTAATCTGGATCCTTTTTCCTTCACCAAGTGTTTGATCTGGTTTAGTATCCATTTCGCTTCCTCTTGTTCGCTCTTCCCATGATAATGAATCACCTTCAATCCTGAAGGAGACTCCGTAAACATATCTTTATCCACTCGCAATTTATTGTTTCGTATTAATGAATTTCCGATTTCAAGAATTTCTGGAGTTGAGCGATAATTTTGATTGAGAAATATCGTTTGGCAATCTGGATACCATTTTTCAAAATGAACAATAAATTTCGGATCAGCGCCTCGCCATTCATAGATGGTTTGATCTGGATCACCTACTACGAAAAGGTTCTTATGCTTTTCACTCAACAAACGAATTAATTCAAACTGCCTAGAGCTACTATCTTGGAACTCATCGACTTGGATATAATGCAAGTGATCCTGCCACTTTTCTAGTACCTTTTTATACTCTTTGAACAGGACAAAAGTAAAGTTCATTAAGTCATCAAAATCCAGCCCATAAACCCGCTTTTGCTTTTTCAAATACATCAAGATAATTTTGCGATCTTGATCTTCCGTCTTTTCGGGATCAATAGGATTCTCTCGATTCATCAATTGATACACATACTCTGTATCCATTTTCATTTCGGCTATTTTTTTTAGAATACGATTAAACTTGCTATCATTAATCTTTAGTTGCAGTTCCTCGTATATTTCTCTAAGTATAGTTTTTTGGTCCTCCGTATCTAAGATCAGAAAGTTCTTCGGGTAGAAAAGATGATGGATATCTTCTCGTAGAATCCGTACACAAAAACCATGATAAGTGGAAATATAACCTGTATCCCGCTCTCCACCTATTAATTTCTTAACCCTGCGTTTCATCTCTTGTGAAGCTTTGTTCGTAAACGTTACACACAATAAGTTAGATGGTTCGATACCAAGAGCATTAACGAGATAGGCATATCGATTCGTTAACGCTCTCGTTTTCCCAGAGCCTGCACCTGCAATTACTCGAATGGATCCTTCGGTTGTCGTAACCGCTAATTGTTGCATCTCGTTTAATCCACTTAGCATACCTAATTCCATACCGATCCCTCACAGAACATTTGTTTGGATTTAGTATACTATAATCTCCTCTAATATTGAAGGGGGGCGTTGTTACTTCTGATAAGTCATTAGTTTAGAAACTGTCGTGAATGAATATCCTTTTGCAGATAGTTTTTCAATGATGCCCTCAATTGTCTCAATAGTATATTGTTCATTACTCTCATACATTACTTCTAGGGAAATAATTGATCCAGGTTTTACACTGCTGCTCACATCTTGAATGATACTTTCTGGCTCTGAATCAATATCAGCATAGATTTTAGGTTCAATGGACCACATAACGGTATCGCGTTCTTGTTGTTGGAGATAAAACGGAAGAACAAATAGTTTCTTGCCATAAGGGGGGCGAAAAGGAATGGTACCTTCATAGCCAGCATCACGAATCAATTGGTCGGTGGTTTCAATTTCATGCTTCACCCATGAAGGACTTTTGAAGATCATTTTCTCGTATGAATAACTCTGATTTCCAATTTGATGATTCGTTTGGACAATATTTTTCAATTGCTCAGGATATTTCATAATTGTACTTCCATTCAGGAAGAAGGTAGCTTGTACTTTGTACTTCTCAAGGGACACTAATATATTTTCTGTTATTTCAGTAGGACCGCCATCAAACGTTAAAGCAACAACCTTTGCATCAGTATCGACATCAGTTATGAGTTTTCCTGCGACTTGATAAGTTTGTGCATTCATTAAATGATATAAGCTGAAAACAAGTAAAAAAACACCAATGAATGTCATAAGCAAGCTATTAATCAGTTTTCGCATGATGATCGCCTCTTTTATAGGATGATAGAAGATTGTTTACTTTTTCTATAGCCTCCCCTTATTATTATCAAACGCTATCAAAACCGTTTTAATAGAACTGTAATATAAAAGAAACAGCCACAAATTCCCATGCTTATCCTTTACAAGCATTTTTTCAAACTTCAGGTGAGCGGAGGGGCTCTTGTTATGCGTGGGTTCTCCCTTGATATGCGTGAGTCCCCCACATACACTTACGCCATAAAAAAACCCCCACCTAAGATGGGAGTTATCTCTATCTATTCAAAATCAATGGCCCAGTTTCCGTTACGGAAAACGGGTTCTGTACTTCCGTCTGCAGTGATGCCATCAATATTAAGTTCACCAGATCCAACCATGAAGTCAACATGAACAATACTGTTATTGACGCCATTTTCATCTAGCTTCTCATCATTCATATCTGCTCCACCCTTAATGCTACTTGGGTATGCTTTTCCAAGTGCCAAGTGGCAGGATGCATTTTCATCATATAATGTGTTATAAAAGATGATGCCACTTTGAGAAATTGGAGAATGATGAGGGACTAAGGCCAATTCTCCTAGACGACGAGCACCTTCATCCATGTCTAATAAATTCTTCAGTGTTTCATATCCTTGTTCAGCACTGAAGTCTACAACTTTTCCCTCTTCAAACGTTAACGTAAAGTTATCAATCAAGTTGCCTCCATAGCTAAGTGGCTTCGTGCTGGCAACTGTTCCATTCACCCCATACTTATGAGGTAGCGTAAACACTTCTTCCGTAGGCATGTTGGCATTAAATGTGGTGCCTTGTTCCGATGTAGAAGCTCCGCCTTTCCAAATATGTCCTTCAGGTAGTTCAACCTCCAACTCTGTACCTGGTGCTTTATATATTAATGTTTTAAACTGCTTTTTGTTTAGAAAATCTCGTGCCTTCCCCAAAATCTCGTTATGCTCATTCCAAGCTTTAATTGGATCCTCTTGGTCTACTCGGGTAATCGTGAAAATTTGTTCCCAAAGCTTATCTACAGCTTCTTGTTCTGAAACATCAGGGAACACCTTTTGAGCCCATTCTGTATTTGGTATCGCTACAATGGACCATGTAATTTTATCGTTCATCGTATATTGGCGGAAGTTTTTCATTGCTTCTCCAGATGCTTTGTTTGCTGCAGCAATACGACTAGAATCCACTCCATTTAATAAATCGGGGTTTGTTGACCGAATGGATAAAACAGCTGCCCCTTCCTCGGCAAAGGCATCAAACATATCCACTTTCCATTCTGGTACAGACTCAATTACTTCTTGCGCAGCGTTATCGAACCATAAGCGTTGAAGGGTATCATCTGACCAATTAATATGTACATTCTTCGCACCCATTTCATAGGCTTTTCGAGCTACGATTCGAGCTAAATCAGCGCCTTCTATCGGAGCATTCATCATTAATGTTTGGTTCTCTTGTAAGTTCACCCCCTTTTTGAGAGCTAGATCTGCATATTTTTCCAATTGTTGTTTATTAGGCATTCTTTATTTTCCCCCTCTAAATTTCGTGTCACTAAATATCTTAACAAAACGCTTTCAAAATTGTAATATATACTGCTCTTAGTTTTTCCTATCATCATAAATTTATTTCAATGATTTGTTTAGAAGCTACGTTTTTCTATGGGAATAATTACAACAAGCACTCTTATTGAAAAAGAGATGGAGCATTCGTTATACTACTTAGCGTGTTCTCATAATTATTTAAACATTAAATAGATAAATCTCAAATTCGAGACAAGAATATAAGGAGGTTCTTTTATGGATACAAAACTGATTGAAACGATGCATAAACGAAACGGAACTAAGGAATTTGATAGGAATTCTAGTATCACAAAAGAGGAACTGAATGCCATTCTAGAAGATGCCATTACAGCTCCCTCTTCTTTCAACCTGCAACATTGGCACTTTTTAGTTTTCCATAACGAAGATGCTAAAGAGAAACTACTTCCTGTTGCATTTGGACAAGAAAAAGTAACCGACTCAGCTGCCACTGTAGCTGTGCTTGCAGATAAAGAAGCGTATCACAATATCGATCCTGCCTTTGATCCGCTTGTTGAACAAGAAGTTATTACAAGCGAGATGAAGGCAGGCATTACTAGCACCATTAATAAAGTGTATGAAAACCATCAGGCAGCACACGATACAGCTCTTGTGAATGCTGGACTTGTGAGTATGCAAATCATGCTAGCTGCTGAAGCTCGGGGATATGACACTCTAGCAATGGGTGGATTTTCAGGTAGCCAATTAAAAGAAACGTTCCATGTATCGGATCGTTATGAACCTGTTATGCTCATTTCAATCGGCGAAGAAGCTTGGACACCGGCTAAAACACCACGAATGGGATTAGATCAAGTTTCTACTTGGATCTAATCCGATATATTATCATAGTGAACACCTGCTAACTTACAGCAGGTGTTTTTTCGTAATATAGAGCTTTTATCCTGCAATAATAAACACCAAATACAGTTTAATCATGTCGTTCTTTTCTGTTAATTCAAAAAGATTGTACAATTCATACTGTACAATGTGAGATTAATAGTGTAATATAACAAATGTACTTAAAAGAAAGGACGATTAGATGAAAACCAAAATTATTGATTGGCCCACGTTTATAGGGGCATTCTTCTTACTGTTAGCTGTAACAGTCCCACTTATTGTTTTTCCTCAAGAAGGACAAGAAATCGTTTTAAAAGCGAAAGACTACATGACCAAAAACTTTGGTGTACTCTTTATGCTAATGGGAATCGGTGTCTTCTTATTCCTCATATATGTCGCGTTTAGTAAAAATGGTCACGTAAAATTAGGTGACAAGGATGAAAAACAAGAATTTGGCACATTCTCCTGGGCAGCGATGCTTTTCTGTGCAGGTATTGGATCTAGTATCCTCTACTGGGGTACGATCGAATGGGCCTACTACTATCAATCTCCTCCATTCGGTATGGAAGGTGGCACAAAAGAAGCGATTCAATGGGCAAGTGCCTATGGTATTTTCCACTGGGGACCAATCGCTTGGGCTATTTACACCTTACCAGCACTACCAATTGCTTATTTCTACTATGTACGTAAAAAACCAGTACTTAAAATCAGTGAAGCTTGCCGCCCTCTAATCGGTAAACGCGCTGACGGTCCTCTTGGAACAATTATTGATGTGTTATTCATGTTCGGATTAATGGGAGGAGCTGGAACTACTCTAGCCCTTGGTACTCCGATGATTGCACAAGGTATTTCAAGTCTTACAGGTATTGAAGTAACGATTGGCTTAAAAACGGTTATTTTAGTTGTCTGTACCGTTATTTTTGCCGTTAGTGCATACACTGGATTGAAAAAAGGAATCAAGGTATTGAGTGATATAAACTTATGGTTAGCCTTTTTCCTTCTTGGGTTCATCTTTATTTTTGGACCAACTCGTTTCATCGCAGAAACAACAACGAACAGTTTAGGATTACTATTAGATAACTTCTTTCACATGAGTACATGGACAGAACCTTTTGGTAATCTAGGTCAATTTGAAGAAACCCTATTCCCTGAATCATGGACTATTTTCTATTGGGCATGGTGGCTTGTATATGCACCATTCGTAGGGCTCTTTATCGCTCGTATTTCTCGTGGTCGCACGATTCGTCAAATGATTCTAGGTACGATTATATACGGAACACTTGGAAGTATTCTATTCTTCGGTATCGTAGGTAACTTTGGAATGTATATGCAGATGACTGGGGAATTTGACGTTATCGGGGTACTAAATAATCAAGGAGCACCCGCTGCCATCATCAGTGTAATGGGTCAACTTCCATTAGCACCACTTATGATTGGAATCTTTACCGTGCTCGCGATTATATTCTTGGCGACAACATTTGATTCAAGTTCTTACATCCTTGCTTCCGTTGTACAGAAGCAAGTTGAAGAAGAACCACTTCGTTGGAACCGTTTATTCTGGGCATTTGCACTATGCTTATTGCCATTAACACTAATGTATCTCGGCGGACTAGGTACACTGCAAACAGCCAGTATCGTAGGTGGTTTCCCGCTTATTATCATTATGATTATGCTCGCATGGTCCTTTATGAAAGCATCCAATGCTGACATTAAAGCATCAGAAGGGTATGAGTCGAAAACCATTAACTTAGACTCAGACAAAATTCACAAACGTCTCAAACGTAATAATAAAGATGACGAAAACGATAAAGATTCAAGAGTAGGTTAAGATATAACTAACACTAAAGAGACACGCTCCATCATTGGAGCGTGCCTTTTTAGTTATCTGCAAAGTTAGTATCTTTTCTAGCGCTTCCGCTTTTCTAGTCAAGCTGTGTCGTATTGATTTCTTCTATTACCCATACCGTATTTCGTGTAGATAATACGAACTCAACTTGGATATGCCCTCTCATTTCATTATCAATCTCTTGCGTAACTTTGTACATCCCGTTATCTGCTTCAGAAAATTGATATGGGTTGTTCTCATTTAGATATAGCGGACCGCCTTTAGCTTCCACATATACATTTCCATTTTCAACTCTGAAATAGGTATCAACTAATGAAGTTGCGATATCCGGCGCTACAAAGTGTTCAAAGTGCGTCTCCAGACCTTCTTTGGTGGTGTACTCTTGTTGGATTCCTTCATCATTCGTATAGCTTACCACCTTCTTGAAAGCTGTTTCGTACTCTTCCAGAACTCTTGTAGCTTGAGCTTTTGTTAACGTTTTACTTTCTATATTGCTCTCATTACTATCAGGGGAAGTATTCTCATTGTCTCCACTGATTTCTTCCTGCTCTACTTGCTCAACAATCCATATCCCATCTTGTTTAACAAGTGTAAATATATTTCGTACATTCGTAGGACCCATCTGTTGGTTATATCTTTCTTGAATTACTTGATATTGTTGATTACTTACTTTTTCAAAAGAGAAAGCTTCATCTTCAAGTAAAAAGGTAGGTCCACCCATCGCTTTAACATATAATCCATCCTCTTCTACTCTAAAATAGGTATTTACAAATGAATTAGCGCGATCTGTTGACATAAAGTGCTCAAAATGATCTTGCAATTCCTGTTTCGTGCTATATTCCTTCAGTTTTTGTTGATCATTTGTATTGTTTATAACCATTTTAAAGGCTTTCTCATAATCTTCTAATATAACTTGTGCTCTTCCTTTATCTAATGAATTTGTTGAAGATTCAGCATCTCCTCCATCATTACTTCCAGTTCCTGAATTATTGTTTGTATCTCCATTCGGTTTATCTTCTTTTTGAGTTTGTGCATTAGTCTCATTAATCGTATCCCCATTACCTTGGAATGAATCCACTCCACATCCTGTAAAAAATAAGGTTGCTGAAAAAGAGATAGTCAGCAGTTTATTCATGGTAACACTCCTCCTTCTCTCATCTTCATTATTGAACTCAATCAGATCTGATAAGTTATCTAAATGATCATTTCAATCCCTTTGACGTAAAAAGGTATGTTTCCGTTTCATGAATAACAGACCTTTTTGCTGTATTACTATATCTTTATTGTTATGACTTCCCATTACGTCGTTAGTCATTTATTATAGGAAATAAGAGAATTTGAAGGTGGTGCAGAGAATGTCTAAGGCACAAGATTTATATGAATTTTTACAAAACAATGCTAGCGAAATTACACAAGAATGGTTAGATGGAAGACATAAAGGAACGAAGTCTATCTATGCCTCTGATGCAGGTGAAGAGACAGAAAAACAGCTACGTGAAAATAACCAAAAATTATTAGATGCGATGAGTAAAGTCTTTATTTCTGAAAAGTCTTCACCAGAACAAGAACTCAAAGAATGGGCAGAGGAAGTATCTGAAAGAAGAGTATCAGAACAAGTACCTATTCATGAAACATTAGGGGAATTCCGCCGTTTCCGAAGTATGTTATGGGATAAAATCAAACAGTTCATCTATAATGATGAAGTAGATTTAGATACAATCTTGCGTTGGGGAGAATTATTAAATGACGCACATGATTATGTTGTCCTCCAATTCGTTGAACATTACGATAAGACCAACACAACTCAAATGCATGCCCAACAACAACTCATCAATGAACTAAGTGCTCCCGTAATACCAATCACAGATAAAGAAGCTATTTTACCGTTAATCGGTGATTTGGATTCGACCAGAACATCCCATATTCAAAAGAGCACATTAGAACAATGTAGTAAACATCCTTATGAAACACTTTATTTGGACATGTCTGGCGTACAGACCATTGACACGATAGTAGCCCATCACATCTTTCAACTTATTCAATCTCTAGATCTATTAGGTGTTAAATCTGTCATCTGTGGCATGAACCCTAAAGTTGCTCAAGTAGCAATCCAACTAGGAATTGACTTTTCCAATATTACGATCAAAAGCACATTATCTCATGCTCTTGATGCTATCAATTTTCATGAAGGGGAAAACACGGACCTTACAACTTAGGAACAATACAAGTTACAAGCCCTTGGATCGGAATGATCTAAGGGCTTTTTCTTTCTGTTTAATGCATCTACAGCAAGGGGATTTATGGAAATAGCAATAAAGAGGGAGGTAAACAATGGGAGATTATAAGCCAGCAGATTATGTAACATATTATTTCATAGATGATGGAACCATCCCAAACAATGCTCAGTTACCACTTGTGTTGTACCCAAGTGCTTTGAATAATGAACAATACCCTATGGATGATCGTTTTTTAAAAGAAGGTTGGGGAGATACATGGATCGGTGGCGTTTTTAGCTACCATCATTTCCATAGTACCGCTCATGAAGTGTTAGGTGTGCTGAGTGGTGAAGCAACCATTCAATTTGGTGGAAAAAAAGGGAAAGCTATTCATGTAAAAGCTGGAGATGTCGTTACCATCCCTGCAGGCGTTGGCCATAAATGTTTAGATTCCACTGATGAATTCAGAGTTGTCGGAGCCTATCCAGAGGGTCAGAAAAAAGATTTACGCGAAGGCAAAGCATCGGAACGAGCTAAAGTATTGAATAATATAAACCACGTTTCCCTACCTAATACTGACCCAGTCTTCGGAAAAGAAGGAACTTTGCTAACTCTTTGGAAGTAAAGAAAAGCGAAAGCGCTTGTTTAGCGACTTATATGCTAGCCGGGTGCTTTCCTTTTTAGTTTGTATCTTAATCTAATCATAAACACTACGTTTTCAAAAACGCTTCAATATGTTGAATTAACTGCTTCATCCCTTGAATAGAGCCTACCGTATTTCTAGGAACATTACCAGCATGGTTTGCTCCTGGCATAAGGTATGTGATGATATGCTCCCGATCCTCAAGCTCTCTCCACGAGTTCTCCAGATAGTGAGGGTCTTCTTCACCTATAAACACAAGACTCTTCTGCGGAATTTGCATCAACGTATCTCTTACTTTATCTTCGTTTAATAACGGGGTGAGCCAGATCGCTTTTGCATCGGCAAATTCTTGTCTCAGGGTAAGTTCTTGGACCATCGCCCTTGTCCCTAGAGATTTACCGACTAATACATATCCATCATAAGAAGAGTCTTGAAGAGCATCTTTAATACAACGGTCTACATCTGCAAAAAGCCATTCATCTCGCTCTTCTTGATTTAATTCTTTGAAGGAATCCTTTTGATCATAATGATAGTTTACTTGTAGAATATCGTATCCATAATCCACTAGCACAGACGTTACATAATACAATAAAGGCATTTCAATAGAATAACCTAAACCAGGGAGTATAATAGCTAATCGATCAGCCCCCTCATCATGTTGAATCATGCGTGAGGAAACAGGCTGCTCTTGGTATCCTCCTATTTCTTTCTCGCTGATAGAGTACATACTTCCCCTCCTTGTCCATTATTTAGGAACTGTATTACGTTTTCCCAAATAATGGTGAAGCAAATCTCTATTTAGCTATTTTTCTACTATTATTGCTCGGGGATGTAGACAGGTTTAGGATAAAGCCAAAATGAGTACCATCCTCCCTCTTTTACAATAGGGATATACTCCGATAGCGTCAAACCTGCTTCATCTGCCATGTGAGAGATATCCATTTGGTTGGGAAGAGAATATAAATTGGAATGTGCTGCAAAGAAACTATTAAATGCTGCAGAAAAAGCTTGGCCACCCTCAGCTCCATTTATTGGAGTGATAACAGAAATAATACCATTATGTTTAAGCCAGTGCGACAAATTTTCTAGTAATTTCCCTCTCTCATTTGGGTCAAGATAATGAAAAATATTGTGCAAAAGAATTAAATCAGCTTTATCTTCATCAGGCTTCCAATTAGATGCATCCCCTACAATATAGGAAATGTTATCGTAGTGTTTCGAGGCTTCACGTGCATGTTCGATAACTTTGGCGTTCACATCTACTCCAATCATTTGGATAGTAGGGAACACTTCCGCTAGTTTTCTTAAATATCCTCCATACCCACAGCCAAGATCGATAATTCTTGTGATGTTTCGTTCTCGAATGGTCTTTTTTATGCGACGTATCGAAAATTGCTCTAACAATGAAGATGTCTCCGCAACAACATCCCCATACTTTTCATGGTTAAAATAAGCTCGATCATTCGATTTCATAAATGCAGGATAAGATAAGAGTGTTGGAATATGTAATTCCATCATTTCTTTTAATAGCGCACCAATCCCATCCCCTTCTCCTTCCTCTAAGAATTCTCCACAGTTCTTTTTGGAAGTACGGTATCTTTCACCTGTTCGTTTTCGCAAATGATGAATGGAAGCACCTACTTCTACCCAGCATTGTAATAATTCCTCACTCAACTCGTACTTAGCCGCTACTTCTATTACTGTTATTGGTCGTTCAAAAGCCTTAAATAAATTAAGTTCATTCCCTACATACGCATGCCACGTATGTAAGAACGACTCATTTCGTTTCATCCAATTCCTTGCTTTCCAAGCCTTTTGCCAATCTTTCATTCTATTTCTCCTTCCTCCCATGGATAATCCTCTGTCCGTTCAAAAAAATAAGATAACTGCTCATCCTCTTTAATGGGTTTGTTTCGCTTAGGTAGAATACCAATTTGAATGGCCCGATCAATAATCGTATTATCCCATCGACCTAACCCTGATATATTCAACATTTGTTTAACATGTAAAACAGGATCTTGCTCCATTTGCACAATGCTTTTCATCCGAACCTGCCTCCACCATCGATAAGGAAAGGAGTAGGCTAACGCCGATAGATGGCTTAACTCTAACAAAAATTGTGCTCGAGGACGTCGAACTATTTCATACCACCTTAGATGACTGATGTCCCATGTAGACTGTTGCTTCATCCAAACAATGAGTTGTCCTAATACATCTGCATCCTGTATTGCTAAATTCATTCCCTCCCCAGCCATTGGATGCACTGCATGAGCAGCATCGCCTATTAATGCCACGTTTTCTGACACATAATGATCCACATGGTACATCGTAGGAATCATCAATTGAATGTCCTTCCATGATTGCAATTGTGTCACATAGTCTCCTAACTCAGGACATAATTCCCTATACGCTTGGTGAATATATTCAATCCCTTCTTGTTTTAATGTTTGGTAAGCACCTGCTTTAATTAAAAACACGGTGCGAACTTTTTCGTTCGGTAATGGGAACAATCCTAAGAAACGATGATTTGTTGTAACTATTTTACCTTTTTGAAATTCTGAAGGTCTTGGAATCGTCACTGTTAAAAAATGATGGTTATATGTTTTACTTTCCGAATGCACCCCCATCTCATTACGAGTAGGAGAATTTCTTCCTTCTGCTCCCACATAGATATGAGCAGACATATTCTCGTACGTCTTATCATAGGTGTACTTGATTTGAGCAACTTCATCTTCGAATCCTACGAAGCGAGCTGGTTGAATATAGGTGAAATAATCACTATACTCTCTTGCCTTATCCAACATAATTTTTTTCAATTTTTCATGTGGAATCATTAGAGCATAATTATAGGGGGAGGATAGTAAACTATAATCCATCTTGGAGTGCCCTATATGGATTGGTTCCTCGTTTTCTCGTCTTTCCAATTCATTGAATTCAATAGCGTCGAAGGTATGGCCATGTTTCAAGATTTCATCTAATAATCCTAACGTCTCTAATAATTGGAGTGTTTTGGGTTGGAGTAACTCACCTTTATAAGACGGTGACTCTGCCTTTAATTGTTCTACTACCGCAACATCTACTCCGTTACTAGCCAGCTTCACTGCGAGAGCCAAGCCACCAACCCCGCCACCATGAACTAAAACGTCTGTATCCTTCATCCTCTCCCCCTTCCCGTACTTATATATAATTACCATATTCCTCTATCATTTTGGGTCGAAACGTTTGGATGCTTTATCCATAATTGCATTCCAATCCACCTAAGCATTTGATACAATAACGTAAAAGAAAAGCGCAAGGACCCGTTTAGTGACATACAAATTGCCGCCCACAGAGGAGGTGGGTTGGTTCGATGTTGCTGCACGATGCAGCGGTGTTAATCGAACCTCCATTATCAAAGAAACCTCCATCACTCCTGAACTTCATCTAATCCAGTAGGATATAAAAGAAACACGGATAGCAATAGCGATTCGATGTTGACTTATCGTAGGGAGATGGCAGAAAGTTTGCTGGGCGCTAGACGTACTAATTCATGAAGGAGGGTATAATCATGTTCACACATGAAGTCGACGAATCTACCTATCTAAAATTGTTAGAAATAAGAGATGCTCGACCTATTTTCAATCTAGTAAATCAAAATCGTTCCCATTTAAAAGAGTGGATGCCTTGGATTGATGGAAACAAAAAGCTACAAGACTCCGAGTCATTTATTAAAAGTACGTTGGACAAGTTCTCGAATGGCAATGGCTTTGACGCAGCCATCTGGCACAAGGGGGAAGTTGCTGGTGTTGTAGGCTTGCATTACATAAACCAAAACCATGGTCTAACAAGTATTGGTTATTGGTTAGGAAAGGACTTTGAGGGAAAAGGCTTGATGACTAAATCTGTTTCGAATGTTATCGATTATGCTTTCCATACGCTCCAATTAAATCGTATAGAAATCCGGTGCGCTACAGAAAACAAAAGAAGTCAGGCTATCCCAGAACGACTAGGCTTTACAAAAGAAGGTGTCATACGGGATGCTGAATACCTATACGATCATTACGTAGATCATATAGTGTATGGACTTTTAAGAAGAGAATGGGAGCAAACAAAAGCATAAGCACTCTAATAACCTCGTAAGTTGCGCTATAACGAACAAAAGCTCAGGGCGCCCGGTTAGCGACGTACAAACTGCTGCCCTCAGAATGTTGGTTGGTTCGATGTTGCTGCACGATGCAGCGAAGTTAATCGAGCCTCCTTTGAGCCGTATGAGATAAAGGAAACACGAAGAGCGCAAGCGTTCGATGTTGACTTATCGTAAGAAGGTGGAGGAAGTTTGCTTGTCGCTGGGCACTGGAGCTGGACGTGGCCTCTATAACTTACTTAGGTATGCACAAGCCAACATTTTTATAATTTCCTAGACAATAAAAAAAGACGGCATTTCGCCGTCTTTTTTTATGCATTTGTAGATTCTTTTTCCATTTTGCGAAGCTCAACACGTCTTATCTTTCCTGATGTTGTTTTAGGAAGTTCTTCAATGAATTCTATTTTTCTTGGATATTTATATGGTGCCGTCAGCTCCTTCACATGCTTTTGCAATGTTGGGATAAGAGAAGGATCTTCAACGTCCACACCTGGCTTCAGAACAATATACGCCTTGACGATATTTCCTCTAATTTCATCAGGACTAGATACTACTGCACATTCTTGGACAGATGGATGTTTTACCAACGCATCTTCCACTTCAAATGGTCCAATCGTGTACCCAGAGCTTATAATAATATCGTCACTTCGTCCTTCAAACCAAAAGTATCCCTCTTCATCCTTACTGGCTTGGTCCCCTGTTACGTAATAGTCACCACGGTAAGACATTTTCGTGCGTTCAGGATCTTTATAATAATGTTTGAAAAGAGCTGGTGTATCTAAATGAACCGCAATGTCACCAACTTCCCCTGGTCCTACTGGGTTCCCTTCTTCATCAATGATATCAACTTTGTTTCCTGGAGTTGGTTTACCCATGGAACCTGGCTTAACCTCCATCCCCTTCATGATCCCGACTAGAAGTGTATTTTCCGTTTGACCATACCCATCACGAACCGTCACATTGAAGTACTTTTGAAATGTATCAATCACTTCTCGATTTAATGGCTCTCCTGCTGATACGGCACTATGAAGTTGTGAAAGATCGTATTGGTCTAAATGATCCTCTTTTGCCATCAACCGATACTCTGTTGGTGTACAACATAATACATTCACACCGTGATTCTGTAATAGTGTAAGGTACTTCTTCGCTTGGAACTTACCTTGATAAACAAATCCGGTAGCGCCTGAACCTAGGACAGATAAAAATGGACTCCACACCCATTTCTGCCATCCAGGACCTGCTGTGGCCCAGACAGTATCACCCTCTTCAATGGCTAACCAATTCGCAGCAGCTGTCCGTAAGTGAGCAAACCCCCATCCATGCGTATGAACAACACCTTTAGGATTTCCAGTTGTCCCTGATGTGTAGGATAGAAAAGCCATATCCTCTCGGGAGGTATCTGCAATCTCTAAATGATCAGACTCTTGATCCATTAAATAATCAAGGAATAGCCAACCATCTACATTTTGTCCGAAGACAAATTTCTTTAATTCATCTGCTTGGTCAATATCACTAAACTGTTCCACATATGGATAATGACTCACGACCGCTTTCACTTCACCATGTGTGATTCGATATTGTAAATCCTTCGTTTTCAACATTTCAGAACTTGGTATAACCACTAACCCTGCTTTCAATGCCCCTAAGTACACCTCATAAGCCTCAATCAACCTTGGGACCATGACCAATACTTTATCTCCTTTTTCTAACCCTTGCTCTAGGAAAGCGTTTCCAATTCGATTCGCATTTCGTAGGAGTTTATGATATGTAATTTCACGGTGATTCCCCATATCATCTTCCCACTTCAACGCTAAATGGTTCGGATCATCCGCATAACGTTCCACCTCTTGCACGACATTATACCGTTCCGGAGCAATCAAGTCTTCACGATTCATACCAACATCTCCTCTTCCTTTAATAATGACAATTTTAACTCATCTCCATTCTACCAAATTTTCAAAAAACTTTGTACAACAAAAGCACAAGCGCCTTGCTCACCCCCGACAGGCTTAAGCAAAGCCTCGTCGTGGCGATATTTGCCACAGAGAGGATTTGCTTAAGACCCCGAGGGGGAGGCGCTGGAGCTAGACTCAACAAAAGCGCAAGCGCCTTGCTCACCCCCGACAGGCTTAAGCAAAGCCTCATCGTGGCGATATTTGCCACAGAGAGGATTTGCTTAAGACCCCGAGGGGGGTAGGCGCTGGAGCTAGACTCAACAAAAGCGCAAGCGCCCGGTTAGCGACGTATGGGCTGCATCTACACGATATAGGTTGGTTCACACAAACAAACACTTTTTTAATTTCCCAGACAATAAAAAGACGTCCATTTACACAAAATGAACGTCCTCGTATTATATTATTAACTTGTACTCCATTGGTCTTGATAATATTGATATCGATACTGATATTGTTTGGAGTTTGCGTGTTTCGGATGGAATGCTTGATATACAAATAAGGCTTTGACATACCAATAAGATAGAATAGAATGTGGTACATTTGCATAGCATCGCCTCCTCGCACACAGACTTACTGTTTTATTATTCAGTAAACATAGAGACTGCTCATTTTTTACTTTCCCCAAAAAACAACAGTCTCTAGTGAATCATTAATAAACGATTTCTGTGTCATCCTGATATTGAGGATGGAAACGATAGTACATAGGGTATGCTCTTGTGTACCAGTATTGAATAGCTGGACCAAGGAAAAGAATACCTGCTAGAGTACCTAATCCTACAGGGCCTCCGATAACGAAGGCAGCACTTGCCATAATTGCCGCTACGATGGTTTGACCCAATCTAAGACTTAAGTTAAAGCGATGGCTTACAGCTAAGAACAGTTGGTCAACCGGAGCACGTGGGAACTGTGGTAGAATGTAAACTGCTACACCAAGACCTACGATAATTACACCAGCTAACAATGTTCCAACTTGGAACAAGAATGGTGCAGCGGAAAGGTCTATGCGAGCAAATACAATTTCCAACCAAAAGTCCAATATAACACTTTCAAGTAATACTGGAATGATTGCTCTATATTCAGGCGCTTGCTTCACGAGCCAACCATTCACAAATATAATGATAAATTGAGTAATTCCATACCAAAAACCTACAGTATAGCCTAATTTATCTGATAGCCCTATAAAGAAAGAGGTCCAAAAACCTGCTCCTAAGGTGGCGTTAATAACTAAAGCTACACCAAAAAAATTCGTAAACATACCAAGAAGGTAAACCGTAATTCTGTACAACATCACGATCTCCTCCTTTCTTAGAAGATTTGTTGAACCCGGGCTAAATAACGACATGTCTTCTTTAGCAAAATCCATTCTAAATCCCACTACAGCAGTGGTCAATACGTGTGCTCAAAATGTTTTTTACGATAATTTTAAGCAAACGAATACAATCGCATTACTGACTTATTTCGCTTTCCATATTGTTTTTGAATTTTTAATAAACCAATTCAAATCTCTCTTTATAATGAGGATGATATTGGTAATAAATTGGGTAAGAAAACGTGTACCAATGCTGTATGATTGGACCAGCAAACAATACGCCTAATAACGTACCTAAACCAACTGGACCTCCAATAAAGAAAGCAGACGTTGAAGTTGTAATAGCGACCAACGTTTGGCTTAATCGCATACTAATACGAAAGCGTCCTGCAATGGCCAGGAACAATTGATCAACAGGTGCACGTGGGAACTGTGGAAGAATGTACATCGCTACTCCCATCGCACTCATGGTAATTCCTACAACAAGGAAAGTAAGTTGAACAGCTAACGGAGCCATAGATAAATCTAGCTGACTAAACACGATTTCCACCCAAAAATCTAGAATAAGACTCTCTAATATTAATGGAATAATTGCTCTTAGTTCAGGTGGCTGCTTCATGAGCCAAGCATTGGCAAAAATAAAGATTAACTGTGCGACTGCATACCAAAAACCTACTGTATAACCGAGACTGTCAGAAAGTCCCGCAAACAGTGCTGTCCAAAATCCAGCTCCAAGGGTAGCTTTAATCAATAAGGCTACTCCAAAGAAATTCACTAACATTCCAAGAAGGTATATCGTTACTCTATATAGCATGACGATTCCCCTCCTTTCTTTCCTTGTATATGGCCAAAGCTCACGACTACTCTAAAATTCCTACGCCATTCTACTACCGGTTATTTAAACTTTCAATATGGTTGCTTACATTTATATAGCGTGTTAATGATTTTTAACATTAAAGCGCTTTCCTTTACAAAACCCTTATGTAGTTCGATTTTTCTTCCTCATTATCTGGCTGTTTTTCTTGGATTCCCGTTACTTTCCTACCTTCTCTTCTCAGCCTCTTTTTCTGGGGTATATGCTGCTTTCTTATGCTTATCCGTCTCTTATACCTGATTATCCGCTTCTTTCTGCTCAATCACTTCCCCAAATCACACAAAAAACCTGATTCCATGAATGCATTGACATTCCACAGAATCAGGTTTCGAACAAGCTCTCTAATGATTGATAAGATGGTTTTTCAATTCGCATGTAATCTAAGCTTTCATGCATGTGGCGATCAATTAAGTGGAGCAGTCGATCAATATCTTGTTTATCTAAGGCTTCAACGATTTGCTCATGTTCAACAAATCGTTTACTTTGCATCATGTTCACGTCATAAAAGACATCATATAGCATTAAATAAACATTGATTTGGTCTAAGATTCGTTCCATATAATCTACAAGAAATGCATTGCCACTCTTCTCGGCAAGGAACATATGAAAGGCTTTATTGACATGGATATAATCCATTATATCGTTGTTTTCATATGTTTCTTTTTCTTCTTGAATCAATTCTTTCATTTTTGTAAGATCTTCACTCGTAATCATCGTAATGGCCATTCGACCTGCCATGGATTCTAGTTCTTTCCGCATTAAGAAAGCTTGATGGATTTCCTCGAGGGTGGGCTGCACCACAAAGGCTCCACGATTAGGGATTACTGTCACAAGTCCTTCTTGTTCTAACTTTTTCACTCCATTACGAATGGGTGTACGTGATACATTCAACTGCTCAGAGATTGTCTTCTCAATCAGTTGCGTGCCTGGAGCTATTCTCCGAAACAAAATAGCTTCCTTCAGTGATTGATATACATGATCAATCATCGATTTTTTATCACTCATGATGGTGTTTTCATCCTTTTTTCAACACTTATTTCACTTATCATACCATATCTAAAAACGCTTGAACAAAGCTAAGCTAAACGTTTGAAGTTCTGTCCAATGATTTCATTCATTGTATGCACCGTAACAAAAGCTGTATGATCCACTTCACTAATATACCGCTTCAATCGAATGAAATCTTTACGCTTCAGTATCGTAGTAATTACTTCTTTTGAGTCATAGTTAAAAGCGCCTTTCGCTGAATGAATCGTTGCCCCTTTTCCAAGTTCATGAACGATAAACTCACGAACCATTTCACTCTCACGGCTAATAATGACAATTTCTTTATTATCATCGAATTGCTGTAGAGCATAGTCGATAACGATACCGTTTAAAATGACACCGAAGAATGCATAGAGACCAATTTGAGGTCCGAATACGAAAATGGACGAAGCTGCAATAGCAATATCAGAGAACAAGACTGCTTTCCCCATATCAATGGAAAGATATTTGTTTAGAATCATAGCAATAATGTCTGTTCCACCGGTAGAAGCACCTTGATGGAAGACCATCGCAATACCAGCTGCTGCAATAGCTTGTCCAATAATTAACTGGATTAAAATATCATCGCTTAACGGTTGGCTCATTGGAGCGAACTTTTCTAACGCCCATACCATAAAAGAAACTGCAAAGCTTGTATATATCGTTTTTGACCCAAATTTAAATCCAATGAAAATGAAACCTAGCAAGAAGCAGATAACATTTAAAATTAACATGACTAGACCAAGGGACATATCAGGGAATACATCATTCAACACGATAGATAAACCGCTGACGCCTCCTGTCGCTAAACTGTTCGGGGATAGGAAAAAGTGGACATTGGCAGCCACACAAAAAACCCCTAGATTAATTACGATGAATGAGAGGATATTTTTGAACATAGGCATCTTCCTTTTCTGAAAATGTTTTCATATTGTCGACCAAAATTGTAGTACAATCTGAAATTATAGAGCCCTTATTGTCCTATGTAAACACCCTCAACACCTTTTTTACAAACTTTTTTCGATGTCAAAATCTTTCGTTCATTTCCTGATAAAAAGAGTGAAATGTGCGAATATTTCCGCACATTTCACTTCTTCAAAAATACCTCTCTCTTATTAACTTTTTTCACTATTCTCTTCTTCCATCGCTTCCTTCATTCGTCTAACGTGATCTCCATCTTCCTTTTTCATGATACGTTTGAATAAAGGTTTGATTAGTTTCATTTTCAAGGAGGAAGCATTAATTTCACATTCGAATGTAACCTCTGTACCTGTTTCCGTTGACTGTAGCTTATAATGATAAAGTGTCGCTAGCCCCTCTAGCTCACTACGTACAGAGAACTTCTCGCTTGGCTCATATTCTATAACTTCAATTTCTGAAGAAGCCTCTCTACCGCGTATCAATCTTGTTTCTCTAAATCTTGTGCCCACTCCAAAAGGTCCCTCGGAGAGAATTTCATTTTTCACAACGTTAGGCATAATCGTTGTCGCATTATCAAAGCTAGTTAGAAACGTAAATACTTCTGTTTTAGGCTTCGCTATCGTTACTTTATCTGAAAAAGCAGTCATAGCTGATTCCCCCCCTTCCTTATTTCCTCGGTAATCTATTATTCCCTATTTCTTCCCCTGTTTCCTTTTCCCTCATCAGAAAAACATCCCTATTACATTAGCATCATTTTCTATTATTGTACGAATAAACCAAAAACATTTATACTAGAGAAGGAAAATAATAGAAGATGATTAATAGAAAGGGAGGATATTACATGGGAAAGTGGATAACCACAATACTTACTGTTATGCTTGTTACCTTTAGCATAATCCCAAGCGTTGGCGCTGCCGAAGAAACATACGAAGAACTATCGATGGACAAAAAGAGAGAGCTACTAACTGAAATTGCATTAGAAGAGGGAATCCCACCAGAGATATTGAAAGCCGTGGCGGATCAGGAGAGTCAAATGATGCAGTTTAAAAATGGTAAACCTTTCATTTCTGATGATAATGGCATTGGTATAATGCAAGTAACGAATACTCACCCAAGCGTTGATATCGACAAAAAACGTCTAAAGACAGACACTGCCTATAACATTAAAATAGGTGCCAAGGTATTAAGTCAAAAATGGGAGCTTATGGGAGAAAAGATTCCATCTATTAATGACTCAAATCGAATGATGCTTGAACATTGGTATTTTCCATTGATGGCATATAACGGCGCTTCTGAAACAAACGATCCTCAAAGGCAAGAAGAAACCTATCAGGAAAAAGTGTACCAAATTATTTCTGATGATAGCTTAGTTAGCGTATTCCCTATGCCAACATTTCCAAAGGACTTTTTTGGATATGATGATGGTAAGTTAAAGTTTAATGAACTAACTTCCCAGACATGGGAAAACGGTAACACGATTTCTACTCAAATGTTCCAACAAGGTGATGAGGTTTATGTAATGAACTCTCATGATGCTGATATTTACGATTATGGTAGCCTCAGAGAAACTCGTGATTCTACACCTACAAAACTTGCATTTCATACTGAACTAGAAATTGTAGACGGCCCTTATTTTGAAGATAAAATTAACGATAACCATCATATGGACTACAAAGTAAAAGGTCCAAATGGCATTAGCGGCTACATCTCATCTTCCAATCTACGTTCTATGGATATGAAACAAACCAACTTCACTGATTGGACAGACAACTCTAGCACAGTGGAACCAAGTAAAACGTGGAACATTAACTTCAATACAAAACTGAACACTGGCTCTATTAACGAAAAGAACATATATATCGTTAACGAAAATGGTGTAGGTGTTCGATCAGAAGTAACACTAAGCGAAGATGGTAAGTCCCTTACTATGAATCCTAACGCTTACTTAGAATCTAGCATGAATTACACCCTTTACATTGAAGGCATCGTGTCCAGTACTGGCGGCAAAATGGACACACCTATCTCAAAATCCTTCACGGTATCGAACTAAAAACAACATGAGCCCGGATGTATCAACACATCCGGGCTCATGTTTTATTTAATCAACACCTGTTTCACATTCCATATTCCATTTGCATACTCTCGTATCGTACGATCACTTGAAAATATGCCTGAATTAGCTATGTTATAGACACTTTTCGTCAGCCATTCTGTTTTGTTTTTGTAGCATTTTGCTATGGCTGCTTGAGCTTCAATGTAGGATGCAAAATCCTTCAAAACAAAGTATTCATCATAATCTATTAAGCTATAATAGATTGATTTAAAGTCTACATCTTCTTTTACAAATGTTCCATTAACCATTTGATCGAGAATCGTTTTAATTCTAGGGTCACGATTATAAAGGTCTCGAGCATGATACCCACCATGTTCATAATAAGCTAAGACTTCTTCAGGCTTTAAACCAAATAAGAAAATATTCTCCATCCCTACTGCTTCAGCCATTTCGATATTAGCCCCATCGTTTGTACCAATCGTAATGGCTCCATTCATCATAAACTTCATGTTCCCGGTTCCTGATGCTTCCTTACTTGCTGTTGATATTTGCTCACTAATGTCAGCCGCTGGGATGATAAGCTCTGCGTCAGATACTCCATAGTTTCTAATAAAGACTACCTTAATTTGGTCCCGTATAGACGTATCATGGTTTATGACATTCGCTATCGTATGGATAAGCTTCACAATGCTCTTCGCAAGATGGTAGCTCGGTGCTGCTTTCCCACCAAAAATAAATGTTCGAGGTGTGATTGATGCATTTGGATTTTCCTTCAATCGACGATATAAATCCATAATGTGAAATACATTAAGTAATTGTCGCTTATAGGCGTGCATGCGTTTGATGTGAACATCGAAAATGGAATTCGGATCTACTTTGATCCCATAATCACGTTGGATGACGTTGGCAAGTTTTCCTTTTGAGTGCTTTTTCACAAGCTCTAATTGTTCGTGTAACCCTGGATCATTAGCGTATGGGACCAATTGGATAAGGTCGGACGGGTTTTCCACCCAAGAGGTACCAATCGTATCCTTGATAACGCTCGTCAAACCTGGATTTGCTTGCATGAGCCACCTTCGATGTGTTATCCCATTTGTCTTATTGTTAAATTTATGAGGTTCACGCTCGTAAAAATTGTGCATTAAATCCTGCTTTAAAATGGTGCTGTGCAATTCTGAAACCCCGTTCACACTATGGCTTCCTACAATAGCTAGGTTCGCCATATTTACGTATCCATCTGCAAGTATAGCCATTCCTCTGATCCGGTCCCATTCTCCTGGATATTCATCCCACAAGGAACGACAAAACCGTTCATTGATTTCATTGATAATCATGAAAATACGAGGTAGCAACGGTTTCATAATATCAATTGGCCATCGTTCTAGTGCTTCTGCTAAGATCGTGTGATTTGTATAAGAGATGGTTTCGGTCGTAATCGACCATGCCGCTTCCCAGCTCAACCCCTCTTGATCCATTAATATTCTCATCAGTTCAGGTACTGCTAATACTGGGTGTGTGTCATTAATGTGCAAGGCAATTTTCTTTGGTAACTCTTTGATATTCGGATGCATCCGCTTAAATCGACATAGAATACTCTGAAGACTCGCTGATACCAGGAAATACTGTTGTTTCAGACGGAGTTGCTTCCCTTCAAGCGTTGAATCATCAGGATAAAGAAATTCAGAAATAGCTTCTGTAGCGCGCTTATACTCAATCATTTTATGATAATGCTTATGGTTCAAGTGTCCAAAGTCAAAGTCCTTTATAGCCGATTCAGCACTCCAAAGACGTAAAGAATTAACTGTTTGATTATGATAGCCGACCACAGGCACATCATATGGTACAGCCAGGACCGGCTCATAATTCACGTGGTCGAAGTGGATAGTTCCACCCTCTTCTCTAGATTGCACTTCTCCCCAAAAACGAACCTCAACTGTTTTATCTGACTTTCTAACTTCCCATACGTTACCTTCTCTGAGCCAGTAATCCGGAATTTCCACTTGATAACCATCAATAATCTTTTGTTCAAACAAACCATATTTGTAGCGAATACCACATCCATGCCCTGGCAAATGAAGAGAAGCCATGGAATCCAAGAAACATGCAGCTAGTCGACCTAGGCCACCATTCCCCAGTCCAGCATCCGGTTCTTGGGCTTCCACTTCCTCAAGGTCAATACCTAAGTCAGCGAAGCCTTCCTGACAAACGTCTCTAATGCCGAGATTCATCAAATTACTTTTCAACAGTTTCCCTAGCAAAAATTCCATGGACAAATAGTAAACCTGTTTATCCCCGTTCTCACGATACTGATCGTTTGTAGCTATCCAGTTTCGACTTACATACTCCCTTACCATTGAACCTAACGTTACATATTTGTCAGCAAGTGTAGTCTCTTCTACACCTTTGCCATGTATGTTAACTAAGCGCTCTAGAAAGGCTTCTTTAAAGGAGTTTTTATGCTGAAACACTACAACACCACCGCCTCATTCAGCTCACAAACACGTTCATAAAGGTTCTTATATCGTAATGAAGACTGAGTCCAACTCACATCACATTTTCGGATATTCTGATTGATTCTCCACCAAACGAAAGGATCTTCATAACATGCCAACGCTCTCTTAATCGTATGGAGCATTTCATCCGCATTATAATGTTCAAAGCTAAACCCATTCCCATCTCCCGTGCGTTCATCATAGGAATGAATTGTATCCTTCAGTCCTCCAGTTTCTCGAACTACTGGCACCGTCTCATATTGAAGAGCAATCAACTGACTAACTCCACATGGTTCATATTTCGATGGCATAAGTAGTAAATCAGAAGCAGCATAAATTTGGTGCGATAAGGCTTCATCAAAAGAAGGTTGAAACGCCATTTTCTTCGGAAAATATGCTGCAATATCTAACAATAATTCCTCATAATACGTTTCCCCTTCCCCTACGATGACAACTTGAATGTCCTCTTCGAGAAGGTCTTCGATTACATGCGTCAATAAGTCGATCCCCTTTTGTTCCACCAAGCGTGTAACCATCGCAAGCATAGGGACCTCTAGCTTGGGAAGTCCAAAGCGTTCTTGAACAACCCGCTTGTTCTCTGATTTCCAATCATACACACCTCGTTTAGCATGAAGATGTACGTCTTGATATGGATTATAGGAACGATAATCAATTCCATTAGGGATTCCCACTAATTTGCTTGAGCATTTCTGAAGCACCCCTTCCAATCCTTCCCCATACGCTGGCTGTTGAATTTCCCGTGCATATGTGTCGCTTACTGTTGTCAGATAATCAGCATAAATAAGCCCAGTCTTCAAGAAATTAACCTGTCCATAGAACTCAAGCTGTTCTGAGGTAAAATACTCTTCTCCTAGTTCCAATAAATCACCCAGGACGTCGGCAGGGAAAACTCCTTGATACTTTAAATTATGAATCGTCAAAACCGTTTTCATCTGCTCGTAAAAAGGCTTATGTGCATATTGAGTTTGTAAATACAAGCTAGTTAACGCCGTTTGCCAATCATGCACATGCAGAATATCCGGTTGAAAATCTAGTGCTGGTAAACTCTCGAGTACAGCTTTTGAGAAAAAGGCAAATCGTTCCGCTTCCTCATAGTCATTTCCTTGACCATAAATATAATCTCTACCGAAGTAGAATTCGTTATCAATAAAATAATAATGGATCCCGTCTATTTCTAGTTCTTCCACACCACAATATTGTTCTCGCCAACCAAGCGAAACATTTGTGACATGCTTCTCTCTCATTTGATTCTTCCAATAGTCAGGTATGGATTTATATTTAGGGACAATAACTCTCACATCAAGACCTTGTTCTTGCAACGATATTGGCAACGATCCAATCACATCTGCTAACCCACCTGTTTTACTAAATGGAACACATTCTGAAGCTACAAATAATATATTCATTTCTTGCTCCCCCTCTAATTGACTTTCCGATGCCAGGAAGTACGATATCGATTCATCCCCTTCCTTATCCATCTAACAGTTATCTCAAAATGGAACGTAGTCCTTGACACTACCACTTTTCCAGCACATTACTGTAGTGTTATGTAGAAAAATAGACGTACTCTTACGATGTGTACAATACATGCTCATACAAAGATATGTATGTGAAACGAATGAAAAAGATGATAATAAATTAGGAGGGACATACAGACATAAATTTTTTTGAATACATAAAAAAACAACCAAGCCCTTGTTGGACTTGGTTGTGCTTAAGTTATCCTTCTATACTTCTCCATAATGTTAAGGATGCATAACTTTGATAAGGCTCCCATCCTTTACTCATCTCCACTATTTCTTCTTGAGAAGGCTTCTTTTCTTTTTGGAAGTAGTGTTTCAGAGCATTTTGAATACCTATATCCGCTTTTGGTAACAGGTTTTCTCTTCCCACTCCGAACATTAGCCAGTTTTCTACAGTCCACGGGCCAACACCTCGTACCTTCTTCAAACGCTTCATAACATCCTCATCCGGTAGTTCAGCTAACTCCTGTAAATCTAAATCTCCATCAACAATCATACGCGATGTGTCAATGACATACTCAGCTTTTCGCTGACTAAATTGTAGTTCTCGTAGTTCTTCATAAGGAATTTGCGCTACTGTTTCAGGAGATGGATAGAACCATACGCCGTCTTTCTTATTCCCATAGTTTTGCACAAAGCGAGTACTAAGAGTGTATGCGAATTTCATATTGAGTTGCTGATGAATGATGACCTTCATCAAACAATCATATAGGTGGAAATCCTTCACAATTGGAGTGCCTGGATGAGCATTAAAAAGTTGGTCCAAATTTGTATCTAGAAAATGCTCATGAACCTTTTCCAAATCACGGTCCCATTGAAAAAGTGCTTTAATATGATGCAAAAGCTTTTCCTTTTGCTCTTTCGATTCACTTGATATTTGAAACAGAGGATCACTCGTCTTTCCTAGTGCCTGTACACGAACGACGTGTTGTTCTTTACCTAGTTGGACGGGCACATCTACCCATCGCTCATCTCGATCTAATTTACTTAAAGGGTCAAGGCTAAAACGAAGTAACGTGTAATCAAAATCATAAAAACTATTTGCTGTCACTTCCTCTGACCACATATACTTATACCTCCTTTATCATCTATCATGTTGAATTTACGTAATTTGATAGTAAGGTCGACATTCTTGTCGGATATATTCCATAAAGTTCATAATAACCTGGGCTCTCATTAAAGGGGAAGAATAATGAGATGTTGCTGAGTTCTCATGGTTCGTTCTCAAGAGCATCCCTTCATCTAGGAGCTGCCCCCATTCTCTTCCAACTTTTTGTTTCGCAACCTGTAATGCTTCTGTTTTAGGGATTACACTCTCTTGTTCAAGTGTACAAAGGATACGCGCATTTGTTTCAATCGCAAATAAGGCATCATCGTCATTAAGAAGCTGAATTAACTTCTTATTAGGCCAATAATGTTCGGTATTATAACGTAACGTCTTTTTCACATCGTTCCAAGATGTTTCCAGCGGTAGCTCACTCACATCAGGCCCAATCACTTTTATACCATGGTGTTCTAGAACCCACCAAGTAATCGCATTAATATCCCAATGTCCCCTCTTAAGTTCCCCTTCCTCGCAATACAGATATGCTTCCAATTCTTCATTATATTTTCCAATTTGACTATCAAGCATATATACGCCGTCCATTACATTACCAAATGGATAGTCATTTTTTAATGCTACATGAAGTTGCTGTAGCTTTTCCTCTTCTTCCTCTACCAAAGGTCTATTTATAATCGTAATAAAATCAATATCGCTGTTCTCTTCTTCAAAAGCATCTAAAGCTAGAGAACCATATAAATAAACCCCTTTTATTACATCACTAGGAAGATTGTTCAATTTCTCTGTATATTCTGTTAGTAAAGATTCTACTTGCTCAGGTACCAATTATACATCCTCCTTTTGTTCTTGCATTCCCTTTAAAATTGTTCTACATATACTCTTCGTTTAACAACGCTTGTGAATCAAGATTATGTTTTCCCTGTATTAGTGAACTAGAAACAATATACGGAGGAATAGTCATAGACAAAACTTCATATTCATGTAAGTACTACTGTTGAATGAAGCTTATTATCAGAATTTTTTGCATTCCTTTAGATTATATAGTAATTTATATATTAAGATAAAACGTGACGGAAAAACATGCGCAAGGATTCTGCTAATATATAAATCTTTTTAAAAGAAAAAAATGCATCCACAACGGGATCCCCCCTCTTCATAGGTTGAATGTGAGCTATGGAAAGGATTGGAGATAGATACTGGAATATGGGCCACATCTTATATTTTTTCTTCTAAAGGATTGGTTATAATCCATAAACATTATCACATTCGTTAGGAGTGATTAATGTGAGCCACACTCATTATAAGATAGATACTGAATCGAGCTGGAGGTCTACTAAAGATAAATCCTCAAACCATTACATGGAGGATTTCTGCAAGGAGCTTTACATAAGAGGCGTTTCAATTGAAAACGCATACATTCTAGAGCTTGGTTGTGGACATGGATTTGTAACCCAAGCGTTTCAAAACCTACAAGCTGATGTGAAAGGGATTCATTGTTCTCCAGAGGAAATAAGCATTGCCCAAAAACAAAATCCTGAAGCACATTATATTAAAGGCAACCCAGAATACCTTCCATTTGAAAAAGACAGTTTTGATATCGTTTATGCATGTAATCATTGGGAGCATTTAGATCGAAATAAGGTGCTAAGTGAAGTAGACAGAGTGTTAAAACCAAAAGGATATTTACTTATTTTAGATGCAAACTGTCGACTTGATCAGGAATGTGTTGCTTATCATACAAACGAATTACTATCTATGTACGGACGAACACCACTAGCTACCCATACTTTTCCATCGGAAGAGCATAGTCATTCTTTTTTTCCACCTGAATGGTTCGAAGAATGGAGGAAAGCTGGCTTCTCTATCATTGATGAATGGAGCTTCATGTGCAACGTGGATTTCACATTAAAAAGCTGGATCAACACAGTACTACAACATACAATTGAAGCGAGTAACTATATAAAATCAAGAATCATGGATGAACTACGATTATTCTTGCTTAATTCAATAGAACATGATTCATTTCCAATCCCTTACACATGTAAAACAGTAGTCCTGCAAAAATAAAGTCCTGGCTAACATGTGAAAGCCAGGACTTATCTATGCTCTATAGACCAAAATTTTCTGAAATAGGTTCAGGAAGTAACTGCTTCATCACTAGATGATCAAGACTTTTGAACTGATAACCCTGTTTCGTCAGCTCATCAATCATATGCTCCAAAGCTTCAGCATTATCTTCAGATACAGTATGCAACAACATAACTGCCCCAGGATGAATCTGCTGAACCACACTTTTATAAGCATACTCCCAGCCTTTTTGTTGGTTTGTATGCCAGTCCACAAAAGCTAAGGACCAAAACATTGTGATATATCCTAACTCCTCTGTTGTAGATAGACTTCTCTCACTAAAGGTTCCTCTTGGCGGACGTAAATACATCATTGATTCTTGATCTGTAATCGCTGCTACTGCTTTCTCCACTTTCGTCAGTTCCTTCTCAATCCGTTCTTTGCTCATTTTTGAAAAATCAGGATGACTCCATGAATGATTCCCAACAATATGCCCTTCCTTTACCATACGTTGGACTAAATCAGAGGCACTATTGACGTAATGCCCCGTTACGAAAAAGGTAGCAGGTACCTGCTTTTCTTTTAGTACATCTAGTATTTTTCCTGTGTAGCCTTGCTCATAACCATTATCAAACGTTAAATACACAACTTTTTCATCTGTAGGGTCAATATAATACCCTCCATATTTCCTTAACATATCCCCATATCCACCTGGATTAGGAGGTTGATGATTCTTACTTTTACTGTATCCCCATCCATGACTCCGATCACTGTATGCGCCTGCATATTGGATGGGTAACATAGATATAAGAGTAAATATTGTAAGTATCAAAAGAATTAGCTTCCTCAAATAATCACCCACTTTTTATATAGTTTTTTTCAAGTGGGATTTTTTATACTTCTCCATACATAATAAAAAAACTGCCATCAAAGTTGATGACAGTTCTTTATTTAGAATATATTTGCAGCAATCCAGCCAAAAATAAATAATGGAATGTTGTAGTGAATAAATGTTGGTACACATGTATCCCAAATGTGATTATGCTTACCATCTGCATTCAGACCTGATGTTGGGCCAAGGGTACTATCAGACGCAGGAGAACCAGCGTCCCCTAAAGCTCCTGCTGTCCCTATTAATACCGCTGTCGCAATAGGTGAAAAACCAACAGACATACAAATAGGTACATATAATGCTGCTAAAATTGGAATCGTACCGAATGAAGAGCCGATTCCCATTGTGATTAGCAAACCTACGAGAAGCAGTACAAAGGAAATAATGTAATGATTATCCCCTATCGCTCCTGAAGTCTGCTGGACAAGGGCATCCACGGCACCTGTTTGTTTCAAGACATTCGCATAACCTGATGAAATAAGCATCACAAAAGCAATGGTACCCATCATACTAATTCCATCTGAGATAACTTGATCCCCTTTTCGAAACGGAACAACAAAAAAGAAGAACATTGCAACTAATCCAGTTAAAGCTCCAAGTATCAAGCTATCAGTTACAATTTGCACAACTAACGCTAGGACAATAGCGACTAACGTGAGTACATGACGCATGCCAAATGGCTCTGTATTCTCCTCACTAGTTGCTGCAACTTCTGCTTGATACTCACTAGGCATAGCCTTTGTATCTCTCGTTTTACGATACGTGAATAAAATGGCAACGATTAATCCTAGGATCATACCAATACCAGGCAAGATCATAGCTTGTGCGATTTGACCAAGTCCAATACTCGCCCCACTTGAATTCATTGCATCTCGAATGGTTTTATGAAAAATAAGTCCAAAGCCAGCTGGAATCATCAAGTAAGGAGCTTTCAACCCAAACGTAAGAGCAGTAGCTACCCCACGGCGATCCATTTTCATATCATCAAATAACTTTAATAATGGCGGAATCAAAATCGGAATAAATGCAATATGAACTGGAATGACGTTCTGAGATAACGAAGCAACACCTGCAATCACAAATAATAGCATGACGCGCTTCCCTTTCAGAACTGAAACCAGATTTCGAACTAAAATTTTCGTAATACCAGAATAAGCAATCGTCACAGCGAACGCACCTAACAGCACGTAACTTAATGCCGTATCCGCTTGTCCACCCATGCCTTCTACAATCATTTTAACTGCATCGGTAAGGGATAACCCTGTCATTAATCCTGCCGTCAAACCAGCAGCCAACATTGCAATCACTACGTTCACACGAAGTAAACTAAGCACTGCCATAACGAGAACAGACACAACAACAGCCCAGGCTAACATACTCACCAACCTCCCTCTTATCAAATCTATTATTACGTTATCGTATTATTTCGTTAACGATTTAATATGATAAAGCAGGAGGATGAAAAAATCAACCCTAAATTTTGTTTTGAAATTATTTAAAAGTCATGAAAAAATATCACTGATGATATGGGTATTTCATCACCCTACAATTTCACAAATAAAAATACGGTAAAAGCGAAGATGAACTTCACTTTTACCGTATTACAATCTTTAACCAACTACGCTAATATAAGGGTTGTACATGATTTCAACTTGGCCTGCCGCTACTGAATAACTCTCCTCTGAAAGAGTGCCTTGTTGCTGATCAGTACCAAAAGTAAATCCTACAGAGATTAGCATAACAGCTACTAACATCATTAATTTTTTCATTGCAATTTCACCCCCCTTGCTTCTAATTCCTTTTTAGGAAATTGTGCAGAGAAATAATCATTCTGTTCTTTAATAAATCTATTATATGAACTATTTAATAGATCCACACTATCAATCGCTAAACCCAAGAAATACTCTTGAAAAGGTGACTTATTTTCTAGATTGTTTAGTAATGTTGCAGCTTCCTTTTTTCTTCCAGTTTTTAAGAGGATATGAGCTCTTTCCTCTAAATCTTCAGTATGAATGCCTTCTAATTTATTGAAATAAGCACAAATAAACGGTATTACGTTATTCTTTATTCCTTTTATATAATAGGTTAGATTATAGCTGTAAGCATTTTCTAATGCCGTTTCGACATAGTTCATAGCTTTATCATAATCTTCGAATATATATGTTAATCCCAAATCTACTAAAACATCACATTTTTTCTCTTGATTTAATGTATTCTCAAGTATGTTCAAAGCATACTTACGAGCAATCTTCACTTCGTTTTTTTTCCAATGAAAAATATATAATAATTCATTTTCCCTAATCTGAAAGTAAATTCTAAGCAGTGTATTATCCACATTCAGTAACTTTTCTGTCAATTCTTCTTGATACTTTTCAAACATTTCATATTCAAGTCTCTCATAGTAACCATAAATTTTCATAAAGATTATTAAACATTCTATAGTAGAATCTTGAACGTTAAATAAATATTCATTTGTAAACTTAAGTATATCTCCTTCTTTATTCACTCTACGATTTAACATGAATGAATAAATATCAGCCAATTCCTTATTCAAACTATTAGTTGATAAAGCATTCTTATCAATCAGCGTTTTTAGGTCAGAGTATAACCCATTCATATACAGAAACTCCATACCTACCCTGGAATTTTCATCAGAATGGCAGTTCAAGCAGAATTCTTTAGTTAATTGTAATTTGGTTTCTTCGTCATATTTCTTCGATAGTTGCTGTAAAACAGAGAATAGGGCTGGTTCGTTTGAGCCAATCATGCTATAAACCGTTTCCAATTGTTCAGAAGAAAATGCATGAGTCTTTTTTTCTTCTTGAGTCATTGTATGATCCCCTTATATAGAAGATTAGTGCTTATGTGAACATAGGATGTTTGTACCCTATCAGGTATAAACGCTTAGATATTTGTTTACGTCAATACAACTGAATGACCATCTTATACTTCATACTAATATAAATTGAACCATTTTTCCATTCAATTATTGTAAAATGAAGAAATTCTATCATGTTTTTTTCCTATTTTTCATAATATAGTTGATTTTTTCTATGTCCAAGCCTTTAACTTCAGCATTCTATGAACTAGCGTGTAAATAGGAAAAACTTCGCCTCTAGTTCTATTTTCTTATATGTAATGTTTCTCTCTCAATTGAGTCTTTTGACACCATTTTTATGAACAGAAGCTCAGTGCGCCCGTTTAGCATCGTATTGCTTCGGCCCACACGACGTAGGCAAATATAAAAAGGTGTTAGCTACTAGATTCGCTAACACCTTCTCTATTACTTACATTCCTCTTCCAATTCTTCAAGCATAGAAATCAATTTGTCCACATCTTCTACAGATGTTTCTTCTGGATCCATTTCATCGATGCGTGACATGAAAGAAGAGAGTCGAAGTTTTAATTCTTCAATTTTTGCCTCGTTACTCATGATTAACTCCCTTTATCTGTATTATTTGTCATTCTCGAGTTTCTGCGCCTATATTATCGTAGTAGAAAAGCATGTTTTTGTCTATCATCGTTCGAGTTTATAGAGGTAAGAAAACGTACATGCTATAATGGAGGCTATGAATTGTGTTCTAGGAGGATTAAAGAGATGAATTTTCTCAATAGTTTTGATTGGTGGGAGAATGTTACGGCATTTTTCTCTAATCCTGTTGTACAAGTAATTATGGTTGCCATTATTTTATACATTAGTATCTTAATTATTCGTCGTTCCATTAGATCCTTTTTCAAGAAAACCCATTTTATTGAAGTGAGAAAAGAAGAAACGTTAGAGGCGATGATTAATTCCCTGATTTCCTACGCCGCTACAATTGGCTTTATTGTTTTTGTACTTATGCAGATAGGAATTAAAGTTGGAAGCGTCTTAGCTGGTGCTGGAGTCATTGGTATTATTTTAGGCTTTGGTGCTCAAAGTTTAATTCGCGATTTGTTATCTGGCATATTCTTTCTTTACGAAAAACAGCTCCATAAGGGTGACTTTATTACAATTAACGAGAGGTTTCATGGTACAGTCGAAGATATCGGACTTCGTTTTTTGAAACTCCGTGAGTGGAGTGGAAAACTATTAACGGTGAGCAATGGTTTAGTGACGTCCATAGAAAATTACAACATTGATCATATGCGTGTCATAGAAAAAGTAACCGTTAGTTTTAATGAAGATCCAAAACGGATTTTCAGCCTATTAGAAGAAACTTGTGAGACACTTAACGAAGAGTTAGGCCAATACTTGAAAAAAGATTTGACCGATAACCCGATACAACCTTTCCAAGTATATGGAATGACCTCATTGAATCATGAACATAAAGGGTATGAGTACACCATTATTGGTCTAACAGAAGATTTAGTGTATTGGACCGCTTCTAAAGAAACAAAACGAATCATTGCCGAAACAATGTTCGACAATGATGTGAGAATGTCCCTTCAACATATTGAACTACCCTATCAGCAGTTTAATCAATCCCAAAGCAACGAAAGCCAAGAGGAAGAATAAACTTGCATGTATAATGGATTATCTAAATAATCCCAAACAAAAAGAGCTTGGATCCAAGCTCTTTTTTTATTTTAATTACTGAATTCTAAAGTTATAAGAAACGTGGTCCTGAATTGGAATCCATGCTCCAATACCTTGCTTTGTCACATTTTTTACGACGATGTTTTTCTTTGAACCTTTTAGCTCTAAATACACTTCACCAAATGTTACTGTTCCTTTTTCATTCACAGCTGGAGCATATGCTTCTAGAGTACCTATTTTCTTGGGAGGAATTCCGTATGAATTTGCTTTCTTTGTTCCTCTACCGAACACGGTATGGAAGGCAAGGGGAAGATTTATGTTTTTCTGTGCTTTTAGCAGCATCATTTTTTTAATGTCATCAGCATTGCTGATTTTAGCGGTTAATCCACCTTTAACATGCTTCTCTTCTTCTTGATTATAATTTAATTTCTTGGTCTCGTTACCACCCATATTATTGAGTTGATTTTGATTGATTTTTTGATACTGCCAATTGATACTCGTTTCATTCGTTTCATAATTTAACGGCCAATGTCCCATATACACCATACCTCTGTAACCAATTGCAACTGGGGATGGTTTTAAACTTGTTTCATTTAACATTTTCATCAATTCTGGATTGTTGATGGTAACCTCTGATTCCTCTAATAATTCTCGGGTAAGATCACTAGGTTCTAGAACAGTTTGATCTTGAGTCGAATTTGGATATGTGTTTTCCTTAGAAATATTCAACACATGGCTCGGAACCTTACCTTTATCTGTAGACTTATTCTCTTTCACGTCCTCAGCATATACAAATGCAGGCGTTACAGTGAATAAAATACATAACAAGATGACAAATGATTTAATGGATGTTTTCATCTTTCACAGCCCTTTCTTTTTTGCTTAGTGTTTTCGTCAGAGCTGTATGTTATGCATAAAAAACCTTATCCCCTAAAAAGAGAATAAGGCTTTCTGTTTGTTCTTTTAAAAACTTAATTCAATGCACTCTAATGTTTCTTCTATTTCAATACTATCTTTAACGGACTGAACCATTGAACAGTTTTTCTGAGAGGTCTCAAGGTTTTTGAACATTTTGTCCTCGTCTAGGTGCTTCCCTTTAATAACATAATGAAGATGAATCTTCTCGATTCGATTGGCCTCATCCTCATTACGTGTTACTTCTGCTTTCACATTAATATCTTCGTATTCCACTCGCTGTTTATCTAAGATTTTTCGAAACACTGATAAACTACACCCTGCAATCGAGGAGACCATTAGTTGGAACGGTCTAAACCCCTGTTCTTCATCTGAGGATATATTTAGTGCTCCGAAATCTGTTGATGTACGAATTCCGTCGTGCTTTAGATAAAATTGTAATTCTGCCATGTCGCTCACTCCTTCTATATAATCTTATAAATGAGGTACTACTTATAATGTAACCGAAATCCCCCCACTCATAACGCTTTATCCTATGTAAAGCCTATTTACTAACTGTCACATATGTAATGAAAAGATTCAAGAAATAGGGTATCCTTGCTATTTATAATGACCCTTAGTAGCATTATCCTTGGATACTATCGACAAAATGAGGTTTTGCTATGCTTAGAAAACATTTTCGCTTCACTGTTTTAATTTTATTAGTTACTATTTCCGGATTCACTCAGGGAATGCTTTTACCGTTGATTGCAGTAATCCTAGAACAAAGTGGAATCTCTTCCTCCATTAATGGATTGCATGCGACAGGTTTATATATAGGAGTATTAATTGCTTCCCCTTTCATGGAAAAACCAATTCGTAATATTGGGTATAAACCTATGATCATGCTAGGAGGAGCACTTGTCTTTATATCTCTACTCTTTTTCCCATTTTGGGAATCTTTATGGTTTTGGTTCATGCTACGAGTAACCATCGGCATCGGAGACCATATGCTTCATTTTGGAACGCAAACATGGATCACATCAACTTCACCAGAGAACAAACGCGGGCGTAATATAGCTTTATATGGCGTGTTTTTTGGATTAGGGTTCACGTTGGGGCCTTTAATGACTCGACTCGTTTCCATTCATATCTCACTGCCGTTCTTACTATCAGCTGCATTTAGTGTGATTGTTTGGTCCCTTATGTTCTTGGTTCGAAATGAAATACCAGAAGAAGATGAAGAATATTCAACATCCTCCAATTCATTTAAACGCTTCGCTAAGGCTTGGCAGTACGCATGGGTAGCTTTCCTCCCTCCTTTAGGTTATGGATTTTTAGAAGCTACTCTACACGGTAATTTCCCTGTCTATGGAATGAGAATCGGCCATGACGTGGATACACTATCGCTTATTATCCCTACATTTGCAGCAGGCAGTTTGATATCACAGCTACCACTTGGTATTCTAAGTGATCGAATAGGTCGGAAAAAAGTATTAGTTTCCGTTATGTTATCCGGTATCGTATGTTTCGGGCTTGCGTCTTTTTATGAGCAATCGGTAACTTGGCTCATAATATTATTCACATTAGCCGGAATTTTCGTAGGATCCATCTTTTCTTTAGGCATATCCTATATGACAGATATTTTGCCAAAGTCCCTGTTGCCAGCAGGAAATATCATGTGCGGAATTTCTTTTAGTGTGGGTAGTATCATTGGTCCTTATTTAGGTGGCGTGTACATTGATTTATTCCCTGATGCCTCTTTCTTTCATGTGATTACCACCATGCTAATCATTCTTGTAATTCCAATTCTCCTTAAGAAAGAAAAGCCCCCCCATAACCAAAAGAGCCTATCTCCCGCGCAGTAAGAACTAGCTGGAGATAGGCTTCTTTACCCTTTCCTTCCTTCATCAATACTCTTGACTTTACGTTATATCATGCTATTATTAAAAACAGATACTAATTTAAAATAATTCTAATTAAGAATCATTTTCATTGAGAAAATACCAACAAAACGGGTTATTAATCCAAATGTGATGTAATTGAAAAAGGTTTTCATTCTCAATTAAAAAGAAGGAGTTGAGAAAATTGGCTTCAGAAGCTAAAGCAATGCAATCATCAACAAGCTCTACCACAACTACGAAACGTCCATATAAGTGGATTTCCAATATAAAAGAACATGCAGAGTTAATTGCTGCACTCTTTAGCGGCATTCTAATTTTAGTTGCCTGGTTAACTAACACTATAGTCAGTGAACCGACCAGTATTACTTTATATGTGCTTGCTTTCCTTATTGGTGGATTTGCGAAAGCCAAGGAAGGCATTGAGGAAACGATTGAAAACAGAGATTTGAATGTAGAAATGCTCATGATATTCGCAGCCATTGGTTCAGCTGCAATTGGTTATTGGACCGAGGGAGCAATTCTAATCTTTATTTTTGCGATGAGCGGAGCACTTGAAACGTACACAATGAACAAAAGTCAAAAGGAAATATCTTCGTTAATGGACCTCCAACCTGAAGAAGCTTTACGTCTACACGATGGTCAAGAAGAGCTTGTTCATGTATCGGAGTTATCCATAGGTGATCACATTCTCGTTAAAGCTGGCGAACGGGTACCATCAGACGGGGAAATCATCAAAGGGAAAACCTCTCTTGATGAAGCTGCCATAACAGGGGAATCTGTCCCCGTATCAAAGGAACTTGGAAGCGAAGTATTCGCAGGTACTGTAAATATTAATGGTAGTATCACAGTGAAAATCACGAAACCTGCCAATGAAACATTATTTCAAAAAATCGTTCAACTTGTTCAATCCGCTCAAAGTGAGAAATCCCCTTCCCAGTTATTTATCGAACGCTTTGAAGGTACTTATGTAAAAGTTGTTTTACTCGTCGTTGCGTTAATGATGTTTGTACCTCATTTTGCTTTCGGATGGGGATGGCAAGACACAATCTATCGAGCGATGATTTTATTAGTGGTAGCTTCTCCTTGCGCTTTAGTAGCATCGATTATGCCAGCAACATTATCTGCTATTTCAAATGGAGCACGACATGGCATTTTATTTAAAGGTGGCGTTCACTTAGAAAATCTGTCCCATCTTCAGGCCATCGCATTTGATAAAACCGGGACACTAACAAATGGAACGCCAGAAGTAACAAACACCCATTTTCGTAGTGGTAATGAGAAGGAACTCCTTTCTATTTTCACCGCAATAGAACGGGAATCAAACCACCCACTCGCACAAGCCATTGTACGTTATGGAGAAAATCAGAATGTGCAACAACATATTGAGGTTTATGATATGACAAACATAGCTGGTAGTGGCGTAACAGCAAAAGTTGAAGGTAAACAATGGAAGATAGGCAACGCAGATTTTGTAGGAAGAGAAGATGCGTTTGAATTTGAAGGTGGTATTGGCGAAAATTTAGCCGCTGAAGGGAAAACGTTAACCTTCATCGCTGATGAGGACGGCGTTGCGGGATTAATAGCACTGAAGGATCAAATAAGAAAAGAAACAAAAGATGCACTACAGTCATTACGAGAATCCGGTATATACACAGTCATGTTAACCGGGGACCACGATACAACAGCACAAGCTATCGCAAAGGAATGTGGAATCAATCACTATATTGCGGAATGTTTACCAGAAGATAAAGTGGAACAAGTAAAATTATTACGAGAATCATTTGAAAATGTAGCAATGGTTGGTGATGGTATAAATGACGCACCAGCCCTAGCAACAGCGAATGTAGGGATTGCCATGGGAGAAGGAACCGACGTAGCTCTAGAAACAGCCGACATTGTTTTAATGAAAAACGAACTTCCCAAAATCGCAAATGCCATTAAGCTTTCAACGAAGATGAATCGTATCGTTAAACAGAACGTCATCTTTTCGATTGGAGTTATTATGCTACTGATTATTTCGAACTTCTTACAAATGCTTAACCTTCCGTTAGGAGTTGTAGGCCATGAAGGAAGTACAATTTTAGTCATTCTCAATGGACTGCGTTTACTAAGATAGAAAAGCGCAATCGCCCGTTTAGCGACGTACAAACTATCCAAAATTGATTAATGGGAGTTCGATTAAACCCGCTGCCTCAACGCAGCAACAACGAACCAACCTACATCCTGTAGGCCGACTCCGATGTTGACTTATCATAAGGAGGAGCAGGAAGTTTGCTGGGCGTTGGAGCTAGAAACGTAAAGCGTCATGCATCATCATACTATCTTCACTTAAAAAAGCCAGACAGTAACTGTCTGGCTTTTTAATTCTAATGAAAATCGTTTTTCTTGTTAGCAGAACCACTTGTTTTATGCTTGGATTTATCATTATTATTCTTTTGCTTTTTGTCATGACTGTGCTTATTATTACGTTTATTGTTACTCATGAGATTGTTTCCTCCCTTATTGGATTCACCAATAGGTTTCCCGCATCCTAAACAGTTATGTATCGTGAGTCTATGCCATTTCTTTTCAATACATGTTTATTAAGGCTTAAATGCTTTACGATCTCTGAGCATTGCGTTGATCTCTCCACCGATAATAATAATCATCCCTGACAGGTAAAACCAAAGCATTAAAATAATAATTCCTCCAAGGCTACCATAAGTAGTGGAGTAGGCTTGGGCGCTAAAGCTGACATAATAGGAAAATCCTAGTGATGCTAGCTGCCAAAACAACGTTGCAAAAGCAGAACCTGCTAGTGCTTGTTTTATATTCACATGATGATTAGGCGCTAAAATGTATAACGATAGCAATACAAGTACTAATATCCCCGAAGATATAACCCAGCGTAAAGCATCCCAAATCGCTAAGAACCGCTCAGAAACTCCAAACCATGTGAAAATATACACCCCAATGGCTTTACCAAACACAGGTAACAGCAAGGCCACAACAATAACGATGAGCATCGCAATTGTTAATACGATAGCAATAAATCGATTTTTTAAAAAGGAGCGGTCTTCCCCAACTTCATAAGCACGGTTGAACGCTCGCATAATAGCATTTATTCCATTAGAAGCAGAAAGCAAGGTACCAATAATTCCAACGGATAACAGACTCCCATTTTTCGCTTCTAAATTATTCGTAATTAGCTCTAGTGCCGCTTCCGGTGCATAACTATCCAACGTAGCTTTCAAGCTATCTAATGAAATGGGAAGATACCCCATTAAAGCCACTAAAAAAATCATAAATGGAAAGATCGCTAACAGAAAGAAGTAGGCTAATTGTGCTGCGAGACCTGCCACTTCATGTTCTGTAAAGCGTCCAAAAAGTTCTTTCCCAAATTGAATAGCCTTTTGCAACGAAACCCCACCTTGCTTCTATGTTTCAAGTTTTTCTTGTTGATCTTCTGTTTGTTGTTCTACTGTATCTAAGTATCCTTCCATTTGATCAAGAAACGATACAATATCATTTGTACGTTGAGTTAATGTGTTTGTCGCTCTTTCATATTGATTTCGAAAATCGTGTATCGCCTGAGTTGGATTAGAAATATAACCTTTCGTTTGTGTTCCCATACTCTTTAGACATTGCCCAGTTTGTACACGCGTAGTTTTATCAAACATGGTTAGTATGGCACCTGCTAGTGCACCTAATGCAACACCTGTCATTAATTTATTCTGTCCCATTGTTTTCTCCTCCTTATAATCCGTGATCTTGTTTAATATCTTCTAGTAATGCATCGCAACCTTCAGTGATTAATTCATACACTTCATCAAAATTGCCTGAAAAGTAAGGGTCTGCTACATCTTCGCTTTCACTACTCTCAACATAGTCCATGAATTTCACAACTTTAATATCATCATGAGCTACTTCAAAAGCTTTTAAATCACGCAGATTCTTTCGATCCATAGGGATAAGATAGTCAAATTTCTCCCAATCTCCCTCTTCCACTTGACGGGCACGAATTCCTTCATAAGAAATATCTGCTTTTCCTAAGATACCTCTTGTTTCTGCATGAGGTGGTTTGCCTTGGTGGTAGTCCCCTGTACCTGCTGAATCTACTTCAATTTGATCGGATAATCCAGCCTTTTCAATACGGTCCCTCATTGTTGCTTCTGCCATTGGAGACCGGCAAATATTGCCTAGGCATACAAATAATACTCGTATCATGATATCACCTTCACTTTTAGATTCAATTTTATTATAGTAAACAATCCATTAAACACATAGCTATATACATATCTTTATTGTTCTTTCCCCATATATGTGTGAATAAACCCACACACTTCAATGAGGAAAATAGCACCAATATAATTTCTAATGTAGATTTTTGAAATGCTCTTGACATTTCTTGTTATTTTTCAGAATATTTATATATATTAAAAATTGAAGGAGGGATTTATTATGGAAGAAGATAAGTCAGCATTATTAACATCACTTGAATGGTTAAGTGGTGTAGTTTGGGGGATGCCTTTACTCATCCTTTTAGTCGGTACAGGTGTTTACTTAACCATTCGTCTTGGATTCTTGCAACTACGGACATTACCATACGCATTAAAGCTTGCGTTTAGCCCTTCAAAACAGGACAAAAAATCAAAAGGGGATATATCCCACTATGAATCATTAACGACCGCTCTTGCAGCAACGATTGGTACAGGGAACATCGTCGGTGTTGCGTCAGCCGTACTCGCAGGTGGTCCTGGTGCAGTATTTTGGATGTGGATTACGGCACTATTTGGTATGGCAACAAAATATGCAGAGGCCATTTTAGCCGTAAAATACCGGACAACAGATGCAAATGGTCGTATCTCTGGTGGACCGATGTACTACTTAGAAAAAGGGTTAAAAGCGAAGTGGCTAGGCGTATTATTCGCAGTTTTTGGTGCAGTAGCCGCTTTCGGTATCGGAAATATGGTTCAGGCTAATGCCGTCACCAGTTCTCTACAGGCTTCATTTAACATCCCTAAAATCGCAACGGCAATTATATTAGTAACCCTTATATCTCTTGTTATTATTGGTGGAATCAAAAGTATAGGACGCGTAACGTCTTTCTTTGTTCCAATTATGGCCGTCTTTTATATTATCGCTGGCCTTATTATTATCTTCCTTAACATTGATTCAATTGGCCCGGCATTTGGCATGATCTTCACGGATGCATTTACAGGAAATGCAGTTGCTGGTGGTGCAATTGGTACAGTTATTCGTTGGGGTGTTGCACGTGGTGTATTCTCAAACGAAGCAGGACTCGGATCAGCACCAATCGCCGCAGCTGCTGCCAAAACAGATTATCCAGGCAGACAAGCTCTTGTATCCATGACGCAGGTATTCCTGGATACCCTTCTGGTTTGTACAATAACAGGGCTTACCATTGTTATGGGTGGAAAATACACTTCAGATATCATAGACTCAGATTTAACAGCTGAATCGTTTGGTTACTTTTTAGGTAACACTGGCTCCATGATTGTAACGATTGGTCTTGTCTTTTTTGCCTTTTCAACCATTATCGGATGGTCTTACTATGGTGAAAAATGCTTTGGCTACTTAACCAACCAACGTGGGATTACATTGTATCGAATCATTTTTGTAACCTTCGTCTTTATCGGTGGCGTCTCCAAATTAGCTGTCGCCTGGGCATTTGCCGACGTAATGAATGGACTCATGGCCTTCCCTAACTTAATCGGACTCCTCGGTCTATCCGGAGTCGTCGTAGCTGAAACAAAACGGTTTATGAAGGTTATGAAAGAAGAGAAACAAGCGGAAACATCGAATAGTTACCAAACATAATGAAAAGCGTAAGCGACCGGCAAAACTTCAACCAACTATTTCACATGTAAAACTCCCTCCTGTGCCTTGCACAGCGAGGGAGTTTTTTATTTTTTCAAAGAGTAACCTCTAGAAATCACGCATAACCTATAAACATTCTCAAAAAAATCATGAGTTATTAAATTGACACATCCATCTCAAGCAAGGTATGATATGTATCATCAAACAAATTAATCCCTATATGAATAGTTGGGATTAAACATCACAGGGAGGTTTACGACATGAAGAAATTTTTATCCATCATCGCTTTTACTCTACTAGCTATGGTTATTGCTGCATGCGGCACTAGTAATGAAGACAGCACGGATCAAGCTTCAAATGGCGATAATCAAAATAACGAAGAAGGTACATCAGAAGAAGGCACTAATTCCGATCAGAATTTATATGAGCAAATTAAAGAGGAAGGTGTTCTTCGTGTAGGAACGGAAGGAACATATCCTCCTTATACATTCCACGACGAAAACGATAAACTGACAGGTTATGATGTGGAAGTAGCACGTGAAGTAGCCAAACGACTTGATCTTGAAGTGAAGTTCATGGAAACAAAATGGGATTCCATGTTTGCTGGGCTTAACTCAAAACGTTTTGATATGATCGCCAATCAAGTTGGGATTAAACCTAAACGTGAAGAGAAATACGATTTTTCTACACCTTACACAATCTCCACTGCCGTTCTTGTTGCTAAAAAAGGCAATGATAACATCAGCAGCTTTGAGGATTTAGAAGGCGCAACAGCAGCTCAATCTTTAACAAGTAACTTCGCTGATATCGCAAAAGAATACGGTGCAGAAGTAACAGGTGTGGAAGGTTTTAACCCTGCCATGCAACTACTTTCATCTGGGCGTGCAGATGCAACCGTGAATGATCGTCTATCCGTTTTAGACTTTATTAAAGAAAAAGGCAACAACGCACAAGTAGAAATTGTGGATCGTCAGGATGAAGCTTCCGAGAGCGCAATGATGTTCCGTAAAGGGAATGATAAATTAGTTGAAGCAGTTAATGGTGCCCTTAAAGAAATGAAGGAAGACGGCACGCTAGCCGAAATTTCTGAAGAATGGTTTGGCGAAGATGTTTCTACTAAATAATATGTTAACTTCTGCAGTATTTGATGCAGACCGATATATTGATATTGCACAGAGTTCCTTTCTTCCATTATTGAAAGGAGCTCTCTTCTATTCCATTCCGATGACACTAATTTCGTTTGTCATCGGAATCATTTTAGCCATTACAACTGCTTTATTTCGGATATCAGGTATAAAAGTACTAAGCGGGATTGCTAGAGTCTATATATCCATCATTCGAGGTACACCGCTACTCGTACAATTATTTATCATATTCTTTGGCTTAACATCTGTAGGTATTAAATTAGATCCCTTCCCAGCTGCTATTATTGGATTCTCATTAAATACAGGGGCATATGCATCTGAAATTATTCGGGCTGCTATTCTTTCCATACCTAAAGGTCAATGGGAAGCTTCCCAATCCATTGGAATGTCGTATGGACAATCATTAAAGCGAATCATCCTACCGCAAGCGACTCGAGTTTCTATTCCACCATTATCGAACTCGTTTATAAGTCTAGTGAAGGATACTTCCTTGGCTTCAACGATTTTAGTAGCTGAAATGTTCCGTAAAGCCCAAGAAATCGTAGCGAACACCTATGAACCACTTCTTTTGTACACAGAAGCTGCTTTCATCTATTGGATGATATGCTTCTTACTATCCCTTGTACAAGATCAAATTGAGAATAAACTAAACCGCTACGTTAGTTAAGTTAGGAGCTTATATATGCTATCGATTCGAAATTTACACAAACAATTTGGTGACTTAGTGGTCTTAGATGGAATTGACCTAAATGTAGAAAAAGGAAAGGTGATTGTCGTCATCGGACCTTCTGGTTCTGGAAAAACGACATTACTCCGTTGTTTGAATGTTCTTGAGACCCCAACAAAAGGGAATGTTTCCATTAATCGAACGGAGTTAAATTTTGAAGAAAAAGTAGCCAAAAGAGATATTCAAACGTTACGTAAACAAACAGGCATGGTCTTTCAAACATACAACCTCTTCCCTCACATGACCGCTTTGCAAAATGTGATTGAAGGACCTGTCACTGTCCAAAAGATTAACAAGGAAAAAGCAAAAGAAAAAGGCATTCACCTGTTAGAGAAAGTTGGACTAGGAGATAAGATTGACTATTATCCTCATCAACTTTCAGGAGGACAGCAACAAAGAGTAGGAATTGCTCGCGCCTTAGCCATAGACCCTGAAGTGATGTTGTTTGATGAGCCTACCTCCGCCCTAGACCCAGAACTTGTTGGCGAAGTACTTCGTGTTATGAAAGAACTTGCCCATGAAGGCATGACGATGGTGGTCGTTACCCATGAGATGAGTTTCGCAAAAGAAGTAGCTGATGAAGTACTGTTCATGGATCAAGGACAGGTTGTCGAACGTGGCCATCCAGATAAAATCTTCACAAGCCCTAAAGAAGAACGCACACGCCAATTTTTAAACTTATTAAGTGAGTAAGAACAAAAGCTCAGAGCGCCCGTTTAGCGACGTACAAACTGCTGACCACAGGACGTGGGTTGGTTCGATGTTGCTACGTGATGTAGCGATTTTAATCGAACTTCACCTGATTCCGTATGAGATAAAGGAAACACGAAGAGCGGTAGCGATTCGATGTTGACTTATCGTAAGGAGGAGCAGGAAGTTTGCTAGTCGCTGGGCGCTGGAGCTGGACGTGACAAAAGCTCAAAGCGCCCATTGTGTTTAATCGAACTTCATCTATTATTGAAAACCCCCTCATCCTTAAGACGAGGGGGTTTTTCACATTACTCATTCCTAGTTTTAACTGGAAGAAAAGGAATTCCGATAACTATAAGCATCAACACTACAACAGCAGATATAAAGTAAACGTTAGTAAGTACATTCATGATGTGGAATGGTGCATTATGCACATATACTGCCTTTACCCATTGATTATCGCTTTTAACAGCTATTGCATCGGAAGTTGATGTTCCGTTTATTTTGTAATAGTTTGTTCCGATTGGATAATAGTTAGAAGCATCTCCATAATAATTCCCAGACATGTCATCAGGTTGTGTCTCTACTTTCCCTATTTTATATCCTATATCATTGCCTTCGATGAATTGTTCTTGCTTAACTTCATACACTTTTCCTTCCCAAACAACAAATGGATAAGCCCAGGATAATGCTTGAACTGATGGACCCACCAAAAGTATAACGAACAGAGATAGCCACCATATTCTTTTCATTAGTACCCCCAAAACCCACATTGGATAAAGCTTTTCTATGTTCTTGTACATAATTGATCAAACGTTTGATCAACTATTCTTCTTAGGTAGGGAACTAGATATTAGTTACGAGTTCCCACTTGCTCAATGGTAAAGCGATCCAATTCGTTGAATTGCAACGTATGCTCCCCTTCTCCATATTGCTTTTCTTTATAATATAACTTTTGCTCCGATTGATCAGCTTCGATTTGCTTTTCCTTATCCCACTCCACGTCCCAACCTACTTGTTCATGGAAACTTTCTACTTGAATGGAGGCACTTACACTTTCACCGATGTCCACCACTGCTTGCGATGTACGTTCAATCACCCAATCTGCTTCTAGAGTATCAATGGAAACCGACAAGTCATTGGGGGGTTGTTGAACCTCAACAGGGATATTTGCTGGTAAGGAAAGGGTGCGATGAAAACGAGTACGTTCGTATTGGATTCCATTTCGTTTCGGTCCCTGTAGTAACTGGATGTACATCGTGTTTCCAGTACTAGTCACCTGCACTATATCCTCAGCTTTTAGTTCGCCTTTCTTTAGGAAACTTGACTCAAATGTTCCAAATAGATGAAAGGAATCTGTCGCATTCGTTGTAAGCTCTACATCATTATGTCCAGCTTGCACAACAATTTTATTCACATTGCTCGTTACTTGCTGTTCGAGCTTTGGAAGAGCTCCCTCTGTTGTTTCACTGTGAATAGCTCCTTTCACTTCTTCAACAACGCCCACAGAGGACATAAGAAACAATCCGATACCGATAGTTCCCAAAAACCCAATAAACAGAATAGACAGAAAATCGTAGTGAACAACAGGCTTTTCTTGTGTCGAAGTGAAAATATAAACAAGTACTTCCACCCCTAAAACAATTAAAAGTGCTGGCCACCAAGTAAATGCTAAAGAGGAAGCTTCCCAACCAAACAGCTGGGAACTCATAAGTAATACCCCTAATAATATCAATGTTGCTCCCATTGATATCGTTCCGACTCTCCACCTTCTCATACATCATGCTCCTCTTTTTTTGACTTCGAACCCATTAGTAGCTTGATACCTCCACCAATAAAGAGGAAGCATACAACAATCATTTGAAAGTACTGTTCATAATAGTAGCGTATATCGACGTTGAGCAGTGTTCTCAATTCAGCAGCCAAGGCTGGCATAAAGATGGAATCTACCAAATAAAACAGCCCTAGTAAGATTAAAATAACTCCTATCCAACGCTGGTGATTCATGACATGTTTCACAACTGGCACATCTTCGAGCTCTTCATTATCCATTTTGCCAGCTTGTTGTAATGTATCAAAAAAGCTATAAAACCAAATGATAGGAATCAGAAATAGGAAGATGGACAACCGCAAAACATCTAAAACATAGATGGATAGTAAAAATCCGCCCATAAACTGTAAACCTCTTCGTTGCAGTCCCATATACATATGACCTGCTCCCGGAAAAATCCCGAGTATTGTCGCTAACACCTTACTCTTCCGCTCATTAACTCGATGGCGATCAAGGTCCTCCATGAGGGTACGGTCCTCAAGCGTTTCACCACGGTCCTTCTGATTTAGCAATTGAATCACATCAAATAGCCCATAAATCCAAATAACAGGCAGAGCTAATAAGAAGACAAGAAAACCACCAGTACCTGTTATGACACTTACAAAGAAAACCATCATTCCAACCCCGATAAAACCTGTTAAAAATGTAAGCCCACGTTGATTTAATCCTAAATGGAAATGCCCCACTCCAGGGATAAACGAAAGAAGAATCGTAAAGAACCTCTCATTCTGTTCGTTTCGATTGCTCATCGACATTCCATCTACATCCGGTTCTCCTTGAGTAACTTTCGATTGTCCACTTTTCATAAGAAGCGTTATGACCATGTCGATGACATTTATCACCCATATGAAAAATACCCAAAATACCAATAATAGTTTTACTTCTGTTGGGAGAAGAGGCTCTACCACTAAAATAACCAAGCCCAGAAATAATGGCCCAAAAAAAGCTAAACTATATAACATACCTTTAATCTTTCTACCGAAATACATATGACCAAACCCAGGAATCAACGCCAGGAAAAACGCTAAAATAGGTGATTTATTCATTGTTATTACCCTCCTCTTCAAACGTTAATTGATCTAATAAGGATCCTGTCTTTTCCATCAAATGCCCAGAAAATGAGGGACCTTTTTTTATTCCATCTTGATTAAATGAATCTGTCATATACTGAAACACTCCAGACATCATGAGGAGAAGTGTGAAGCCTGCAGCTACTACATAATGAATGAATGTGTTCCGTTGTTTTGAAGGTTGAGCACTGAATGTTTTGGATGGTGTCTGAAACGTTGGATGTTGATTGATAATGGTTTGAGCTGTATCATTTGTAAACTGTTCCGAAAGGGGAGAAGTTGTGTCAGCTACATCCAATTGCTCTAAATACATATCAAAACACGTATCACATTGTTCAAAATGAGCTTCCAATTGTAGCTGTTCTTGCTCCTGGAGTTGTCCGTTTATATATAGTTGAATGAAATCTTCGGTAACATGCTTCATTAAAACTCATCCTCCTTCCAGTTGTTTTTCATCCATTTACGAGCTCGATACAAACGCATCTCCACTGTTTTCTCTGCCAAACGTTGTTCATGGGCAATACTAGAATAGGATTTTCCTTCTATGTAGTAAGCATGGACGACACCTCGATAACCTTGAGGAAGCTGTTGTATGGATCCCACAACTTTATTCTGCTTTTGTTGCTGGAGCCAATCATCCTCGGCACTATCTGAAGGAGTGGATTGCCATTCAAATTCTTCTGTTAGTTCTTCATGGCGTCTACTTCTCTTTCTTTTCGCATCAATAGCTTTATGATAGGCGATGCGACTAATCCAGGTTTTAAATCCTTTTGATTCATAATCAGGGAGAGCGTCGACCATTTTAATAAACGTTTCTTGTGTTAAATCCTCTGCTTCTGCTTCATCTCGAACAACATTGACAATAATTTTAAACAAGTACCCTTTGTATCGTTCAATGATCATTCTCAAAGCTTGCTGGTTCCCCTGTTTCACCTTTTCAATTAACCGATCATCCTGAATAGCTCTCCCCTCCTTCCATCAAACACTACACCTAATAGACGCACGTGACTTCTTTATCCCTACAGAATTTTATAACTTTTTTTGTAAAAAGGTTTCTATACTATATATTATCTAATTTAAAAGGTAGTTGGAGTGCTTTTTTACACATTCCATTAAGGAGACATAATCTTGAAGACTTGAATTCGAGATAGCTTGAGGGGAGAGAAAAGTTTGCGTTGCGTAATTTCAGAGAAAAGATGGGCCTGGAAATCACTCGCTTCCCTGTGCCCCTCCACGATGTATGTTCGTTCGAGGTTGCTAAAGGATGTAGCGAACTCGATGCGTTAAAACATCGGCCCTGGAGCGACTTTCCCTGCTCGGAGCAAGAATCAAAAAACAGGAGCTACTTTTGAAAAATAGGAGCGACCGCCCCAATTTCCCGGCCCATCTTTGCGTTCGTTTGGTTTAACGGAAAAAAACTCTCTTTCCAAACATCAAATTCATCTCGAAATCAGGTCTTCAAGATAATGATGCTATTATAGAATAAAGAAATAAAAAACTGAGCCTTTTCGGGCTCAGTTTTCTGCTTCTATCGATTTTATACAATCCGGACCTTCATGACGGGCATTATTCACATATGTACTTACAGGGTAAGCTTGTAGACTGGGAATTTGTAAAGATTGGAGATAATCATGGATCTCATTTGGATCACGCTCTTCATGTTTCATCCACCATGCTTCATCTTCTTGAGGCAAGATGATTGGCATCCGTTTATGAATCGGCTCCATAAATTCATTCGCTTCTTTCGTAAGAATCGTACAAGTCACAAGTTCCCTATCATCCGTTTTCCATCGATCCCATAACCCTGCAAACGCAAAGAAAGGACGATTCTCTTTTGAAATGCGAAGAGGTTGTTTTCCTGAATCTGTTTTCTGCCATTCGTAGAAGCTATCTGCAATGATGAGGCAGCGTTTCCTTTGTAGTAATCGTTTAAAGCTCGGTTTCTCATGAGCTGATTCAGATCGGGCGTTAATCATTTTATATCCAATCGATGGATCTTTTGCCCAAAATGGAACAAGCCCCCACGTTAGATACCCTGCTCTATTGTTTTCGCCATCGTTGATAATGGACATCACTTGTTGACCTGGAGCTATGTTGTATCTCGGTGTGTACTCTTCTAACCTGTGCTCAATTCCATATGATTTCAGTACTTCAAGTTCTTCTGCTAATAGGGTAAACCTTCCACACATATGATTTTACTCCTTTCAGCCTAAATTAAAAATTCATTCTTACAGTTTATCCCCATCCATATACTCTCATTCTGAACAAAAGCTCAGGATGCCCGATTAGCGACGTATGTGCTGCAGCCCACACGACGTGGGTTGGTTCGATGTTGCTGCACGATGCAGCGATCTTAATCGAACTTCCCCTTAGTCAGTAGGAGATAAAGGAAACATGAAAACATGCGTGGGTGATTCGATGTTAACTTATCGTACAGAAGCGAGGGAAGCAAACTAGTCGCTGGGCGCTGGAGCTGGACGTAGCCACATCACTTTATCAAAGTTATCAACAACCTCAACCCGTTTATAAATTCCTAGAAGAAAATAGAAAGCCTGTTACTTCGTTTGAAATAACAGGCTTGATGTGAATTACTTAATCGTGAATGGCATGGTGATTCCCTTCGTCATTTCGACTCCTTGATTACTCTTTAATGGTTCAATTACTAATTTATATTCACCACTATCATAACCAGTTGAAGGAGCATTCACTGATATTTCTTCATTATTACTATCAAAATCTAGTGAAACACTAACTTTATTACCTTCTTCATCAATTACATAGACGAAGTTATCTGTAATATTTGATACTTCCATTCCAGTATTAAATTGTACAGTCCAGTCTTTATCTTCATCAAAAGAATCCTCTGGTGCTTTCCACTGACTGTAATTTGAATACTCCGGCGCTAGGCTGCCGTCACCGTTTTTGGTTACTTCCCCTTCCTTTAAGTTAGTAACCTGTAACGAACTATCATAGTCATAACGAAGTTCGCTATCCTCTTCAATTGTTACGGTGTACATCTTTGTTTCCTCGAAGTGTGGGCTTTGAATATTCATCGTATAGGTTCCAGGAGTTAATTGACGATAAGTTGTTTGTTCGCGCCCTTCCTTACGAATGTAACGGTTGCCATCCTTTTTCAATGTAATCTCTGCATTGGGATCGGTACCTGATGCCCATTCTACAGTAAGGAAATTCGTTTCATTATGATTTTCTAAATACACTCGTTGGATATCCACAGTCGAAGCTGTTGTAAATGTCCATGTTCTGGATACATCCTTATTTTCACCAGATTGAGGTTTAATATAAGCATTTACATTAACAGTATATTGTTCATTCGTAGACAACACTTTCTTCGGAATTAAAAAGACGTGATGCTTCCCGTGATCCTCTTGCTCAGGTGTAATGGAGTATGTTGAAATTTCTTCACCTGAACTGTTTGTTAACGTGGCATTTTCTACAACTAATTTATCGTTCATTGGTCCATAATACGTGTAGGAGATAGGGTAGCCTGTCCAAATTTTGTTTTTATCATAGTTTCTTAACGGATTAGGAGATTCATAGGCAAACCAAGAAATCTTAGAGTTTTGTTGCTGATGATATGGATAAAGAACGACCCGATCATCCTCTTTCATTTCCCCCCCGAAATTCACAACAAAATCACCATCTTCATTGTAACCTGTACCAGCTTCCTCGAAGAATGGATTCATTAAGCTCAAACGGTGATAAGGAGCGTCAAATAGATGATCTACAGCTAACTTTCCTCCAGGCTCCTCATATGTAATTCCTTCGCCTACATACCAATTCTCATAACCAAAGTAAGACGTTCTTTGTTGAGGTGAAACACCTGTAAAGAAATCTTCATTTTCACTGTTCTCTTTATGTCCTGTATTTTCGTACTTCAACATGTAGTTGGAATGTGCCTGCGCTGTTTCTTGTAACTTCGCATTATTGGATAAGGTTGGTAGTGCTAAATTTTCACGATATTCATTGATACGATTAAGCGCCTCAGATTGGACTTCTTCTAACAGGGTTGTATCTTTTCCTTCAAGAGGGTTCTTCTTATTATCATCTACAGTAAAGTCCCAGGATTGTTCTAATTGTTTAAGCCCATTAGCTTTCACAATAACTTTTACCGTATTCGCACCTGATAAATCGGAAGCTTGATAGGTTAAGAGTCCTGTATTCTCACTATAATCTGCTTCAACTTCTTTACCGTTTAAAAACATAGAAATGCTGTAGGCAACATCATAAGAAGATAATTTAACAAAATAGCTAATAAAAGGAGATTCATTCGCCACCTTTCCAGATGGGTTGCCTTCTTTTCCATAATTTATCGTTGCTTGTACCATATTCTGATCGGACGACTTACTCGTTTCTTCTGCTTCTACTACTTGGCTCATTGGCAATATTGCGCTAATAACCAAGACAATAGTAAACCACTTTAGCAGGTTTTTCATCTTGCCACCTCTCTCCTAGATATTTCATGGTTGCTATTCAAACGTAAAATGAACCAATTAAGAAGTCAATACTCTATTTCCCTATTACTTGAATCTATAAGCTTTTTTTTGGATAATAAACACAATTCTTAACAAAAAGGGAGTAGATGGATGTGTCATTAGAACCTAGCTTCACAGAGGATACAACTTTAATGATTTTCGACTTAGATGGTACATTATACGAAGATACAAAGCATTTCGATTTGTTTGCAGATAAATTAAAAAAGAAACTCCCAGAGGATTCTCAAATACAATTTTCAGAGGATTATTCTCATGTGAAATCAGGAAATCATCCCCTTGCAATTGGAAAAGTATATGATGCTAAAGAGGATGTTTTTTGGACATGGGATCCATTTACTGAGAAACTATCCACCCCCGAAACATGGGATGGATCACTTCACAAAGAGTATGGAAACACAACAAAGACATTTCCCGTAACAAGTTTTGATTTTAAGCGTTGGATTGCTATAGGAGACGGCTGGTGGCCACCTTATGTATTAGCACTCCATTACGGTATTGATATGGTGGATTGCCACCGTGCATATGATGAAACAAAGGTAGATATGGCAGCTGAAGAAGGTTGGCTAACTCAAACACCAGGGCTTGTCTCATACCTACAACAATTAAAAGAAGAAAAAACGTTGGTACTGATGACAAATAGTGATGAAACAGACGTCTACCGTCTTCTTCAACACCTTGGACTTGAGAATTTGTTTGATAGCTTTATCACCTCTGCTAAAAAACCTATTCAAACCACCCAACATTTCAATGAGTTATTAAAGGCTTATAACGTACAACCAGAGCAAGCAATATCTATTGGAGATAACTTTATGAATGAGATTGCACCAGCACTTCAACAAGGAATGAAAAGTGTTTGGCTCACTCCAGATCAACCTCCATTAACGCATGAAAACTTGTGTCCTGTGACTTCCCTTACTGAAATCATGAAAAAATAGTAACCGTTTGTATGTAGGATTCAAGACACGAGCAGTGCCTTTTTACAACGCACTGCTTGATGTCTAATTCCGAAACAAGGAATAGCGCGCTACTTCCTCCCCTTCAATAACTTCATCTGTAGGCACAAAACCTACTTGTTGGTAAAATTCTTTCCCGCGAGTATTGTCTGAATGGTAAGTAATCGTCACAGTCTGTTTGTTCAACCTTCTTGCCCAATCCTTCACATCTTCCATTACGCATTGAAAGGATTCTCTACCAAGCCCACGGTCCTGATAGTTTTCATCAATCATAAATCGATAAATCCATAATCCACCCTCATCTTCATCTAAGCCATACATAGCGAAGCCAATCATCTCTTTTCCGTAATATATGGCACGCATTCTCATATGGTCGAAAAACTGATACTCAGCAATGGAAAATAAGTTGGAAGCGATAAAGGGTTTCTGGTCTTCCTTTACATTTAATTTCACACACATAAGCCAATTACTTTTCGTTACAGGTACTAACTTAATCCTAGTCATAGATTTTTCTCCCTTTTCATCAGGCTTCTACATTACATATTCGAAACTTGGCATATTATTTCCTTTCAAATGAATAAATCTTTAAAAACTTCCATTCGTTTCATAGTAAGAATGACACACTTAACATAAGTCTAATGTAAAGCGACTAGGCGCTGGAACTAGACAGGTAAGAGCCAAAACTTATGCTTTCTTTACTATTAAAAAAAGCCATCGTGAATGTACCCGATAGCCTTTTCACAGTTATTCAAGCCTTTTCCAGTCCATGCATGATAAACGAAATAGTCCGCTCAATTTCTTGTTCATCATCCCAAGGATAATCTGGCATGATAATGAAACGAGTAACTAAAAACCCTACAATCGTCGTGATAGTTAAGCGGATAACCGTTTCGGTTGGATAATCTTCAATCTGACCTTTTTCTTTAAAATGATCCACTACTTCTCTAAAACGTGGTAATACATTTTCAGTAAAGATATCTTTATACTTTACTTGCATTTCATGCTGAAAGGCCATTTCTTGCAATACAATCTTCAGCAAAGGAATATTTTCCTTCGCAAATTCAAATCGATTATGAATCAACCTTCTAAGAAGTTCATCGTATCCGCTATACTGATCGTTAAATACTTGTCTTACGAAATGTTGGGCAAAAAAAGGTGCCGCAAACTTTGTAATCATTGGTACTGCAATCGAATATAGTAAATCCTTCTTTGTTTTATAATGTCTGAAGATTGTGCCTTCTGCCACACCTGCATGTTTCGCTATTTCACTAGTTGAAGTAGATGCATAGCCTTTCTCAGCAAACATTTCTACAGCGGCTTGGAGAATTTTACGTTGCTTTGGGGTAAGCTGATCGTCGTCATCCTCATTTAGGAGCATTTCCTGAATAATATCGTTCTCACTCATGGCCTAGTCCCCCTTATTGTTCGTACCTTCCATTATAGCTTGCGATGCTTCTTCAACGCTACTATATTCAGCACGTAAAACAAAACTGCGAATCCTATTAATATATAGACGTCTGTCTGGAAAGCTTCAAACCCTTTTCCTCTTATCATAATCTCCCTTAATGCATCCGCACCATACGTTAACGGCATTACTTGACCAATCCAACGTAACCATGGGGCCATTGTTTCGAGGCTAAATAACCCAGAAAAGAACACCTGTGGGACAATGACAAGTGGGATGAATTGAATCATCTGAAACTCATTACTAGCGTATGCAGAGAGTAATGTTCCAAGCGTTAGCGCCGTCATAGCTAATAAAAACGTAATCAATAATACATAACCAAAAGAACCTTCCATCCACATACCTAGTACATAAATAGAATAGGCCGCTATAATCAAGGATTGAAGCAACGTAAATATCCCAAATCCGAGTACATACCCAGAAACAACCTCGCTTCTTTTTAATGGAGTAGATAACAATCGTTCAAGCGTACCTTGCGTTCTTTCTCGCAGAAACGATACACCACCAATAATAAATACAAAGAAAAAGACAAAGAATCCGATTAATACAGGTCCTACATTATCAAATAACCCCAAATCTTCTGAACCGTGTAAATAAGAGAATGATAGCTCCATCTTATTTGATTGAGGTGACAGTTCTTTCATGGCATTTTGTAGCGTCATTTTAACAGCTTGATTCGTTGAAGGATCACTACCTTCAAGCGTAATAGACAACTTCTGTTGGTCCATTGAAATCATGGCATCTAATGCAACATCCTCTAAGGCTTCCATCGCCTCTTCTTCTGTCATTGTTTCAATTGAGGCATCTTGCTCCTCTAATGCATCCACAAAAGGTTGTGGTACATCAACAACTGCGATATTAGGTTCATATCGATCCCCCTCAAAAACTAACCACATTAGCGTGAGTACTAGTAATGGGGCCATAATTAGCAGAGCTAAAGAACGTTTATCGCGTTTGAATTGTCGTAAAATCCTTTTGATAAGAGCTAGTATACTCATGCTCGCTCACCTCCATATACTAGAAATGCACCTTCTATCGTTTCTGAATTTGTTTGATCACGCAGTTGTTGTGGGGTTCCTGTTGCAATTAAATATCCATCTCGCATCATAGCAAGTCGGTCACATTTTTCTGCTTCATCCATGACATGGGTAGTGACGATAATCGTTGTTCCTTTTTCCTGAAGAGATTTAAGCTCATCCCATATTGATTGTCTTAGCAATGGATCAATTCCTACAGTAGGCTCATCTAGAATGAGTACATCTGGTTCATGAAGAAGTGCAATAGCTAGGCTTAATCTTCTTTTCATACCTCCAGAATACTTATGAACCGGTTTATCCATGTGATTTCTCAGCCCCACGACGTCCATAACAGCTTTCATCCGTTCCTTTCGCTCTTCCGACTTTAGTTCATACACAGCACCGAAAAAATCTAGATTTTCTCTAGCTGAAAGTTCACTATACAGTGCATCGGATTGGGCCATATACCCAAGCACTTTCATTTGTTCTAAGGATGGCATTTTCACACTCTTCACCCAGGCCTCTCCTTGGTCTACTTCTAAAATACCAACCATAACCTTTACTAAGGTTGTTTTCCCAGCACCTGAAGGACCGAGTAATCCAAAAATTTCACCTTTTGGAATCGATAAATTGATATCCTTTAAGACGTTTTCCTCACCAAATGCATGCGCTACATTTTCAACCCGTATCATGCTTTCCATTTTCAACACCTCCACCAAAATGAGTGATTACTCACTTTTTATACTACCACACTTACTTCGGTTGTAAAGTGAGTAATCACTCATTTTAAGTTTTATTGACTTATCATGTGGGAATATAAGGAAATGAGAGAGGGATTACACATGAGTTTAACCATGCTATTTGCTTTAGGGTTATTAATTGTACCAATTCTTACTTTTTTTATTGGATATAAGTGGCGAAAACCCGATAACAAAAAGATACCAAAAGTGTTAGCCGCTGCATATTGTGTAGAAATTATTTGGCTTATTATGTATGTAAGCTCCAGTATGACAACATTAAGCACAAGTGCCTTACACCTCATACTCGGTGTACTCGTACCGATCATTGGATTCATCCTTGCCATAAAAGAAATCCGCCGACACCCCATCTTTTCTGCAATAGGTGTTTTTATCAGTATGCTCGTTGGAGAACTAGCTTTTTTTATAATACTCATTTCGGCGATGTAATTGCATAAAGATGGCTCAAGCCCCCAGTTAGCGATGTATAATCTTTGGCCTACACGACGTACAATTCCATAGAAAACAAATAAGCCAACAAATCCTACTTCCTACGAAGTGAAATCTGTTGGCTTTCCTCTTTATAATCCCATTTTCCCATCAATCTTCCCACGATATTGGCGATACGCACCTGAGCTACCTAGCTTTCGTTTTTCCATTAATGTTTGGAAACGAATTTGCTTTTCTCCTAGTTGTTTACGATAAACCTTCTTATCCTCTTCATGCTCACATAGAGAAATAAGCTCTTCTAAATCTACCATTTCTTTTTTTATTTGCATTTCTTCAGGAATCATATTGGCATTTTTTAAAATGGTATAACTCATCCGTAAATCCTCAGGCACAGCATTGATTTCACTAAAGTCTAACGGCTTCCCTTTTCCTGGGAGATCTTTAAATTCTCCGTTTTTCTCAGCTTGCTTAATTTTTTCCTCTGCCATTCGATATGCAAAGTCCATCAAGCACCACTCCTTCAGCTAAACGCTCATTTTCAATTATTATACCACAGCCCACTATACAGGTGATATTGTTTGATTCTTACTTAAGACTGGGAATAGCCCACTATGGAAATGGAGGTCATAAATATGGAACATACTTATTTAAAAGAACTCATTACAGAATATAGACCTTATACGACAAAAGGAGAAGTAATGGCTGATCTACCATGTTTGGATAACCAGAATCAAAATGACCTGGGGATTGCCATCATTGATATGGATAATCAAATCTATAAAGCTGGATCTACCGACCTTAGCTTTTCTTTACAAAGTGTATCAAAAATTATAAGCCTCATGGTCGCATTAGAGGACTTGGGAGAAGAAAAAGTATTCCAAACTGTTGGGATGGAACCAATGGGTGATTTTTTTAATACAATCAGTCACTTAGAATCAAATGATGTACATAGACCCTATAATCCTATGGTGAATGCTGGAGCCATTGCCATTTGCTCATTAATCAAAGGCGATAATGTACAAGAACGGTTCGAACGCATTATGTCGCTGTTACAATCCATCACAGATAATGACACCATTTCGTATGATAACAATGTCTATCAAGCGGAAAAACGAAAAGGGGATCGGAACCGTGCCCTAGCTTACTATATGAGTAGTACTGGAGCAGTAGCATTAGATCCAGAAGAAGCATTGGATTTATACTTTCGAATCAATTCAATTAGCTTCACTGTAGAAGATTTAGCTAGAGTAGGGTTGTTCATAGCAAATGGAGGAAAATTGTTGAACCATAATAAGCAACTTATCTCCCACAAACATTTACAAACCCTTCAAGCCATTATGATGACATCTGGTATGTATAATGAATCAGGGAACTTTGCTGTTAAAGTGGGATTCCCTTGTAAAAGTGGTGTGAGTGGAAGCATCGTAGGTGTTGTTCCTGGTCGTTATGGCATCGGAGTGGTTGGCCCAGCCATTAATGAAAAAGGAAATAGTGTAGGAGGCGGAAAAATTCTTGAGCGTCTATCTACTGACCTAAACTTAAATTTATTCAGTCATTCCATCTAAGAACAAAAGCTCAGGGCGTCCGTTTAGCGACGTATGTGCTCGGCCCACACGACGTGGGTTGGTTCGATGTTGCTGCGTGATATGATGCAGCGATGTTAATCGAACTTCACCACCTCAGACTAAGAGTAAAATCCTAGCCCACTATGTAGGCTAGGATTTATTAGGTTGATACATTGGAATTACTTGCTCAAATAATCTTTCACTTGTTCAGAAGTAGGTAGCGCTGTCATAGCACCTTTATTGGAGGCTGCAAGTCCACCTGATACACTAGCGAATTCTGCCATTTGCTTTACTTGCTCAAGTGTTAACTCTTCTAGTGTCTTGTCTGTCTCATTCAGACTATGTAAGATTCCAGACACATAAGCATCTCCTGCTCCTGTCGTGTCAATTGCATCCACTTTCATAGCTGGCACCTGAACATATTCACCATTTTTAACAACATAGCTTCCTTCTCCACCAAATGTAACTAACATTAATGGAACTTGATAATCACCCATCTTCTCAATACCTGCTTCTATATTAGATTCTCCTGTAATAAACTCTAGCTCTTCCTCTGATATTTTTAATAGATCCACTTGATTAAGCATGGAGATAATCGTTTGTTTTGCTTGCTCCTGAGAAGGCCAAAGCGCTGGACGTAAATTGGGATCAAAGGATACAATCATACCCTTCTCTCTTGCCAATTCAACCGCAAATTTTGTAGCTTGTTTAACAGGCTCTTGTATCATTGAAATCGACCCAAAATGCAAGATTTTGTGATCCTCAAATAGCGCTTTGTTTAGTTCCTTTTGTTCCAGCATCTGATCAGCACTAGGATTAATGAAAAACTCAAAATTCCGTTCGCCATTTTCTGATAGGGTAACCATGACAATATTGGTACGCGCCTCTTTTGAAAAAATCATTCCTTCTGTCGAAACCCCATAACTAGTCAAGGTTTCCTTTAAGAAACGACCAAGGGAATCATCCCCGACTTTCCCAAGAAACGTTACCTTTGAACCAAGTCTAGCAGCACCAACTGCCACATTCGCCGGAGCACCACCAGGACTTTTTTGATAATGAATATTCTCAGCTGTCATTGGAATAAAATCAATTAATGCTTCACCTAGGCTTATAATTCCTTTTCTCATGAAAACTCCCACCAATCTCATTTTAAGTTACTTACATTATATCGAAAATCGACAATACCGTCTTGTCCTGTGAAAAAGAATGTAGGGATAGTTTGTGAATTTTGTGAGAGAGCATAACGCTATCCGAACAGAGCATATATGAATTGGAAGAGAGCATAACGCCCCCCACAGAGCATAGTTACAATTTAAAGAGTAAAACTCACCTCGTACTGCTCAAAAGAAAACATTCCTCTTTTCCAGATTAGCTCGAATCCAACTCATAACCATAACTGGACAATCATCGAATAATCACCCACAAAAAAAGAGCTCGGACAAATCCAAGCTCTTTCATAACACCCAACCATTTATTTCATTTGAACATGAAGCAATTCTGTTTCGCCTTTAACCGCTTCACCTGTATTTAATGTTTCTAGATTTTCAATAGAGTCACTGTTCGTGATGATAACTGGAGTAATTGAGCTTTTTGCTTTTTCATTAACTAAATCAACATCAAATGTGATAAGTTTATCTCCAGAACTTACTTTATCGCCTTGCTTCACATGAGCTTCGAATCCTTCTCCATCCATACTAACTGTCTCAAGGCCGATATGAACAAGTAACTCAATTCCAGATTTAGTTTGAATACCTACCGCATGTTTTGTAGGGAATACCTGAACGATTTCTCCCTCAACAGGGCTTACAACCTCACCGTTTGCTGGTTCAATCGCAATGCCTTCACCCATCATTTTTTGAGAGAATACAGGGTCTGGGACTTCTTCTAGTTGTACAATCTTTCCATCTAATGGTGCGACTAAAGTTGCTTCTTTGCTTTCTTCTTTCTTACCAAATAGTTTTTTGAACATATTTATCACCCTTTTTTGTTGTAATCGTTCCTTATTAAAAAATCACAAGGGCCATGCTCACCCTTGAAGGGAATGGAGCTTGCTTCTAGTCATTTGCGTGAAACAGCTTATGCTTTTCTCAATTCAACCTATAGAGTATATTGGTAAAGATAGTTTGTCAAGTAAAGCACTAAAGCACCTTATACACTACTATGAATGAGAAGTGGATTCATTCTGTTGCTTGTATAGTTCCATTGGATCTTCGTTTGTACTTTCAAAAGGAGTATGGATCATATTGATTTCACGCTGTTCATTTGGTTTAGCCAAATCCATATACACTGTTTTGGCCATGCCTAGCCCGGCTTCTTCCGCTTCGTTAATGGATTGAGAATAGTAGACTGTTTTAATTCCCGCAAAGTACATGGCTGTAAGACACATCGGGCAAGGCTCACCACTCGCATACATGGTACAATCACTTAGATCCTGCGTTTGTAAGCTCTCTTGCGCTTTTCGAATTACTTCTAATTCAGCATGGGCAGTCACATCGAACCTATGGTGAAGTTGGTTCACTCCTTCGGCTATAACTTTATCCCCTTGTACAAGGACTGCTCCGAAAGGGTGTCCTCCTTCCTTTACATTTTCGACGGCTAATTCCAAAGCATGTTCTACATAATTCATCCTGTTTCCTCCTACTTACTCAATCAGTTCCTCTAGTAATGAATTACCCTATACATGGAAGAAAAAAACCACACATAAGGCTATATTCTAACCTACTTAGTTATGACCTAACGATTCTTTATATATGCTTTCATTTTCCTCATCAAAGCATACAAAAACCACCTCTTCTACATAATCGAGGTTTCTTAGTGTGTCTTCTACTGTTTGAACAGCTATTCGTGCAGCCTCTTTCTTAGGATATCCATATACACCTGTGCTTATATTCGGAAAAGCTATACGTTTCAACTGATACTCCTCAGCTAGTATAAGGGAGTTTCGATAACAACTTGCTAAAAGCTCTGCTTCCTTTTGGTTGCCTCCGCTCCAAACTGGCCCAACCGTATGAATCACTTTATCAGCTGGGAGCTTTCCACCGTTTGTCATAACAGCTTGACCAGTTGGACAAGATCCAATCTCTCGACATTCTGCCATGATGGTAGGACCACCAGCTCTATGAATAGCTCCATCAACCCCACCACCACCTGCCAGTTGTTCATTGGCAGCATTCACAATAGCATCTACTTGCACTGTTGTTATGTCACCTTCAATAACTTCTATTACCTTATTCATTGTCATCCATCCTTCCTTTTTCGAAAGACCCTAGTATTTCTCTACCTTCCATATAGTATCTTCAAACAATCCACCATGATTTTGTAAAAATTATATTAAAATTCATTTTCTATTCCTTCGATTCATATGGTAGGCTTAGTAAAGCAGTATTTACAAAACGTTTCTATGTATAAGTACATGATTAAAAACCTAAAACTGTTTACTAGCTCTTTCACAAAAAAAAGTAGAAAATGCAAGGAAGTGTAATAATGAAACAACGTATCTTAATGGGAGTTTTGTTAGCGATTCTATTCTTAATTCCCTTTACTATAGGCGGGCATGTGTTTACCTATTTAACGTTAGCACTTGCTCTTATAGCTTTTTATGAATTCTCTACCATAATCAAAATAAGGATGTTCGGAACGAAGTGGTTTGTAGGCTCCCTAGGAGTAATCTTACTATTTTCTCCCCTCTTATTTGGTGGGACGTCCCAATTCCAAATCAGAGTTTTATTAGCCCTTGTTATCTTCTTTATTACCACAACAGTTTTTAACAAAGGATTCTCGATTGAAAAAGCAGGTACTGTCTTAATCGGAGTTCTTTATTTGGGCTTTGGATTTGAATCATTAGCAGAGGCTAGAATTGAAAAAGGTGTTATCTGGACATTCGTCGTGCTTCTTACGATTTGGTCAACGGATTCCGGTGCTTATTTCATCGGAAAAAAATTCGGTAAACACAAGTTAGCTGCAGCTATCAGCCCTAACAAAACAATTGAAGGGGCTACTGGGGGAATCATTACAGCGCTAGTCATTGGCTTTGCTCTTCACAGCATACTGGATGCTTACCAAAGCTACATTCACACATTAGTAATCACCCTTGTGGTCTCTATAGCTGGGCAAGTTGGTGATTTGGTTGAATCAGGCTTAAAGCGCCATTATGGCGTGAAAGACTCAGGTAATATCTTTCCTGGTCATGGTGGTGTACTCGATCGACTAGACAGTTGGATATTCGTATTCTTAGGATTGAAGTTAATAGGCGTATTATAAATAATGCAAGAGCTCTCAGATTTGGTCTGAGAGCTTTTTTAGTTTACTCTAAAGATTTCGTAATTTAATGGTTTAGAGAATATTGCGCATCACAAAATTTAACCTGACTGCACCTCAACAAACGGAACAAGAGCGTAAGCGCCCGATTTGAGACGTATATGCTGTGGCCTACACGACGTAGGTTGGTTCGATGTTGCTACGTGATGTAGCTATTTTAATCGAACTTTACCTGATTCTGTATGAGATAAAGGAAACACGAAGAGCTCAAGCGTTCGATGTTGACTTATCGCAAGGAGGTGCAGGAAGTTTGTTTGTCGCTGGGTGCTGCAGCTGGACGTGGCCACATCACCTTATCAAAGTTATCCACAAACTTAACCCGTTTATAGTTTCCTGGACGAAAAAAGCGCATGGAATACATCCATGCGCTACAATTAACGTTATAAGGGGATTAATAATTGTTATTTACCAATAAATTGTTGAGTCCATAGATTACCGTCTTCTACAAAACCTACTCCAATATGAGTGAAATCTGAATTCATAATGTTCTTGCGGTGGCCTTCACTGTTCATCCAAGCATCTACTACTTCTTGTGGTGTAGGTTGACCTTTAGCAATATTTTCACCTGCTGTACGGTAATCCACGCCAAATTGATTCATCATATCAAACGGAGAACCATACGTTGGGCTGTTGTGAGAGAAGTAGTTGTTTTGAGCCATGTCTTCTGATTTCTTCTCTGCCACATCGCTAAGTTGCTTGTCTATTTTTAGTGGCTCTAGACCTTGAGCTGTACGCTCTTCGTTTGTCAGTTCCACTACCTTTTGTTCATATTGACTTAGTGTTGACGCTTGTTGCTCTGTATTTTGCTGCTCTGTTTGTGCTTGTTCTTGTTGCTGAGATGATTGGCTTGGAGCTGCTTCTTGCTGCTCCTTAGGCTCAGCTTGTTGTTCTGTATTTTGTTCAGGCTGCTCTTGAGTTGGCTGCTGTTCTGTATTTTGCTCAGGTTTCTCCTGTGTTGATTGCTGTTCGCCCCATTTTACTTGATAGTCTGATAGATGCTGAGAAAACCAATTTTGGATATCCTCTCTATCAAATGACTGTAGAGATTGCTCTGAGTACACCTGAATATTTTTTGCTTGTTGGTTAGATTGAGCGCTAGCCTCTGTTTGAGCTACGCCTCCAACGATGACGCTTGCTGCTAATGCAGATGTGATTGTAATTTTCTTAAACAAGTTGAATCTCCTCCCGTGTTGTAGTTTTTTGGGACAACCTCATCATAGCATCTATTTTTTTGTAACAATCACGGGATATATTTCCACACAATCTATCAAAAAAAGTATTCCTTTTCGTTATATAGTGTAAACTATTGAGATATGTGAATTTTAAGAGGTTCACACAATTTATACAGTATTGGTTATTTTATCCTCAAACTCTAAGTATTTCTTATGATTGCCTATTGACGCATAAAAAAAGAAGGCCCTTTTGTTACAACAAAGACCCTTCATGTAAAACACTTGTTATATTTTTTCTTCTAATTTGTCCAATCTTTCCTGCAATCCTCGCCGTAGTTCATCCGCTAAACCATCTACTTGAAGAATGTTGCGTATTCCATCAATATTGTGTCGGTCTTTCAGTTTAATCTGATTCACATATGCTACAGAAACAGCATTGGGGTCTGTTTGGATTCGATCAAAGCGATCGTTAGCCGAAACCTCTCCTTCCTCCAGCACGCTCATATAGAAACCCGTGTATCCTGTTTGGACAACCTTTTTCGTAAGATTTTTGACTTGATGAACAAACGCGATACGCTCACATGGTTTACGAGGTTGCACTACTTGAAGTTTAGCATTTCCCCACTGGAACACATCTCCTATAAAAACGTTCTCTTCGTGGAGACCATCTACAGTAAGGTTCTCTCCAAACGAAGGGAATTCCATTTTTTTGTCGAGGTGCTGTTCCCAATATGCATAGTGCTGATAAGGATACACGCAGACAGCTTTTTCAACCCCACCATGGAACTTGGTTACAGCTTGGCCATCGCCTTCTAAGCCTTGAGAGGAGAGAGCAATTTGATCTGTCGTAGGTGTCTTAAGAAAACTTGTGTAGAGCTCTTCGCCATTTCGTACAACATTTTCGGGCCTACCCACATGCATCGATATAATGCGAAAATCATCTTCCATCTAACTCCTCCCTTTCCTCTCATTATAAAACTTACGCTTGTTGTTCTTCTTTCACCCAATCTTTTAACCAATTTGCCAGGAAGTCATAGTTCCATATATCTGAAGGATACTCAACAAAAGCTTCTTCGCCATTTTCATAGAGTTCTTGCATAATTTCATTTAAAGCACCCATGTAAAAATCATAGAGGAACTCATAACTGATGGTTTCTTTCGGCATATAATTATCCGCACAAACTTGAGGATCTGCATAATTCACATAAGTTCTGCATGGAATTGGGCGAATCTCATAGGCCATACACATATTTGTTTCGGTATCTAACATCGGACACGGAACCTGGGATGCAATATAGTTTTGCTTGAATTTAGGATCATCGCGGTCAAGAGAAGTCACCTGCTCTACTTCTTTTTCATATTTTTCAAAGTAGTTTTGCAGGTGATGGACAATCTTCTCTTTGCGATCCTCTGGCCATGATTCAATAATTCGTGTCATCGTCTTGGCTTCCATTCCAGTAATGATGATCGGAAAATAACAGCAAAAGGCACACCCCATAAAACAGGATGCTTTCACATCCATGAAATTCTCCATCTTGGCCATTTCTCTATTCACTTGTTCTAGCATTAATTGGAACCCTTCCATCACAATTTCATTAGCGTCTTTATCACTCGCTAACAGTTGGTCCACAATACTAGAAAAATATTCGTCATTTATTTCATATTGAGCGTTGAGTAGCTCAATCTTTTGAAGTATTTCTTCGTAGGATAAATAAGACTGCGGCTGCATAATTACAACCCTCCTTCCTATGTATTATAACAAACGATGCAATAGCATCCCCCCTTTCATAACAAAACGAAGAAAAAAATTTCGTGAATGACTTTCGCTAATTTGGAAATGATGATACAATGACTATCGACGATTTGTGCACTGAAATGATAGGAATTATATATGAAAGGATGATAGGCATGCATATCGGAAGCAAAGGTTGGTACGTTAACGAACTTAAAAAACTTGGCATGAGCCGTTATGAAGGACGTAAGCTTGAGAGCTACAAAAAACACATCCTAGCGAACCTATACTTCGACAAAGCTGAATAGTTCTTAAGAAAACAGGAAGCCAGTGTGCTTCCTGTTTTTTTATGCCTTTTTTCTTATTATTACTAGCACAATATTTGACAGTACGTGTTTAACAATAGGTCAGGATTGGGAAAAAATGTGTGTTAGCTATATTTTAGTGGAAATAGGTATGATTTACCACGACCTATACCCTCAAAAAATGCTTACAATAAGAGAATTTCTATAAATAGAACCTATCACCAGTGGAGGAAATTTTATATGTTTACAAATGCAGAGATTGGAATAGATTTAGGTACTGCTAATATTCTTGTTTACTCTAAGAGTAAAGGGGTTGTGTTGAACGAGCCCTCCGTTGTTGCGATTGATTCGGCAACAAAAAATGTATTGGCAGTCGGCACAGAGGCGAAACGAATGGTTGGTAAAACTCCAAAGAACGTGGTCCCTGTACGACCTCTTCGTGAAGGAGTTATAGCTGATTATGATATTACAGCACAAATGCTTAAGGAAATGCTTAAGAAGGTTAGCAAAGAGATTGGCCTATCTATGCGTAAGCCTAATGTTGTTATATGTACACCATCTGGTTCTACTTCTGTTGAACGTCGCGCGATTCATAATGCGGTAAAAAGCTATGGAGCGAAAAATGTACATTTAATCGAAGAACCTGTAGCCGCAGCGATTGGTGCAGACCTACCAGTAAGTGAGCCTGTTGCCAATGTTATTTTGGACGTAGGTGGAGGAACGAGTGAGGTTGCAATTATTTCCTTCGGCGGTGTGGTATCCTGCCGCTCCATCCGTAATGGCGGTGATACCATGGATGAAGAAATTATCCAGCATGTACGTAAGCAGTACAACATTTTAATAGGGGAAAAAACAGCAGAAGAAATTAAAATGGAAATAGGATATGCGTTAGTAGATCATGAAGAGGAGACAATGGAAGTTCGCGGTCGTGACATGGTTTCTGGCTTACCAAAAACGATTACGCTTACGTCTACAGAAGTTCAATCAGCTCTTCGTGAATCGTTAGAGAATATCCTCGAAACCGTGAAGGCTACACTTGAAGATTGTCCACCAGAACTTAGTGGAGACATTGTCGACAATGGAGTAGTTATTACAGGTGGTGGCGCTCTAATTAAGGGTATGCAGGAATGGTTGAGCAATGAGATATACGTTCCCGTTCATCTTGCACCTAATCCATTAGAGTCCGTCGCTATTGGTACTGGACGCTCCCTAAAAATGATTCAAAAATTACAAAAAGCAGCAAAATAATGAGAGAGGTTGCCCACCAGGGCAACCTCTTTTTGTATATTTCAATCATAAGGATTGACTCTCTTATTCTTACACTATAAAATGTATTTTAGTGGATAAAAGCATAAAAGCACTAAAGTAATTATATAGAATACGAGAAAGGAAACTCATCATGAACAAACAACCACGCTTTTTACTCGCTTTATTACCCTTACTATCTGTTATTATATCTGCTGCATACTCAATCATGGTTTGGGAAATAAGCATGTTTTTACCTTTAATCATCGGACTAGCCGTAGCTTCACTTCTAGGCTTCCTTAACGGCTACTCCTGGGACGAAATACAAAATTTCATGAAAAACGGTGTATCTCGAGCCTTACCAGCCATATTCATCTTATTTATAATCGGTACAATTGTCGGCACTTGGATGCTTAGTGGAACCATTCCGACTATCATCTATTACGGCTTAGAATTTATAAATCCCACTATATTTCTCCCAACAGTTGCGATTACGACTGGTATTGTAGCGATTTCGCTGGGCAGTTCCTTTACATCTGTTGCAACAGTAGGATTAGCGTTTATGGCAATTGGATCTAGCATGGGAATTCCGTCTGCTCATATCGTAGGAGCCATTGTTTCTGGTGCCTTTTTCGGAGACAAACTCTCCCCCTTATCTGATACAACAAACATTGCACCAGCCATGGTGGGAGCGAATTTATTTGACCATGTTCGCCATATGTTGTGGGACACAATCCCCGCATTTATTATTACGCTTCTTTTATTTTGGTGGTTAGGGCTGAACAGGTCCACTACCAACTTACAAAACGACAAAATGAATGAAATAATGGATGGCCTAATGAATTCATTTACGATTCATCCAGCACTCTTACTTCTACCTTTCATAACCATTTTAATTATTGCAAAAAGGTACCCTGCACTCCCATCCCTTCTTATTGTTTCTACCATTGGAGGGATAGTGGCATTTTTTGTACAAGGTAGCTCCGTCAACGAAATCATGACAGTCATGACAGATGGATACCAAGCAAATTCGAATTCGGAAACACTAAACTCTTTACTAACACGAGGTGGTATCACCTCTATGTTAAGTACAATTGGATTGGTTGTTATCGCTACAGCTCTTGGAGGTGTACTAGAGGGGACTCAGGTATTCACAACATTGCTAGAAGGCATCATCGCTAAAATACAAAGTACTGGTTCATTAATTTCTACAACCATACTTTCCACCCTTGTTGTTGCTTTTTCTTGTGGTGAACAGTATTTATCTATCATTTTACCAGCTCGTGGATTAGTTGGATCGTATCAAGAAAAAGGAATCAATCCGAAAAGTCTATCTCGTTCGGTTGAAGCAGCAGGTACAGTAGGTATCAATTTAGTTCCATGGGGTGTAACAGCTGTCTTCATCAGCAACATCTTACAAGTTAGTCCTTATAGTTTTATTCCGTTTATCTTCTTCGCATATCTAGTCATTGCGTTCAACCTTTTGTATGGATTCACAGGAATATCTATTAGCAGAACACCTTCCAAATCCTTGTCTGCGGCCACTCCGCTAAAAGAATCAGTATAAGATGAAATCGGAGAGTTCCTCTATGGAACCTCCGTTTTTTCTTCTTAGTACAAAACAAAAGCTCAGGGCGCCCATTTAGCGACGTATATACTGCTGCCCACACGACGTCGATTGGTTCGATGTTGCCAAGTGATGACTTCACCTGATTGCGTAGGAGATAAGGATACACGAAAACATGCGTGATTCGATGTTAACTTATCGTACGAAGGCGAGGGAAGCACACTAGTCGCTGGGTGCTGGAGCTAAACGTCGCGTCAATACATATTATGATATACACAAGCCAACACTTTTATAATTTCTTATACCATAAAAAAACCCCACCGAAGTAGGGCTTTCAACTACTCTATTACCAAAAGAACGGGAAAAAGAATCTGCGAATTCCAAAGAACGGGAATCGATAGCGACGGAAACGACGGAAACGACGAGGATATCCATAGCCGTAGCCTCCGCCATAGCCTCCGCCATAGCCACCACCGTAACCGCCACCGTATCCAAATCCAGGTCCATACCCAAATTGACGCTCTTCAGAAGATTCCATCCCCTCATCTTCATCGCCAACTGGCATTAGAATAAATACGTTCTCAGCATCAATGTTCTCAATAATTCCTTCATGTTCCGATCCGTCACTCATTTGAATGATTACAAAATGATACATGTGTTTTGTGCAATAATCCTTCATATCTTGCTTACTTTTAACTTGTTGCATGTTTTGCCCTTGTTGCATAGGCATTTGTTGCCCATACCCCATTTGACCTTGTTGTTGACCTGGCATCATTTGTCCATAAGGCATTTGCATATTATATGGTTGTTGATGATACATGAACTCATCTCCCCTTTATAAGAAGTCGATGATAGTGTATTCATCACTTGGGTATTTGTTACAACTCACAGGGGCCTTTCGTTTATACTCTGCTCCCCCTTAACTATGCTCCTTCATTATCTTCCAATGGTAATTTGATGAGTTTGTCATCTTCTGGCTGAGGATTCCCTCGGCCATCTGTGTTATTTGTTATAAAATACATGTTACCATTTGCAAACAAAATATCCCTGACACGTCCTACACCGCTAAGATAAATTGTAGACTCCATGCTGTCTACATTAAATTCTCTAATCTGCTCTCCTCGTAAACCTGCAGCATATAGCTTACCGTCTCGATAGGCTAATGCTGACGGAGCCCATGTATCATCACCAGAATGAAACAGAGGTGTCTCCATTCCTTCCTTCTGCTCATCGCCTTGTATCACAGGCCATCCATAATTTTTACCAGCTTCAATGATGTTAATTTCATCATGGGCAGTAGAGCCATGTTCAGCTGCATACATGGTTCCATCTTCGCTCCATGTCATCCCCTGTGGGTTACGATGACCATACGAATATACATAAGAGTTTTCAAATGGATTATCACCAGGTATTGTTCCATCTAAGTTCATCCTCAGAATCTTCCCCGACAAGCTATTAAGATCCTGTGCGCTGCTTTTATTCGCAGCATCTCCTGTTGACACATATAACTTCTCATCTGGTCCAATTTCTAAACGCCCACCGTTATGAATTCTCTCGCCTGGTATTTGATCCAACAATACCTTTTGCTCTACCCATGTATCATTTTCAAGCTTTACTTTTATAACACGATTCAAACGCTTCCCCCCATCTACGTATGTATGATATAAGTAAGCACCTTTCGTACTAGTAAAGTCAGGAGCAACGATGAAACCGAGTAAACCACCTTCCCCAACTTCCACTATATCTTCTTGCAACTGGAGCTGCATGGGTGTCTTATTCCCTTCACCTTCAACTTTCACAAGATCTCCGCCTCGCTCACTAATAAAAAAATCATCTTCAAACTTCACTATATCCCAAGGCACTTTTAAATTTGTTGCGAGTACTTGTTGTTCATTCGTTTGATTTATTGTGGGATTTGAGTCCTTTTCTTGCTCTGATGGAGAAGAGCTACATCCAACCAAAACACCAACTAAGATAACACCTATCATTTTTTTCATATCATCATCCTTTTATGAAAAGATTACTTATTGTTTTCCCTTAAATTATAAAAATAGACCCCTTTCCAGAGGTCTATTGTCTTTTCATTATTCGAATGTTCCTGTCACAACTGGCTCACCATTTCTCACCATTTCCTTGCCTAATGCAAATACATCAACAACTTCTAAGTCCTGATTTAACATGACAAGATCAGCATCTAGTCCAGTATCTATACGCCCCTTTTTGTGAAGTTTCAATATCGAGGCAGGGTTTGACGTTATTACCTTTAACGCTTCCTCCAAGTTAATTTGATACTCCGTAACTGCTTCTTTAACAGCATTGTAAAGACTGCTTACTTTCCCAATTTTCATACCGATATAGTCTCCATTTTGATCGAAATCTGGTAAGCTAGCTTGTCCATCTGAAGTAAATGTAATCTGTTCAACAGAAACATGGGCTTCGAGCATTTTTTTCAAAGCGTTACCACATTTCAATTCGCCTTCTTCCAAAAACTTCGGAATCGTACTCGTTGTAAAATCCACATATCCACCTTTTTTCGCATAGCGGATTCCTGCTTCAAACAATTCAGGTGTTCTGTTCATATGGGTAGGATAAAATTGTTTAATTGGTATCTCCGTACTTTCTGCAACTTCCTCTAGTAAATCTACCTTATCCTTACTGTCCCCAACGTGAACATTCACAATGCCTGCCTTCCCAGAAAGTATTCCTCCATTACGGGCTTCAGATGCTATCCGCGCGAATTCCTCAACTGTAGGCTGTGAAGATCGATGATCCGATATAGCAATCTCCCCTGCACCTATTATTTCCTCCACATATAGCAAATCTCCTTCAATACTTCCTGTTAACGTTTTAACTGGTACCTGGTAAGAGCCTGTATGAACATAACAACTAATTCCTTCTTCCCGTAATCCTTTTGCTTTAGCAATGAGGTTGCCCATTGTTCTTGTTGTTCCATCTGTCCCAAGCACTCCTACAAGGGTAGTAACCCCACCTATGGTTGCATCGGTTAAATTAAGTTCAGGTGTTCGACTTTTATAACCACCTTCTCCACCCCCACCAGTAATATGAACATGGGCATCAATAAAACCAGGTGTGATTATTTTATTTGAAGCATCAATGACATTCACTTCACCAATTCCTTCAGGTATAGGAATCTCATCCGCTACTGTACTAATTTTACTCCCTGCAATAAGGATATCTTTTTTCCCTAAATATTGCGGAGCATATATCTCCCCATTTTTTAGTATTGTAATCATGTGTGTCACACCTTTCGTGTTGTATGTCCTAGCTTATTTTAATAATTTTCAAGTCTTCTTTAAGCAAAATTTATTAAGGAAGCAACGATGACGAATAAAGAGCCACAAATAAATAGTACGACGAAGAACTTCACTACAAATTTAAACCATGTTCCCCAGTCTAACCTAGCTGCTCCAAGTGTACCCATAAGAGCTGCTGATGTTGGAACAATAATGTTCGCAAACCCATCACCAAGCTGGAATGCTAATACAGCAACCTGCCTCGTTACACCAGCTAAATCGGCTAGAGGAGCCATAAGTGGCATCGTCAACGCAGCTTGACCTGATCCTGAAACAACAAAAAAGTTGAATACGGTTTGGAAAATATACATAAACCAAGCAGATATGGATGGTGCTACGCCACTAAACAACTCTCCAGCACTATGAAGAATCGTATTCAAAATAGAAGGTTCAGCAGGATTATCTCCCCCTAATATAATCACAATACCTTGAGCCATACCTACGACGAGTGCTGCTGGTAATAAATCTTTTGCCCCTTGTGCAAATGCATCTGCTATATCATTGACTCCCATTTTATTCAGCTTGAATATGACACCAATTATACCGGCTACAATACCCATCGTGAAAAATTGGCTAGCAATTTCCGGGATGTAATAAGCATGGGCTACCACACCCCAGATAATCCATACTATCCCTGCTAGAACAGTCACTAGTACCAGCGAGTGACCTAGAGTGAAATTGACATTTAGATCTCTTGATTCAAAATCTTCTCGAAAATATTCGTCCGATTGATAGGACAAGGAGTGCTCAGGGTTCTTCCGAATTTTTGAAGCGTATTGCCATGTAAATATAATCCCTACAATGGTAAAGAAAAGCCACATTACAATACGAAACAGAGAACCTGAAAATACTGGGACACCAGCTACACCCTGAGCAATCGCCACACCAAATGGATTCATCCAAGAAGTTGCAAATCCAATTTGTGTAGCAACATACGTAATCATTACCCCTGTTATGGCATCATACCCTAGAGCTACCACAATAGGTACAAGTATCATGGCAAAAGCAATCGCCTCTTCACCCATACCAAATACCGCTCCACCTAAGGAGAATAAAAAGAACAAGACAGGTATGATTAAGGCTTCTTTACCTTTGGTTCGATCAATAACCTTTAATATCCCCTCTTCAATTGCACGTGTACGTATAATAATTCCAAAAGCACCACCAACAATGAGAATGAAGGCAATAACACCGACTGCAGAGCCCCATTTGCTTCCTGATACCAATCCTTCAAACACATAATTTAATAAACCGGCACCACCGCCAGGTTCAAATAGGGTCGTTCCCTCTTTCAACGCTTCCCCATTATCATTTTTTACAATTTGAAAGCTATCTGGAATTAATACGGTCTCTGTTTCTTCCGTTCCTCCTTTTTGATAGGTTACTTCTTTCGTGTCAAATTTTCCTGCAGGTACTAAGTACGTTAATGCAGCAGCAAGTAAGACTACAAAAAAGATAATGACGTACGTGTGAGGCACTTTGACCTCTTTATTTTTCTGTTGTTGCTCTTCAGCCATCTGGATTCCTCCCTAATCATTTATCTCTTAATATGCAAAAACTATGCCAAGTTTAAAATTCTGAATTTTCCCACCAAATCGCTGATGTTACTATATTTTTTAGTGAATTGGTTGTTATAATATACCCAATTAGAACCAATAAAGGATGATTAAGATGTATACTAAAAGAGAGCTTATACTCCTAGCAGGTACAGAAGAGACTAGGCTAACCCTCCATCAACAACTCAAAGATATTCTAGGAGAATTCATATTCATTACAAGTTACGCCTCAGAGACTTCACTCCCTAACTTGCTGACTAACAAATTGATAGTCTATTCCTCGCATTTAATTGATTCAGAGGTTCGGCATGTGGTTGATGATAGCTGCGAAGTAATTGTTAGTAGAAGAACAACAAATTATCAGTACATAGAGCAACTTTTTCAATTAAAAGAAGGTTCAAAAGTTTTATATGTAAATGACTTTCCAGAAACGTCTGAAGAAGCGATCCACACCTTGCTTAAAACCGGAATTGACCATATTGAGTATATTCCTTATCACCCCGGAACGACTGTCACACAAGAACATTTGGGTATCAAGACAGCCATCACTCCTGGTGAAGTCCACCTAGTTCCAGATCATATTGATAACGTCATAAACATTGGTGTTAGATTAATTGATATTACTACCATCATGGACATCTTAGAGCATTTCCACCTAAAGGAGCAGCTTGGTGGGGATATTTCCGATCGTTACACAAGAAAGATTATTGAGTTAAGTCAGAATATCTCTGATATGCACAAACAAACTGTTCAATTAAATGAACACTTAAAGCAAGTCGTTGATGGAGTGAATGACGGAATTGTTGCAATGGATACGAACGGAAAGATTTCTGTTTTTAATCAAATGATGGAACAATACACAGGTGTTTTTGCAACACATGCAATAAACAAAAACATTAAACAAATTTTGAAGAATGACCAAGTATATTCCTTTCTTTTTAAGGAGAAAGATAGAAGTCGTTTCTTAACCATTAATCACTATAATCTAATGGTTTACCGGTTCCATCTTGAACAAGAAGGCACAACGATTCTTATATTCAAAAATGCTGATGAGACCATCTCCATTGAAAAAGCAGCTAGACATGACCTTGTACATAAAGGATATATAGCCAAATATACCTTTGATCACATAATAGGTAACAGTAAAATGATAGAGAACACAAAGAAGGTAGCAAGGAAACTAGCAAAGACTGAATTACCAGTTCTCATTCAAGGTGAAAGTGGAACAGGAAAAGAACTGTATGCCAATTCCATTCACAATGTTTCCTCTAGAAAATACCAACCCTTCTTAGCCATGAATTTCAGTGCATTGCCAGAGGAATTAATTGAAAGTGAGTTATTTGGTTATGAAGAAGGGGCTTTTACAGGAGCACAAAAAGGCGGGAAAAAAGGACTTTTTGAGCAGGCAGATGGGGGAACAATATTCCTTGATGAAATAGGAGACGTTAGTTTGAAGCTACAAGCTAGATTACTACGTGTTATTCAAGAAATGGAAATACGTCGTATAGGTGGAAATAAGAATATCCCTATCGACGTTCGTATTATTGCGGCCACGAATAAAAATCTTATGTCATTAATACATGAAGGTCAATTTAGAGAAGATTTATATCATAGACTAAAGGTTTTATGCCTCCAGTTACCACCACTAAGAGAGCGAGTGAATGATATTCCTCCACTCATTGAACACTTTATTAAGGAACAAGCCCATGAGCCTGTATCTATCTCGCAAGAAGTCATGGATTCCCTAATAAGAAATAAGTGGTATGGAAATGTACGCGAGTTAAAAAACACCATATCCTATATGCTTGCCGTGAGAGAAAAAGAAAAAATAACACTAGAAGACCTACCAAATGCAGCACCACCCAACGAATATATATATCAACAACCATTTCCTTCCTCAGTTGAAGAGGATTGGGTTGATGCCAAAAGAAACGAAACACTTCTACATTCCATTTATCAAATTAACAAGCGCGGGGAACGAGCCAGCAGACAGAAATTAGTGAGAGAATCCACGGACCAAGGATTAGCCATGACCGAACAACAAATACGAACCCAACTCCATAAACTCCAAAGTAAAGGATACATCTCTATTGGAAGAGGCCGAACTGGAACAAACTTAACACCTAAAGCAGTAAACTATTTAGAAAACAATGTTTGATACTCTCCTCATATGCTCTATTCCTTTTACCCTTATCTTCTTAAGAAATCAAACACTGCGCTAAAGCTGAATAAAAGCACCCCAAAAAATTGGGGTGCTTTCCAAATATTCATCTCGTGTACTTAGGTAATGTCACTGTAGCTGTAGTACCTTTTCCTACTTCACTATCATAATGCAGGGTACCACCTAAACTTTCAACAAACTTTGTTGTGACCATGATCCCTAAACCAGTTCCTTTTTCTTTCGTTGTGAAAAAGGGTTCCCCAATACGTTCAAGCTGTTCCTTTCCGATCCCTTTACCACTATCTTGGATTTTGAACACAAGGTTTTGTTCATCCTGATTAAAACACCCAGAAACAAGTAATTCTCCTCCATCTTCCATGGCTTCTAATGAATTCTTCACTAGATTTATAAAAACTTGATTCAAGCGTTTCGAATCTGATTTTATATCAGGGATATCCGAATCGATCACCATCTCCACTTGAACATTCTGTTGTTTGATTTGATGATGAAATAAGGATAGAGAATATTGGACAATTTCAACTACATCAGTATCCACTAGCGCTTTCTCTGATTCAGGCTTCGCTAATAGCATAAACTCGTTTACAATGGTTTCAATCCGCGCCAACTCAGAGAAGATGATTTCACTATATTGATTCTCCCCTGATTCATTTGAAAGCATTAATTGTAAAAAACCTTTTATGGATGTAAGAGGATTGCGAATCTCATGAGCTATACCCGCTGCGACTCTTACAACCGTTTCATATTGTTCAGACTTAGACTGGAGTACCTCTTTTTCTTTTATTTCTGTTATATCTTCATGAACCCCTACTACAATCGTTTTCCCCATGCGATGTAAAGGATAGCCTTTAGTTCTAATCCATTTCATTTGTCCAGATGGAACTTTAAAACGGAATTCAACCGCAATCTTATCCATACGCATCCGCTTGTAGCCTTCCAACACCTTCTGCCGATCGTCTTCATGAATATACTGTAACCAAACAGAAGGATTCTTCATTAAATCCGTTATGGAGATACCAAATATCCTCTCAAAGCTTGGACTTATATAGTCATAATCATGAAAGGAAGAGGAGCCTATCCAAAAGGCTTCATTCACATTTTCAGCAAGCAATGAAAAACGCTCTTCCGTTTCTCGTAAGGCTTCTACATATGATTTAGACTGTGTAATGTCTTGGACAAATAAAGTTAATTCATTATCGGAAGGATAAGCTGTTACTTCAATAATTTTACCAACATCATATAAATAGTCTTGAAACTGAACAACCTGTTTTGTCTCAAGTGCTTTTGTAAACTGTATAAAATAATTATGATATAAATCAATAGGGTAGACATCCCAATAGTTCTTCTTATATATATCTTTTAAACTCTTGCCAATAATATCTTCTAGGGTAGGATTAATATAGATAATTTCCCATTCTTGGCTAATAACAGCAAACCCATGCGGGATTCTTTCGACAATATCTTTGACTCTTTTATATAAGCTATCAGAACCAGATTTAGTTGTTGATGGATACGCATTTTCTTTAGAAGTATTTTCTTCTGTAGTACTCATCTGATTGTCGATTAGTGATAACCATGTCATCAAATGGTCAACATTATTAGAAACGAATGGCTCGGTTAAAGTTGCTTTTGGTATAGTTCGTATTTCTTCTGTTTGCAGAGATTTTCCAATAAGGCATGTTAATTCATCAGATAATTCTACAATTTTCAATTGAATCCACTGAGGTTCTTCCCCATTGATAAGAAGCCGTACTGTTACCTCATTTTTCGGTGCCTGTTGCTTGTGATTTAGAATAAGGCGCAAAATCGATCGATCCTGTATATGGAAAGAAGATAACCACGATTCTACATACATCTCTCGGTGCGGTTCGTTAATTAACTTCTGAAACTTAGGATGACAAGCTATGCTATTGTGTTCTTTTTCGTGAATGCATACCCAATGTCCCATAGATTCAACTAATTGGAAACACTCCTCAATTGAAAGATGTGTGCCTTTTCCAGTAACATGAACCACAATATAACCTCTCTTCTCTTAAGTTAACCTACTCCGCACATTCCCCAAAAGGTTGTTTCTATTATCTTATACTAAACCAGTTAATATTTGTATATCTTCGTTGAAATAATACAATATTCAACTAAATTCGACATAAAAACATAGATTCTTTGGGTGACTTATGTATAGAATATCACAAACCAGGATTGATATATAACAAAAAGTATTCAGAAAAGTCTATATTTTCTTGCAATATTGTATTTTTATAAAAGGTTTTGATGAATACTGCTGTTGATCTTCCATTATAGCCCCATTATCTTGAAGACTTGGATTCGAGATAAATACCTTTATTAAGCGGGGGGATTTCCGACAACCCAGAATTTCCTGTGAATCGTTTTGAGATAAAGGAAATACAAAGAGCGCAAGCGTTCGATGTTGACTTATCGTAAGAAGATGCAGGAAGTTTGCTAGTCGCTGGGCGCTGGAGCTGGACTCGCCTCTATACTTATTATGTTATATACAAGCCAATATTTTTATAATACGCTAGACAACTAGAGAGGCCCCTTCTTTGGCACCTCTCTAATTACTAACATTCTAATACAAAAAAAATAACCCTACTACTATAGCAGGATTTAATGAAATGCCCTCCAGAAAGCTCCCTTTTGATCAATGATATCAATTATCTCGGAAAATGGAATCTCAAATGTAACAAACCCAGCGACATAAGGAGCTATTTCATAAGGAGGGAAATAAACGAATAAGCTTTCGTTATTTACGTAATAAGGTTGATCTGGTTTAATGCCTTGATATGCATCGGGGAATACATAAAAATTATTTTCATCTTCTGCTATTTGTGCGGCGACAATTTCACTAATAACTTCTACATAAGAGCTTCCAGACTTAAATAAATCCTTTAGTTCAAAAAACTCCCCATCAGCTAGATTTATATTCGTATAGATTTTGGTCGGCATAGGATGTGCAGCTCCAAAGTAATATTGAGACCCATTCAATTCCAGAACAAGCAATTCTTTCTGGAAAAATTCAATTTCAAAATTACCATAGTAGCTATATTCTAATTGCTGATCAGATGGAATAGGTTTCACTTGAGAATATTCCTTCAATCTGTCATTAACTTCTCGCTGTGCCACTACATCTTCCATCCCGCGAACAATAGGATAGTAAACAAGGTAATCAGGATTGGGTTTATATTTCATTTGTAGCACTCGATACTGATTGTTTAATCGAATCGTTTTTCTTGGACGCCAGACTATTTCTCCAGCGTAATTCACATAGTAGATTTGATAATCAATCTTTGCTTTGATTAGTGGACCTTCTATAGATAATGTTCCCTGCCCTGGGAGTATAGGCAGGTTCTGAGCGATTTTACCTTTACGGTTCAAAAAGAAAGTATGTTCACGATCATGCGCTGATGCAAGACCCTTTTTATAAGGCAGTACACTTTCATATCGGTAATCACTAAGAAGCTCTCCATTGCTCGTAGCTATTGCGTAAAGAGAACCTAGATAAGGTTGATCAGCATTCACCGCTTTCCCAACAGAAATACGGTTCTCTCCTAACTGTTCGATATCATTATATTCTATGTTTACTATCTTCTTGCCACTCTTATTAATCAACCCGTAATAGTAAAGGTAATCATCAATGCGGTTAACCACTGCCCTCCCATCACGGAACGCTTGAGCTCCATCATACTGTGGTTCTAAAACCACTTTACCCCTTTCATTGATGTAACCATATTTTCCATCTGCATCACGTTGAAACGCTAGTAAACCATCACCACGTTGCCCAACGTAAGGATAAGGATACGTATATAAAATCTTTCCTTCTTTATTGAGTAGGGCATATTGATTTTCATGAATTTTAACGAGTGCCTTACGCTCTTTGAAATCCTCTGCAAGCAAGTATTGTGCGGGGATTACTTCCTCTCCTTTTTTATTCAAATAGCCGTATAATGTCCCCTCTTCCTTTTGTTGACTAAATACAGCTACATCATCTTGATAAGAACCGATGAAACTATAATACGTATTTGTAAGAACATTTCCTTTTTCGTCTATAACACTGTAACCTTTTTGGTCTGACACAACAGCCCTTCCATCCTGATAAGGAGAAATAAATTGATAATTAGGGTTTACTATAAAATGACCTTTTGTATCAATCACTCCGTAATTCCCATTCTCTGCTTCCACAATAGCCAATCCGTTCTTTTGAAAATCATTAGCCATTCCATATTGGGGCTGAATCCGAAAATCACCTCTCACATCAATGTAGCCCCACCGTTCTCCCTCTTTACTATTGATAGGTGCTGGAAATAATTTAGGATGCATCGCACTCCCTCATTTCTATAGGCACTTTACCTGTATTATATGAGAGACCGCTTGGACGCTTGCGTAAAGAAAAGCTTAGCGCGCCCGGTTAGCGACGTACAAACTGCTGCCCACACGACGTAGGTTGGCTCGATGTCTGGGTGCAATTGGCTGGGTAGGACGAGCTCTATAAACATATATATGAAAGAAAGTTGATGAGAGGAGTGTTGATATGGCGAAAATTCAAGTCAAAGACAATGGTTCTTTATTTATTTCTGGGGATTTCGAAATCGTGGATGCAGAGGGAAATACATTCCAAACGAAAAAGGTTTGTTCCCTTTGTCGTTGTGGCTTTTCTTCGAATAAGCCATTTTGCGATGGTTCTCATAAGGGGAAATTCAAAGATGCTTGCAGAGCACAACCTTCTTCCTAATTATTACATCATTATCTATCATCCTTTATGATAAGAGGTAAACCGTAGGAAAAGGGGTCCCTCACTATGCGAAAAATTTGGCTAATGATATCTGTCTTTATGCTTACGATCTTCATTACGGGATGTGGAACTAGTGGCTCAACGCTTCATTTCACTGCCGCAGAAAATGTTGATAATGAGAAAGCGAAAGAATCTGTTTCTTCTATACTATCTCTTTTGGAAATGGACGGATTGGTAAATATTTCAGAGGATGAAGTTACCGCCACACTGAACGAGAACATATCGCCATCTCAAAAAGAATCCTTACAAAAAAGCTTGAACGAAGGGATTGATCTTTCCTTTCGTGATGCTAACGATGAAAAAATGCTCGGAGAAAAGGATCTAGTTCCCGGTTCGGCAGAAGTTAACACACGAAAAGATTTGGACACGGCTTCCATTGCTGTCCAAATGAAGGACAAAGATCACTTCCACGAAATCACCAAAGAGATTGCTAATCGAGAGAACAGGGAAAATCAATTAGTTATATGGATTAACTATGAAGAGAGTCAAAGCTATAAAGAAGAGAAGGATAAAGACAACCCAACATATGTAGCAGCTCCGCGGGTGTCCACCCCACTTAACACGGACTCCGTACAAAGTGCCGGTGGTTTTTCAGAGGAAAAAGCAGAGAAACTCGTTCAAAAAATCAACATCGCAACATGGCTTCAATATGTGGAGTTAGAATCGATAGAGATAGAGTAATAGGACGTTAGGCAAAATGAAATCCTAGTGCCGAAACATGGCACTAGGATTCTTTTACATTATGTCTATGATACTTCTACTGTTTTAAATAAATCACCAATCTGTGCAGCTACTTGATTCACATGAGACTCTATCTCCGGTGGAACCGTCTCTTGCCCCTTCCACTGCACTTCTCTCCCATTAAGCATTAAAGGACGACTGGACACAAACATCCACATGACTTTTTTCCCTTTCACAAAAGCTGTCCATAGCCATTCTTCTCGCTCGGACTCACTAATCCCCACGATTTTATGGCTTGACCTTCGATTTGGACTTTTTTCAATTCGTTTCAACTGATGGATCATCCGCATCGCTCCCAATTTCCTATTTAGGAGCAGTATGGACGATACGACATAATTTTAACCCTATTACGATTGACTTGAAGAGGAATAATAAATCTCTTCGAATGGTTGTACAATTACGAATCCTTCTCCTGAAAACTTCATTTGAATGGATTCTCCACTCCCTCTACCAAAAAATGTTTTTAACGTTACATCTGTTAGAAACTCAGGCTGTAGATGGCCCGACCACGCAACGGTAGCATTAGGATCGGTAACAACAGGCTGATCTGGTGTTACTAATAATGTAAGTGGCTCATAATGAGAGGTGATTGCAACCATTCCCCTACCTTCAAGAGATACATTGAAGAGTCCGCCTGACATCATACCAGCAACTTTTTTCATTAAATGAATATCCCAATCAATACCTGGCTCAAATGCCAACAAATCATTACCATTGACCGTGATTGCTTCATTATTTAAATCTAAAATAGTAATCTTTTTTCCTTGATCAGCCAAGTACAGTTTCCCTTGACCTTTTGCCTTCATTAGAGCACTGCCTTCTCCTGAAAAAGCCTTCTTAAACATCTTGCCTAAGCCATGCTCTAAAATGCCTTCACGCTCAAATTTAATGGACCCTGTATAGGAAATCATCGAACCCATCTTCGCCCATACTTCATCTGTCAAATTCACCTCAAGCATACGTTGCGTCTCGAGTTCAAAGAAACTATTCTCATTTTCATCTTGTTTCGTTTGTTTAATAAATTCTTCTATTGAATAATTACTCATCGTGAACTCCCTTTCTGAAACCTTCTTGTTCTTCTATACATTATTATTTCTCTAATAACATTCAAAAGTCCTGTCTATTCATGAATAGACAGGACTTTTCTATAGTCAATTTATGCTTTGCTTTTCACTTTATGAACCAAATCCGATATGGTCTTGGATGCTACCATCTTTTCTGTGAATAATAACCTGAGTTCCTTTGTTGGATGCAATCTCTTTAGCCCGATCTATCGCATCACTTTTATTATCAAAAGTGGCTGCTGGTTTCTTGGCATCTTCTGCTTGTACAGCCCAACCATCTTCATGAGAGACCACATGCTCTCCCTTGTCTAGTAATTCCGGACGACTATCGTATTGCTGGCCCTCAGGGTCACGCTGCTTTAATTTTTCGTCGCTTTTTTGCTTCATTTCTGTGATTTCATCTTCACTAGCGTCGTCGTACCATTCTTTTGCTTGCTCAGTTGCAATGGGAATAGCACTTCCTTCATCGTACCCTTCATCTAACATAGCATTCGCAATTTCGATGGCTTTTTTTCGGACAGGGGTTTCTAGATTCTTTAATGAACTTGGATAATCATCTGTATCCCAAGGCATTCACGTACACCTCCGCAACAGTATATTCTCTTATAATATACGTTACCGTTCCATTCCTATCCAAAACCACTTACTGAGACGAGGAACCTGTCCCTTCGTCCCAGTACGCGCTATAAAGCTTTCCTAGTTGTTGGTTTAATTCTTCTATCGGAACAATTCGGGCTTTTCGGAACATTTCTCTTCCTTCCACTGATACAATTAAAACAGGTACAGTAAAAATTTCATATTCTCCTGCAATCTCTGGAATCTCATCTGCATCTACATATAGGGTAGATACTTTTTGATAATCTTCCAATAGTTCTTCTACCTGTGGAAGTAAGGAATGGCAAACAGAACAGTTCGGTCTAGAAATATATAATAGGGAAATATCTTCTTGTTGTACGAAGGATCGCACTTCTTCTATTGATTGTGCACGTTTCATTTACATCAACACCTTTTATTTTTCTACCTGTATTATATCAGGTTCTCTTTGTAGAATCGCTATTTTTGCTTACCCCCATACGTATATAAAGGAAGGTCCGCCATATGGTTTATACTGTCGTACAAGGGATAGTACTGATTGTTGTTATATTGAGTTTATTATCTATTGCCTATTTTTCAATAAAAAATGGTATAACCCCAACGCCCACGAACACTCGCGTCAAAAAAGAAGTACTCTCTTTGACCAAGTCTTATCAACCAATGAAGGTCGCTGATTTCGGAGCGGGATTTGGCACCATGGCTTTTGGTTTCGCCAAGACATTCCCTAATGCCAGGGTAGATGCATATGAAACCTCATGGATTCCATTTTTTCTAATGAAGGCTCGCCTACGGATGAGCGATCATGCTAATCTCTATATTTGGAAAAAAGATTTTTTCCACGTCGATTCCTCTCAGTATGATGTGGTCTTTTGTTATTTATACGTTGACGCAATGACGAAGCTTCGTAATAAGGCATCTCCCACTAGACTTATCACTCATACGTTTGCTTTACCAGGTCATCATCCTGAGAAACAAGTTTCAATTGGGGTGACTCCGATTTATGTGTATAAAATGGAAGGTTAGAAACTCGGCGCTTGAGCAAAAACAGAGAATACGAAAACGTGTAAAAAAATCGTGTGATGATAAGTTCATCACACGACCCCACATGAAACGGATCCATTTTTCTGCAAGTACTTTTGGTGGTATTCTTCAGCATCATAAAAAGGTGCAGATTCAGTAATTTCGGTTACAATAGGACGTTTGAAAATCCCTTTATTGGACCACTCTTGCAATTTTTGTTCGGCAATTTCTTTTTGCTCCTCATCTCCATAGAAGATAATGGAACGATATTGCGAGCCTACATCTTCACCTTGGCGATTGATAGATGTTGGGTCATGGCATTCAAAAAATACATCGACTAGTTGTTGGTAGGAGATAATGTCTGGATCAAATTCAATTTTGGTTGTTTCAGCATGACCTGTCGTCCCTGTTTTGACCAACTCATAGGATGGATTCTCAACATGGCCGCCTGAATAACCAACTCGAGTCGTCACAACGCCATTAAGTCGTTCAAAAAATGCCTCTACTCCCCAAAAACATCCTGCCGCAAACAATGCTGTTGCCATAATCATCTCTTCCTTTCTCTGTAACGAAAACTTCTATCGTAGAGATCGACGAGCCTTTTATTTACGTAAAAGACCCCTTTCTCATCCAAGAAAGGGGTCGTAAGTATATAACCGTACGATCCTCTCATCTCCCAAGGTCTTCACCTTGCAGGAATTGGCACCGTTCCAATTAATAATAAATTGATTGAATGGTTGCCGGGCATCAAAGGGCCAGTCCCTCCGCCTCTCTGGATAAGAAGTTAGCGCTATTTAAATTATTTGTTAACACACATCATACATACATTTGGTAGCGAAGTAAAGTAATAAACTACATTTTTTCTTATGAGGTAGTGTATGATGGTCTATGTAAAAACATGATAGTTGTTTTTTATAAATAACCTGCCATCCCATACAGGTGGTTAAGTTCCCGCAGTCGTATCGATTTAAGGGATGGCATTACGTATAAGAATACCACAGGCTTAAGAGAAAGGCAATTAATAACGTGCCACACTTGAACCTGGAGAATCCCTTCCACTTTGTAGAATGGTTTTCCTTTTCTAAAAAGGTAGCTACCCCCTATAATAGGATGAAAAAGGAGTGTTGTTTCATGTTTAAACCAATTGCTACAGATCAAGCACCAGCAGCTATTGGACCTTATTCCCAAGCTGTAGACCTAGGAAATTTACTATTCGTATCTGGACAAATCCCGTTAGATCCAGAAACACAAGCCTTCGTTTCTGATGACGTAAAAGAGCAAACAGAACAAGTGATGAAAAACGTTGGCGCGATCTTGAAAGAAGCCGGCTTGGATTACAAGCACATCGCCAAAGCCAACATTTATCTTGATAACATGGACGACTTCGCTGTAGTAAACGAAGTGTACGCAAGCTTCCTAAGCGAACCATATCCTGCCCGCGCAGCCATTGAGGTAGGACGCCTACCAAAAGGTGCTAAGGTTGAAGTGGAAGCAATTGCTGTGAAGGAATAGTAATACGAAATGGGAGCAAAACAAGTGAGCTGAGGCAGCTCACTTGTTTTTTGTGTGATTGCTATTTGTCAGAATTGGGTGTCTAAGCACGTATATCCGCTGATTTGGCGCAGATATCCGCACTTTTCTGCTCTTATCCGCTACTTTAGCGTTTTCACCTCTACAACACTAATCCTCATCCTTTACATCCATGTCCTCCGGTAGTGGTTCATTCAAAATCTGCTGAACATATTCGCGGTATTTTTCCATTTGTTCGAAATGAGTGTTGAATTGTTCTTTGTTAATTAGAAATTGCTCGCCGTCATGTAAGGAACGGATGCGGTTCTGTTGGACTAGTTTTTCTATATAGGCTTCTGGGAGTTCTAAATATTCTGCTGTTTCTTGTATGGTTAAGTACATAACCTGCCCCCCTCTTCTATCTTGCGTTTTCATCCATATGCGGAAATGGAAGACCTGTATCTACTTCTCCAGTAATACGTTCCGTAGCTACATCATCTCCAGCTAACCACTTATCAAAATCAAAAACAATCCCTGATCTCCACCTAATGCAAACCATGCCTTTTTCTCCTGAGGAAAATACGCTGATGTGTGGATGGTGCCTGCCCAATTTTTGTATTGCTTTGAGAACACACCCTTGTCAGTATCATTTAATAATCGGAAGGCCTCATAGGGAGAGCTCAGCTGATCTTTTTGTTGATTCATCGTATCTAAACGGCGATAGGAATCAGCTAAATAATTTCTGTTTTCGTCTTTCATACATTCAAAATGATTCGTGCATGCATTGGATTGGCGAACTTCGACTCCTCGCGGGGATGTTTCGACCACATAGGTTTGCCCACTCGCATCAAACACAATGTAGCTAAAGGAATGGCGATGCGGAATCTCTTGCAGCATCGCTACCGCTTCCTCAACAGTTGCACAGCTCTCTAAAATCAGCCTTCCAATCATGCAGCAGATGAACCCTTCACCTGGTTTTTTTCGATGCATGAAGTTATAACCAAGTGCTAAGCCTTTTTCATTCATCCCATCCATACGTCCAGTAATACGCTGAGAAGGTCCGATAATAGCATAGCCTTGATCACTTGGCTGGAAAAATACGAACCGACCTTCATACGTTTTTGGCTGATAGTCATAGTTACGCACCATGTAGTCGTCACCGGTTAAGATCGAACAACCTGACTTCACGTAATCAAGACGATACCCGCCAAACTCCATCAACACCCGCTCCATCGGCCAATCCATTGCATCTTTGATTCCGACTAGCTCATCCCAAACACCTGGTGCAAAGCGGAGAATCGCGTCTTTCACTTCCTGCTCTTCTACTGAAAACCTAGGTTTGCGTAGCTTCCACTGTTTCTCTCTATTTTCTACTGTTAACGAATCTTTAAGTAACTCACCTTGCATATATCCAAAATCATAATGCGTACCTCGAAATTGCAAAACATCGCTATAAATTTGCTTCATATGTATCCCTCGTTTTTATGGTGCTAGACCCCCACCACTTCTCAGCGATAACGTATCAACGCCCTGGAGGTCAGGCACCTTATAATCTTTATCTGATTTATCGTAACTGATTTGACAGGGACTTCGCAAAGCTTTCACTTTTCAAACAGATAGTTTCAGATAAAGATTTCGTAGAATGTTCACTAGTTTTGACATATACTGTCGAATCCCACAACAAAAGCTTACAGTTTTTATGAAGTTCTGTTACTTTTAAAGATGAGATGCTATTCGGAGTTACATCCGCATTTGCTTCACAACGTTTTACTGTTTTACACCCCATAACAATTCACAAAAAGGAGAGGGAGTAAATGGAATTAGATCAGCTAGAACGTAATACCTCAGTGGAAGAAGCTAAAAAGAAAGACAAAACAAAGCCATACTTAACTGCATTAATTGGATGGAGTTTAGAGGCTATTGAAGCAGCTTCCCGTATGAATCGACCTTTCGTCGTTGTTGGTCCTCCTGATTTTGAAAGCTATGCAAAGAAGCATGATTTACAGTTTGTTGGTTGGGATTTCAGTAGACTTAATGAAAGCTCAGATAATTTATATAAACAACTTCAGTCGTTAGGCGTTGAACTAGCGATTCCTTTATATGAAGAATGTGTGGAATGGGCTGGTGCCCTGAACGCTCGTTTCCGTGAGGACCCACGCATATTCAACCGTTCTTGGTTACTGCGTGATAAAGGTATGATGAAGCGAAAAGCACAAATTGCAGGCATCAAAGTAGGCGTTTTTGAAGAAGCCAGAACGAAAGATGATGTAAAACGATTCTTAGAGCGTGTGAATCAAGCCTTACTTAAAATAGATGGGGATCATTTTGATCCTATCCATGTGAAACCACTTGATAAAGCAGGATCTGTGGGGCACCTTGCAATTGACACAGTAGAAGATATTAGTCAGCTAGAAGATGTAGATTTCCCACTATTGATGGAGAGTCACTTAGATGGTCAGGAGTTTTCTTGCGAGGCATTTATCCATAAAGGAAAAGTGCAATTCTTGAACATCACAGAATATATTCGCTTGGGCTATTCTAACTTTGTACCAGCTTCCCCATCCTTACAAGCCAAACGACCATTAATTGAAAAAGCAGTTCAGCAGTTAGTAGATGCTTTTGAAATTGAATATGGAGTCATTCACCCTGAGTATTTCATTATGCCAGATGGTACGTTACATTTCGGCGAAGTTGCAGCTCGTGTACCTGGTGGACATATCTTTGATTTAATTGAGCGAGCATATGGATTTAGTGCTTATGAAGCGCAAATTTTGTGTAGTGATCCGAATACAACACAGGAGGAGATAGACGCCTTCTTCCCAAGTGCTGATAATTTTCAAGGATATGCTGGTTGTTTAATGGTTCACCCTGACATTGATTATGTTGAGGATCTCAACATTCCTGAAGAGTTAGAGCAGCATCCATACTTTTTGAAGCATGATATGTTCACACCACCTCAAGGGAAAGTTGCCGAGCGAGTTGGTTTTGGTAATCATTACGGAACGATATTTATGTTTGGTAAAGATAGTGATGAGATGACTGACCTATTGAAACTGTATGAACAATATAATTTCTACCGTTAAGTAACAGAAGCTCTTTTAGAAAGGAGAGGTGATATGGCTCAGCCTACTATTATTGTCGTCGAACGATTCCAAAAAGCGTTAGACACTTTAGATCAAGCACCGCCCTTTGCCAAAGCAAGATACCAAACAGATGTGTATCAGGAGGCAAACCGTTTAATTGAAATGGAAGACGGATTTGAGCATTTATTTCAGTATGCTCACCGTTTTGAAAAAGCTGGTGTATTTCAGGATGGACCATGGGAGGATGCAGCGAAATTGCAAGCTCCCCTTGTATCAGGATCCCTAAAAGCAAAAGGATTACCAATGATTATTGAAGTCCTAAGTGAACTACGGATGCTTGCGATTGCAAAGGAAATCTACCAAACTCAGAACGTACCCGCGCAGATAGCAGAAGATTTCTTAAATGAAATCATGGCGCTTAACTTAAATTTATTGTTTCCGAATTCATCTGAAAGCGATCGTATAGAAAAACACGAGAATGATGAGAAAGCGAGTGAACTGTTTCAGTTTCTCGCAAGCTATTTATCTACTAATGAACTAACGAAAACACTCATCCAAGAAATTGAACGACTAACAGCCCAACGTCCTATTATGATCAAACGTGTCGTATCGATGATCAAAATGGCTAAAGGCATGTTAGATACCGATTTAGATGAAGAACATAAAAACGAGTTAAGAGGGTTCATTGCAGCCATTGAAGGTCCTTCCCCGTTAAGCGAGCAATACACTGATGTGAATGCATATCGCTTACGTTTAAAAGACCTTTCTCGTGGAGAACTGATTTCCGAAAGTGTAGCCTTGGCTAAGTCGATGCGCGAAACTGGATTAGTAGCTCCCCATCATGCTACGTTAATTCGCTTTTTGACGAAGCGCATGCCTGGGATTCTACCTTACGCCTTACAACTAAATAGCAAAGGAATTGCGAATCTAGAAGAGAATAATGAACTGGTTCTGCAGCTCATAAAATCTTCCATCTTCCCTGCAACCCGCCAAGCTATCTACGGATTAGCCTTAATGCTCGAGCGTGGAGTTCTTTCATCTTCTCCTGTCGCTCCAGGACTTCGTAGATTAATTGAACTCGATATCCGTGCAGACGTGCGCAGTGCACTCTATCAATCTTCACAAAATGGAGAAGGATTAACAGCGAACAGCATCCTTGTAGCTGGTACGATAAGCGTTCTAGGCCAACCACTTGGCGTTGGACAAGGATTCAATCCTACTTGCCAAGCTGCCAGAGGGATTAGTCTATGGGCTCAACACGCTCCTGGATTTTTGCTAGAAATCATTCCTCGAGCTGCTCGTGATGGCGACATTGATTTCACCTTTGAAGGGGCATCGATTCACTCAAAAAACCTTAGTGGCGGACTTGCTCCTGATCTTCATACTGAGCTTGACCCTGTTTCGCTTGTGTTAGTACCACACCTTGACCGGATTTATAGCGAAATGATGGCAAGAGTGGCTTTGCGTGGAGAAGATGGTCACCGTTGGGTCAATCCTGCTTTCTATGGTAACTGGGTTCAAAAAGGATTCAGCACGGTCATTGATCCCATTACAGGTTACATTCACGATTACCCAGGATTCGTGCGTCTTTTTTATGCAACCCATCACCCTGAATACAATGATGATTATGAAATGATTTATCCAAATCCCGTTGGTATCTTCATTACGAACGTTCATGGAAAACTACTTGGTTTCCATGCGGTATCCATCATAAGGATTGATAAAGATCCAAGCGGAGAATATCGTATTTACTTTTATAATCCAAATAACGATGGTTCCCAAAACTGGGGACAAAACATTGAGCCAGGTGTGACTGGAAACGGTGAGCAAGAAGGCGAAAGCTCCCTACTTTTCCACGAATTCACTTCCAGACTCTATGCATTTCACTACAACCCATATGAACAAGGCGAAGCATACGCGGTTGATGCTCAACTTGTCCAAAAAACCCAGAACCTCGCAAAAGAGAGCTGGGGCAAGGATTATACTTGGATTTAGAAGCAAAAGCTCAGGGCGCCCGGTTAGCGACGTACAAACTTTCCAACAATGGTTCAGAGGAAGTTCGATTAAAACCGCTGCGTCACGCAGCAACATCGAACCAACCTACGTCCTGTAGACCGAAAGGAAAGAGCTCAAGCGTTCGATGTTGACTTATCGCAACGAGGAGCAGGAAGTTTGCTAGTCGCTGGGCGCTGGAGCTGGATATATATATTAGATCCACAAATTATATTTTACACAACATACTAAAGCCAGGACCTATTAATCAGGTCCTGGCTTTTATTATTATCTGCTATTTTAGGGTCTGCTCGCTTTTAGCTTGAATCTGTACTCATCACTCTTAAAGTAGCTCTCTGTATATTCAAAAATGGTTCCATTGTCTAATACACTATACGATTGTATTTTTAACAAAGGCATTGTTTCATCAACAGTTAAAGCCTCAGCAATATCAGGTTCAGGTAAAATAGGGATTACTTCTTGATAACTTTCTTTGATCTTCATCCCGACTTCCCTCTCGATGTAGTCATATTTCGAACCTTGCATGGTGCTATAAGATAAATTTGGAAACATACTTACTGGAACATATGTAATCTCTAGTACGTAAGGAATATCTTCAACGATTCTCAGTCTTCTTATATAGAACACCTTTTCCTCCTCAGGAACATTAAGCATACTTCGTACATGTTCTGTAGGAGTCATTAATTGAAAATCGAGAACTTTATTTACTGGTTGCTTGTTAAACTTTCTCATTTCCTCTGTAAACCCTACAAGTTCAAATATATTATGCTCTACCTTACGTTCCCTTACATACGTCCCACTACCTTGTATTCTTTCCAGCAGCCCTTCTTCTACTAACGTTTTGATGGCCTGACGGATGGTAACGCGCGATGCAGTATATTGCTCAGACAAATGCGCCTCTGTCGGAATAGACTCCCCTTCTTTCCAATTCCCTTCTTTTATTTCATTCTTTATTTGGGTAGCAATCTTTCTATATAAAGGATCTGCCATATGTAGTCCTCCTGTTAGTTCTATAAGCCTATTATAACGAATTTCACACAAAAACTCGACTTTATATGTTGACGCTTTCATAAAAAGGTATTATATTTGTATTAAATTAATGAAGATACAAATATAATACCTATTAAATATTTGGGAGGTTCAAAGAATGAAAAGACAAAACCTAGTAGTGGTTGGTGCAGGCAGTACATACACCATTGGTATGATCATGAGCTTAATTGCAGAAAAAGAACAGTTCCCGCTAAAATCCATCACCTTTTATGACACAGATGTAGACCGACAAGAACAGGTAGCAAAAGCCTCCGAAATCATTCTTAGAGAGCGCTACCCAGAACTGGATAGTTTTCACTATACGACCGATAAACAAGAAGCTTTCTCAAACGCAGATTTTGTTTTTATTCAAATTCGTACTGGCGGTCTTGCTATGAGAGAAAAGGATGAACAAATCCCTCTCCGCTACGATGCGGTTGGTCAAGAAACGTGCGGTCCTGGGGGAATGGCTTATGGCCTACGCTCCATTGGCGATATGATTCAGCTCGTAAACGATGTTCGCTCCTTTTCGCCTGATGCGTGGATATTAAACTATACAAATCCAGCTGCGATTGTAGCAGAAGCTTTGCGACGCGAATTTCCAGAAGACAACAAAGTCCTCAACATTTGCGATATGCCTGCTGCTATCATGGTTAGCTATGCAAGCATTCTAGGAAAAGAAGTCTTTGATCTCGTACCCGAATACTTCGGGCTAAATCACTTTGGCTGGTTCACTAAAATTTATGATAAACAAGGTGTGGACCATACAAACACATTAAAACGAGCTATTACAGAAGATGGCTTCATCCCTGAAGATGCAGAAATTGCGAATGATCCGAATTGGATCAAAACGTTCAAACAAGTAGAACAGATGGTGACAGACTTCCCTGAATACTTACCTAATACGTATTTACAGTATTATTTATACCCAACTCAAATGGTAGAAAAAGAAGATCCAACCAACACTCGAGCTCGCCAAGTAATCAATGGTAGAGAAAAAAGAGTACACACATTAGCCGATCAAATCATCAAAGATGGATCGACCGAAAATGTAGAATTAGAAGTGGATATACATGGTCGATATATGGTTCGAGTAGCAGCTTCGATGGCTTATAACAACGAAGATATATTTATCGTAATGGTTGAGAACAACGGAACGATTGCCAACCTTCAGGATGATGTCATGGTAGAAGTACCAGCTATGATTACAAACCGTGGACCTAAGCCTTTCTCTGTTGGAAATATTTCTACTTTTTATAAAGGTTTAATCGAAAACCAACTTGCTTATGAAAAGCTCGTCGTAGATGCATACGAACAAAACAGCTATGAGAAAGCCTTACAAGCACTGACGTTAAACCGGACTGTCGTTGACGTTCCAAAAGCACGAAAAATACTTGATGACCTTATCGATGCGAATAAAGACTATTGGCCAACTCTCCATGCAAACAAGCAACATGTCGTAACTTCATAGAATGGCTCAGAACCGGAACAGGGTTCCGGTTCTTTTCTACCCATAAAAGAAAGCGGTTACTAAAAAGGGGGATAATACATGAAGAAATATTTCGGAAGCCTACAAAAGTTCGGAAAGTCACTAATGGTGCCTGTGGCCTTGCTTCCAGCGGCAGGTATTTTACTAGGTTTCGGTGCTGCTCTGACAGGGCCACTCGTCGATACACTCACCTTCCTACAAAATGATATCGTTCAGTTTATTGGGAAAGGCATGTCTGATATCGGCATTAGCATTTTTAACAACTTGGCTGTCATTTTTGCTATTGGTGTTGCTATTGGCCTTACCGGTGGATCTGGTATTGCTGCTCTTGCTGCATTACTAGGTTATATCATCATGAACAAAACCATTTCCTTTGCCCTCAGTATTACGCCTGAAATGGCTTCCAATAACGGTGAGTATGGGATGGCGCTTGGCATACCCACGCTTGAAACAGGCGTGCTTGGGGGAATTGTCGTTGGTTTATTAGCCGTATGGATTTATAACAAGTTCCATGAATTTGATCCTCCAGAAGTTCTAGGTTTCTTTGCAGGAGATCGATCTGTTGGAATTGCAATGGTCTTCTCTTCCATCTTTCTCGCTATGGCTATGATGGTCGTTTGGCCTCCAATCCAAACAGGTATCAATACCGTAGCCAATATCATTTCAAACGGAGCTACAAACCCACTTTACATCGGATTATATGGTTTTCTAGAACGTGCCTTAATCCCAACAGGATTACACCATATCTGGTATGCTCCATTTTTATGGACACCTCTCGGCGGAACAACTGAAGTAGCTGGTAATCAAGTTTCTGGTGATCAATACATTTTCCTTGCCCAAGTTTCAGAGGGTGTGAAAGTAACCGCTGGTCGTTACATGGCTGGTAAATTCCCAGTAATTATGTTCGGGCTGGTTGGTGCTGCTCTTGCTATGTACCGTCAAGCAGATTTGAAGAACCGCCCAGTCGTAAAAGGCATGTTAGTTGCAGCAGCAGGTACAGCATTCTTAACGGGAATCACAGAGCCTATTGAATTTACATTCTTATTTGTTGCACCCTTCCTGTTTCTTTTCCACTCGCTTCTAGCAGGAATTTCCTTTGCAGTTATGTACATGCTAGATGTCCACCTTGGCTGGGCAGGTGGATCAGGATTAATTGACTACATTCTTGTTAACGCCATTCCTGGAACAAATAACTGGTGGGTCAATATCGTTGCTGGTGCTGTATTCTTTGTAATCTATTATTTCTCTTTCTCTTTTGCTATAAAAAAATGGGACCTTGCCACACCTGGACGTGGTGGACAAGACAACAAACTATTTACACGACAAGATTACAACGAACAGAAAAAAGGAAATAAAAGTGGCCAATCCAAAGAAACAGCTGTAGCGATTATGAATGCCCTTGGAGGCCAACAAAACCTTAAGCATGTAGACGCGTGCTTTACACGGTTAAGAGTAGAGGTTTCTGAACTAGATAAGATAGATGAGGATAAATTGAAAGAGCTTGGTGCATCAGGGGTAGTAAAGGTTGATCACAACATCCAAGCGATCTTTGGTGGACGATCTGACTTGTACAAAAATGAAATGAATAGAGTAATCCAAGAAACCAATGCTTCTTAGACCCAGTTCATGCCTAATTTCGAAAAGACGAAATTAGGCATGAATATTGTTTATACCTATCATTTGATATGTGTTCCTATAACGACTGCAAATAGCGATCAACCACCATGTTAAACCGCTCCGGCTCCTCTAAAAATGGACAATGGCAACTATCTTCAAAAATCTCTAAACGAGAATACGGAATTTCTTTGTGCAGATGCTCGCCGGCTGCGACAGGTATGAGTTTCTCTGCTCTTCCAAAGCAAAGTAAGGTGGGTAACGTAATCGAAGAAAAGTAGGGGCGACAATCGATAATCGATTGATCAAATAAAATAGCACTTGCAATAGAGGCTGGTACTTTCATAGTTTCTCTTAGCATCCATTTCAACTCTTCTTTAGAGAGGTCCTCTTTAAACATTAAAGGTAGAAAACCTTCCAGTAGCTGCGATTGATCTGTTTGAATATCTCTCATCATACTTGTAAGAGTAGCAAGATCAAAGGCACCAATGTCAAAATCGTCCCACTTAAAATCAGAAGCCAGCTCATCTACTATGACAGATGCTTTAATATTGTCCTCTCCATATTGGTGCAGGTATTCCCAAATCACAAACGCTCCCATCGACCAACCAATCAGCGTTACATCTTTTAACTCCAGCTTCTCCATGAACGCTTTCACATCCCGAGCATATTGAGCAACAGTATGACCAGTCTGTACTTTAGAAGCGTTACCATGTCCGCGCAAATCTAATGTTATTGCACGGTATCCCTCTTTAAAATAAGCCATTTGTTTATGGAAAAAACGACTACTCATCCACACGCCGTGAATGAAAATAACAGGCTTCCCTTCCCCTTCTGCTTTATAATACAATTCAACACCATCATCCACTTCCACATACGCCATCCCTTTGTCCTCCTCACCGTTTTTCGCATCCTTTATCTGATTCCTTCTACAGTGGTCGTTGTTCTAGTTTATGCCTACCACCTCGTCCATAGTAGGATAAGATTTACCAACACCTCATTAGATAGAAGAGAGTTATAACGTTAAGCATACAAACATAAAGGGTAAATCGAGTGGTACAAAGACTTATAACGTACTGGAGTGTTACGTGATGAACCAAAACCCATCAGCCAGAAGAAGACCTGTTGTCGCCTTAACAGGTGCAAGTGGATACATCGGAAATAATCTATTACAAAAACTGACCAAGCATGCCGATGTCATAGCCCTTTCAAGGAACATAGAGAACAAACAAGACACAGAGCATATTACGTGGCGTGCGTGTGACTTATATTCGTTAGCTGATGCTGAAAAAGCACTGGAAGGCGCTGATTTCGCCGTCTATCTTGTCCATTCTATGCTCCCCTCTGCCAAGCTTACACAAGGGTCGTTTGAAGATATGGACGTGATATTAGCTGATAATTTTGCTCAAGCTGCAAATAAACAAGGTCTGAAACAAATTGTGTACTTAAGTGGCATTATTCCTAAATCGAGACGACTTTCCCGTCACTTGCGTAGCCGTCTTCAGGTAGAAAATATTCTAAGAGCGTATGGAACACCTGTGACCACTATCCGAGCAGGCCTTATCGTTGGTCCAAAAGGGTCATCCTTCCCTATTTTAGCCAAGCTCGTTAAGCGACTACCTGTGATGCTGTTGCCTAAATGGACAAGGAAAAAGACGCACCCCATTGCACTACCAGATGTTTTATATGCTTTAGATCACAGCATCGGTAATGTTAACTTATCTGGAAAAGCGATTGATGTTGGCGGGCCACAAACGATGACCTACAAAGAAATGATGCGGCAAACAGCTCAAGCAATGGGAAAAGAACGACGTTTGATCGATGTCCCTTTTTTAACCGTCAACTTGTCCCGATTATGGGTGAGTTTAACGACTAACACACCAAAAGAAATGGTCTATCCATTGATTGAAAGCCTTGTTCATCCGATGACAACTCATCCAGAGAATATGTCTGAGGAAATTAGTTATGGCAAAATCCCATTCAAAGAAGCTGCAAGGTACTCTCTACAAGAAGAGGAAAAACAAGGCCAACAGAAAACATTGCCATCCATGAAACTTCAACCACCATCTATTCAACATGATGTACGATCTGTGCAACGAATTCCCCTACCTGATGGAAAAAAGGCTGACTGGGTAGCTCTTTATTATATAGAGTGGTTGTCTAAAATGGTACATCCTTTATTACAGGTAAGGGAAAAGGATCAGGGTCAGTATCAAATCCTGTTCCCAATCACGCATCAGCCTGTCCTGGAATTCACGTATTCACCAGAGCGTAGCACGGTAGATCGAACTCTTTTTTACATTACAGGAGGTGTATTTGAAGACGCGAAGAAAAATGAACGAGGGAGGCTAGAGTTTAGACAAATCCCTAATCAGCAAGAGTGTATCGTTGCCATACATGATTACATGCCATCATTACCATGGTTCATCTATAAATACACCCAAGCAAAAGCTCATTTATGGGTGATGCATCAATTCAAGAAACACTTACAAACCATCAATACTACTACCTCCCATCAACCCATTATTGTATAGGAAGTGGACGGACCTCCTTTGTTATAAGGAGGTTTCTTTATTATTATTAATCAAACGTTTGATCAAATTTAGCAATGCAAAATAAAGGAAGCAATATGGTTGTCTACTTCTTAAACAAGGAGTATAATTTCATAATTGGTGCTTAAGAAAATTAACGATGCTTTTTAAATAGAACTTATCATTTTTCAATACATTTATAGGTTAGGAGGATACAGAATGGTAGATCAAAATTATAATAAAGTCTTAATTGCTGCCTTGCTTCTTTCCGGATCGTTCATCGCCGTATTGAACCAAACACTAATGATTACAGCAATTCCGCCCATCATGGAAGAAATGAACATAACGGCGAATACGGCGCAATGGCTAACCACGATATTCATGCTTGTGAATGGGATTATGATTCCCATCAGTGCTTTTTTAATTGAACGTTTTACAACTCGCCAATTATTTATGACAGCGATGGCTGTATTTGCTTTTGGTACGTTAGTTGGTGCTATTGCACCCAACTATCCGGTTTTGATTATGGGAAGGGTTATTCAATCGAGTGGTGCAGGTGTGATGCTCCCGCTCATGCAAACCGTATTTCTTATGATTTTCCCTTATAACAAACGCGGTGCTGCCATGGGATATATTGGACTTGTCATCTCATTCGCTCCAGCCATCGGCCCGGCTTTATCTGGCTATATAACAGAACATTACTCCTGGAGAGTGTTGTTCCTGTTTATTCTACCAATCGCCTTTATCATTATTGGGATTGCCAATTACGCATTAAAAAATGTCACGGAACTTACCAAACCAAAAGTCGATCCAATTTCCATCATTCTTTCTTCAGCAGGGTTTGGAGGTCTATTATATGGATTCACAAGCGCTGGGAATTATGGATGGGACAGTTCCAGAACCATCGTTGTACTAGTAATCGGGGTTGTGACGCTACTTTTCTTTATCCTACGTCAATTACGACTCCATCATCCAATGCTTGAATTTAGAGTATTCAAATATCCTATCTTTACCATTGCAACCATGATTGGAATGATTGGATTTATCGGTTTAATAGGTTCTGAAACACTTATTCCACTATATATGCAAAACATGCGTGATTTCACAGCTCTACAATCTGGACTTGTTCTGTTACCTGGGGCGATTATTTCTGGATTAATGTCCCCTATTACAGGTCGTATCTTTGATAGGATTGGAGCGAGACTTTTGACGATGGTTGGTTTATCCATCATCACCGTCTCTACCTTCTTCCTTTCCTTCTTAGATACAGCGACGACATTGACTATGTTAACTGTATTTTATGCAATCCGAATGTTTGGTCTATCTATGGTCATGATGCCAGCTACTACAGCTGGATTAAATCAGCTACCAGACAAACTCATCCCTCACGGTGCAGCTATGAGTAATACGATGCGTCAGGTTTCTGCATCTGTAGGCACAGCTATCCTTGTAACCGTCATGACAAAGACAGCAGAGACCGCTCAGCAGCAATCTTCTATCGCTAACCCTGAAATACATGGCGTCAATGTAGCCTTCATGGTCATTACTGTCCTTTCCTTCTTAGGGATGGTTTTATCCTTCTTCGTAAAAAAACAAGATGGACCCGTTGAACAACAGGAAACAGAAGCAAGTTCACAGCAACAATCAACACAACAAACTCAAAACGCTTAACTGTAATTAGCTAAAATACAGGAAGTACAAGGAGGGGAATGATCATTCCCCTCCCTTTTATATTTCTAATCTTGTTATAAAACACCCCTTCTTTAACTATCCACCTACACCAAGATAATGATTGTAACCAAGAAGCACACTGAATTGACAATTTCCGCAACACCTAACTGCATAATGGTGAGTTTTTTCCCATAAAGCGTAAATGCCCGTATCACACTTGGAATAAATGCAATCATGAATAGCAAAGATTGCGTAAACAAAACGACAAGTATGAGAAGCAATGCATGATAACTCCAAGAATACCAACGGAAGGCTACATTTTTCTTTTCTCTTATCATCGTTTTAACAAAGAATGTGCTGCCTAGAAAAAACAGAAAGCATAGTATAGCAATCATCCACCCCTGCTTATCTAAGCTACCAGCTCCAAGGTAATAACTTGCCAATCCTCCTATACAAAAAACAATTATAGCTGTTACATCATTGAGAAAAGCCCGCTCTTTCTTCCTTTTAGCAAAATACAAAATCACAAAGAACAAAGGAATCATCATAAGTCCAAAATAGAGCATTTCCCACTCATTCAACAAAACAATAGCTAGAAAAAGTAAAGTGAAGCCGACATATATACCTGACCATTTATAGTACTCCTTCTTCTTTTTCCCCTTCACTAGCATCAACAATGGATAAGTTGATAAATAAAGAAATAACCATCCTAGGAACAACGGGACATGTGTACTAGTAAATGCGCTTGAGGTTATTCCTAATAGAAATGGTACAAGTAGCATAGCCCATGCTCCATGTTGCTTTGGTAGTAATGGTTTCATTGCAATCCCCTCTTTTCTATCTAGGTACCTTTATTATAATGAACGAAAAATAGAATGAATGTGATAAATTTCACATACATATGTTCTTTCTATTTTTATGATAGAAGTAACTAAAATTAGGGGGTATGTATATGATCGATCGAGACTTTAATAAGAATCCCTTTATTGTCATATGGGAACTAACAAGAGCGTGTGAGTTACATTGTCTTCACTGCCGAGCGGAAGCTCAATACACCCGCCATCCACTTGAATTGACTTTTGAAGAAGGAAAACAATTAATAGATTCCATTTATGAAATGGACAACCCTATGCTTGTGTTCACCGGTGGTGACCCTCTCATGAGGCCTGATGTCTATGATATTGCCTCTTATGCTGTTCAAAAAGGTGTTCGGGTATCCATGACACCGAGTGCAACACCAAATGTAACCAAAGAAGCAATTAAGAAAGCCAAAGATGTCGGTCTTGCTCGTTGGGCTTTTAGCTTGGATGGCCCCAATGCAAAAATACACGATCACTTCAGAGGTACTTCTGGATCATTCGACCTAACGATGAACGCGATTGAGTATATACATGAATTATCCTTGCCCTTACAAATTAACACTGTCATTTCACGCTATAATGTGGACGTGTTAGACGAAATGGCAGACTTGATCCAGACATTAGGGTGTGTGCTTTGGAGTGTGTTCTTCCTTGTACCAACTGGAAGAGGGAAAGACAGCGATATGATTTCACCGGCTGAACATGAAAAAGTCTTCCGTTGGTTAAACGACTTACAAGGAAACGTATCCTTCGACATTAAAACAACAGCCGCTCAACATTACCGCCGAGTAGTCATTATGGATAAGATGAGAAAAAATAAAGATAAACAAACTGAAATTCAATATGTAGATGCTTTGCATGCTGGGAAGACGGGGCAATTTGATGGGCTTGGACGTGCCCCTAGAGGTGTAAATGACGGAAATGGATTTGTGTTTATCTCTCATATTGGGGATGTTTACCCAAGCGGCCTATTACCAGTTAAAGCAGGTAATGTTCGAACAGAATCTTTAGCTGACATATACCGCCACTCCCCTGTCTTCAAGAGTTTACGAAACCCAGATGAATATAAAGGTAAATGTGGTGTATGCGAATACCGTTATGTATGTGGCGGTTCTAGGTCAAGGGCCTATGCACTTACTGGAGACTACTTAGAGAGTGAACCAGCTTGTGTGTATATCCCCAAAAGCATGCGAAAGACCAAAGGCTAAGAACAAAAGCTCGGGGCGCCAGAACCTTTTTTTACTTCTAAAAAAGTAACCAACATACACAAAGTTGTCATAAAACAAGTTGTTTAATGTGATATATATCACGTTTTATTTACATCCATCTTGCTATTCTAAATATAGAGTTAAATTCTTTTTAAATGGAGGGATTAGGATGCAACAAACGTTCACGAAAGAATCCATCGTAGGTGATATTGTAACGAAATTCCCTAAAGCTAGTGATTTGTTCAAATCGTATCGTATCGATTTTTGTTGTGGCGGAAATCGTCCACTAATTGAAGCTATTGAAGAAAGAGAATTGTCTCCAGAGCAAGTATTAACTGATTTAAATACCCTTTACAGTGAATCAAAAGCATTACAGGATGCAGAAATTGATTGGCTCAATGCTTCCTCTCAAGAACTGATTGATCATATTATTGCCAAACATCATCGATACTTAAATGAAGAATTGCCACAACTAAGCCCTTATGTAACAAAAGTGTTGCGTGTGCATGGCACCTCTAACCCTCACTTATCTACTGTTCACACGCTATTTCATCGCTTAAAGACAGAACTTGAACAACATACCATCAAAGAAGAAACACATGACTTTCCTTTATTATTAGAACATGAGCAAAATCCAACAGAAGAAACTCGTAGGAACGTTATGAAAATAGTACAAGAATTAGAAAATGAACATTATACTGCTGGAAACCTATTAAAAAAATTACGCGAGGCTACCAATGATTACACTCCTCCCCAAGGAGCCTGTGGCACTTATCGTCTCGTTTATCAACGACTTGAAGCCATTGAGACTGACTTGCATGAACATATACATTTAGAAAATAATATACTTTTCTCCCGAGTGTGAGGGGAAGAAAAGCGCAAGCGCCCGTTTAGTGACGTATGGGCTGCGGCCTACACGATATAGGTTGGTTCGATGTTGCTGCGTGACGCAGCGGTATTAATCGAACGTCCTTAGACATCTGCGGGCCAAAATTTTATACTTTCTTTCCTATTAAAGAAGGCTTGCCGAGTGGCAAGCCTTTAGTGCAGATAAAGGTCTAGTTGGACTTATACTATCATTCTTAAAAGATGTAAGCTTTCATCTAAATGCACAAATAAAAAGGAAGGCTGTCGTAAGGAAACTCGACATTCTTCTTTTGTAGTACAAAATCTTTGCATATTATTTTTGTAAAATATTCGCAATGTTTTCCTCCATATGTGATAATAGTCCTTAAGTACTATCATCCTCTTAGGACATATGGGAGAGAACAAAACATGGGTAACCAACTCGTTTATTTACTACTAGGATCCATAATAACCGTTAGTCTTATAAATCTAATCATGTTTGTAACCCGTAGCAAATGGAAAGAAAGATTTAATGAAATCTCCCTTTCTTTCATTCTAGCTAGTTTATGTGGCTTCACGATAACTATCATCCCTACGATGGCTCTAGTAATTCAGGGAGTGATTGAGTTATCCTTAGGAAATATTCTTCCATTTTTACTCCACTGCCTTTATTCCCTAACCCTATTTTTTATAACATTTTTAATCATGGGCTTCTTCGGTAAGAAAAAAATAAATGCAGACCATTTACAAAAACGAAATGTACATATCCATTTAATATTGAGCGTTGTGGTAAGTTCTTTTATATTAGTATTTACGTATTATATAACACTCTCTCATACCCCTACACTCATACTAAAAAAAGACAATAGTTTTTACTCTCTCCTTTTATTAATTGGGACCATTTATACAACCATAAGGATATTTGAGCATATACAGATGGACCAATCATTGCTTGGCCGAGAGGTGTCATTAATAAAAAATATTTCATTATTTGCTATGATTAGCATAGCCATCTGCTCAGTCGTCTACTGCTTTATAGATGGTTTATTCCTTCATAATAGTTTTCTTATGAATACAATTGAAGCAAGTAGTGTATTACTTTTATTTTTAATTACCATCACTTATATCGAAGATCAATTTACCCATCAGCAGGAAAAATTAAAAGAAAAACATACAGAACTAAAAGTACAAGAACAACATTATCGTTCCCTTTTTGACTATAATCCTGACGCTATTTACACCTTGGACCTAAAAGGGAATTTCACTGCATTTAATCCTTCCGCCGTTCCTCTTACAGGGTATAGCTTAGAAGAATTATATAAACGTAAAATCAAAGACCTTATTGTGCCAGAAGAAATCCCTTACGTCTTAGAAAAATACGAAAACGTAAAACAAGGCAATACAGCCAATTTTGAAACGGCTATCCTTACCAAAGACCATACCATTGTGAATCTGGATATTACCGCCTTTACTATAAAAGTAGATAACAAGATTACAGGTGTATATGGTATTGCACAAGACATCACAGCAGAAAAACAAGCCCAAGAACAAATTGAGTACTTAGCTTATCATGATGAGCTAACGGGATTATTAAATCGCAGAAGGATCAAAAATGAGATGGAAAGTCTTATTGAAAAGGATGGGGAACAATTAGCGACCATAGTCATTGACGTTGATCTGTTTAAAGATATCAATGACCACCTTGGGCATACGTACGGCGATCACCTATTACAATTAGTAGCAAAGAGAATGCAGGAAGCGATTGGTGAGCGCGGTTTTATTGCACGATTAGGTGGAGATGAATTCTTAATCTGCATCCCTTCTATTGAAAATCATGAAGAGGTCAGAAACGAGATAACTTCCATTCAAGATAGTATGAAAGACATTTTTATCCTTGGAGAATATTATAAAGAAATTTCCTTAAGTATAGGTGTTTCTTTTTATCCTAAAGACGGCAAAGATTTTAATACACTTATTCGACATGCGGATATGGCTATGTATGAGGTGAAAAGGGACGGACGAGATAGCTATATGGAATATTCTCCATCCTTCGCAGAAAAGAATGTTTCCAAGATCGTTCTGTTCGAGGACCTAAAAAAGGCAATCGAAGAAAATCAATTGCTCCTTCATTTTCAACCTAAGTATGGACTAGCTCACAATCAAATCGAAGGGGTTGAGACACTTGTTCGATGGAAACATCCTGAAAAAGGAATGATTAGCCCTGGAGAATTCATCCCTCTCGCTGAAGAAAGTGATTTAATTATTCAACTAGGCAATTGGGTATTAAAAGAAGCATGTTATCAATATAAAGTTTGGGAGCAACAATCATACATTAATTTCCATCTATCCATCAACATCTCACCAAAACAGTTTCTTCACCCAGATTTCACAGATAATATCATCCAAGTGTTAGAGGAAACAGGTATGTCTCCGTTAAAGTTAGATTTAGAAATCACAGAATCACTAGCCATTGAAAATACAGAATCTACGATAGAAAAGATACAAATCTTAAAACAATACGGTATTCAAATTTCCATGGATGACTTTGGAACTGGATACACCTCCCTGAGTTACCTATCTATGTTCCCATTAGACCGTATCAAAATTGACCGTTCCTTTATTCAATATTTACCAGATAATAAAGACCACAAAGCTATCGTTCAATCGATTCTAACCGTTGCCAAAAATTTAAATATTAGAGTAACAGCAGAGGGAGTTGAAACACAAGCACAACTAGCTCTTCTCCATCAATTACAATGTGAAGAAGTACAAGGCTTCTATTTTAGCAAACCCGTTCCACCTGACTCTCTCTTAGCACATTGGAATGCCCAATTGATGAGTATGTGAGAACAAAAGCGCAAGCGCCCGGTTAGCGATGTACAAACTGCTGCCCACGGATGTGGGTTGGTCGATGTTGCTACGTGATGTAGCGATTTTAATCGAACTTCCATGTGTGATTCGATGTTAACTTATCGCACGGTGGCGAAGGAAGCATACTAGTTGCTGTGCGCTGGAGCTAGATATGTAAGAGCTAAAACCTTGTACTTTCTTTACTTGTAAAAAAAACCGCAAAATATAGAGTTTTTTTAACTTTGTATACTTTGCGGTCTTTTTAATTATTAGATTGAAGCAGCGGGATTCCAGTGTAGACTATATAATATATCCTACCTTTGAATTAATTCCTTATAATGATGAAAATCATGTAAATAATATATACAATAACTAGAAACATACCTTCAAACTTTCCAATTTTATAATTTGTTCTTGAAAAGAGCAGCAATGTTCCGGTTAATAAAATCATAATTATAATATCAATAATAATCTTACCATTAACAGCAAGTGGGTGAATGACAGCAGTAACGCCTAGTACAAATAAAATGTTAAATATATTACTCCCCACTATATTCCCTAAAGCTATTTCACTTTCTTTCTTTAATGCAGCAGTAATAGATGTTATTAATTCTGGTAACGACGTACCAATTGCTACAATTGTTAGCCCAATTAACGTTTCACTCATACCAAAGGAAAACGCAATTTCAGTGGCATTTTTCACAACTAACTCCCCACCAAAAATGATTCCAACAAGGCCACCTATTGTATAAATAATGTTCTTTTTCCATGAACTCGAATCCTTAACCTTGGTCTCCGATTTTACCTTTTCCCTACTATTCCTTGCCACTTCAAAGATATAGTATAAGAAAATCATGAAAAATAACATGATGATAAAGCCGTCGCCTCTTGTAAGAAGGTTTTCGGAAACCGTTTGAAGTAACACATCACTAATTAAAATCAGCAAAGCAACGCTTGCTAACAATGTAAAAGGTATTTCTTTCCTAATGGTTTCACTTTCTACTTTCAAGGGATAAATGAAAGCAGCCACTCCCACTACTAAAGTGATATTTAAAATATTGCTGCCCACGACATTCCCAAGAGCAACTCCAGCATTTTCTTCCAATGCGGCAATTATACTTACTGTTGCTTCAGGAGAACTTGTTCCAAATGCTACTATTGTCAAACCTATTAACAATGGAGAAACTTGAAAGGAGCGTGCAATATTGGAAGATCCATCAACAAATAAATTTGCACCTTTTATTAGTAATACAAAGCCCACAACCAAAAAGATATAAACCATTTTTGAACCTCTTTCTAATAATCTTTATACTAATATTCACTAATTTATTAAATTAAAAATGCCTACTTATTCATGCATAGTGCCTTAATCATCTTTTTAATCTATTCTCTTTCTTTTCCAATTATCACAAACTGAGATGACAAGTACAATCGTATTACCTAGAATAGGTTACACACTAGTCGCGGAGCACTAGGGCTGGACGTGGCAGTTACACACATGCAATGGATTTTAAAGTTTTCTGGATTACTAGGAAAGCTCCCTACATTCTTAACTGAGTGTTTGGGAGCTTTTTTTTATAATACTTTAGAAGCTTTATCCGAATATCGTTCTTGGAGTACTTCGATAATAGCTATGGGTGAAATACACAATATTATGTAGGCCTTTAAGCGTCTATCCCATTCAATTATATTTTCATGAATAAACAAAGTTATTTTATAGACAATAAGGAGAAAAGGATTCTGTCTATGCGAAACGAACCCATTTCCTTTCTACAGTTAGTTTTTCTGATTATGATGAGTACTGGCTTTTATAATCATGTGATCTTGAGTGCTATTATTAATGAAGGTGGCCGGGGGGCTTGGATTGGGGCTTTAATGAGCCTCATTCCTATTACAATCTTTCTTTCCATCATTTACTTCATTCAAGTGAAAACAAAAAATAAATCCATTGTTTCATATTTTGAGGTTTGTTTTGGGAAAATAGGATCCAAGTTCCTGTTACTACCGATTATCATTTACTTTCTATTACAAGCATATATCACCTTTTTTGATACGATTACTTGGACGAATGTTTCTTACCTTCCTAATACACCTGAATTGGTCTTAAGCATTAGCTCCATTTTGGTTATTGGATTATTTCTTAAAGGGGGCATTCAATCCATAACAATTATTAGTGGGATACTCTTACCTGTAGTAGTCATATTAGGCTTGTTTGTGTCATTTTCTAATATGCCTAACAAAAATTATAGTCTCTTATTCCCGCCCTTTATTAACGGATGGGATCCTATTTTGAAAAGCTTTTTTTACAGTTTGTCTGGAAGTGTAGACTTAATTATTCTGTTCTTCCTTCAAGATAAGCTAAAACAAAAAGCGTCTTATTGGAAGTATCTCATTATAGGATTGTTACTAACTAATTTATTGCTGGCTCCTATAACAGGTGGAATCGCTTTGTTCGGTCCAGAAATTAATTCTCAATTACGATATCCAGCTTATGAACAATGGAGGGTTGTAACAATCGGAAATTATATTAGTCATGTGGACTATTTAACCATTTATCAATGGTTATCAGGTGCTGTTGTTCGGATTGCCTTAATGATTATATTAATTCCTGAACTTTTTGCAATTAAGAAGGCAAAAACAAAATCCAAAGTTCACCTCGCTATTCTTATTGGATTAGTACTATCTCTCTTACTTCCAATCTCGGATATTGACTTCTATACCTTCATAAAAGAGCTATTTCTGCCTGTAATGATTATATGTATGAGCATCTACTTTTTTATTTTTGTAGCCGTCGTAACCTGGGTAAATAGGAGGCAAAAGATATGAGATTTCGCCGAAAACAGAAAAGAAAATCGGAATCATCCCATCAATCCTCTAATCAACAAATCGCCACCCTTACTGTGGAAGCCATGAGGGAATTATTTGATGGCTGCGCAGATGTGAAATTTTATGATATCGCGACTCAAGCAGGCGTTTTCACAGCGATTATGTGTGACGAATTATATAATGAGGAACAACTTTTCGATCAAATTTTAAAACCTTTACAAACCATACAAAATAATCATAATGAACTTGAAAAGGAACTTAATTACATTTTTCGTGAAAACTCACTTTCACTTCACAAGAAGGTCTATACCGAGCAAATCCTAACAGCAGTTTTCACAGGTCATGTCATAGTACTTCATGAAGAACGTTCCTCCATTTGGGAAGTGCAAGTAGTCTGCCATCCCAAAAGACAGGTAGAAGAACCTAAAACCGAAATATCCATTCGAGGTTCACGAGAAGGTTTTGTTGAAGAAGTTAGTGTGAACATGGCTCTTGTACGTAAACGTATCCCGAGTAAGACATTAAAGATGATTAAATACGAGATTGGAGAACGAACCAAAACGAAAGTGATGTTACTATACTTAGAAGATGTCACGAATAGTGAAACAGTAGAAGAAGCCAAGTCTCGACTAGAAAAGTTAAAGGTGGATGGGTTAGTAAGTAATCTTCAGCTAGAAGAATTGATTGTTGATACAAAGAAACCACTTTTTCCATTATTTGTATACACCGGCCGACCTGACTTTGTGGTGGATAGCCTGCTGCATGGTCGCTTTGCTATTCTCATGGATGGTGCTCCTACGGCGTTGATAGCTCCTGTTAACTTATTATTTGTATTAAAAACAGCAGAAGATAATGAGGTTTCTTCCATTTTTGTTGCTTTTGAGCGTTTATTACGTTATATGGCCTTATATTTCGCCTTATTTTTACCTGCCTTCTGGATTGCCCTTCTTAGTTATCATCCAGACCAGCTTCCATTTACTTTATTAGCAACAGCTGCTCTTTCAAGGGAAGGGGTCCCTTTACCTGCTCCATTAGAATGTTTTTTCATGCTATTACTTTTTGAAATTTTTCGAGAAGCTGGGGTCAGATTACCCATGGCTGTAGGACAGATATTATCCGTTGTAGGGGGAATCATTATCGGCCAGGCAGCCATTGCTGCAGGCTTTACTGCGCCTGGCATACTTGTTGTGAATGCTGTAGCACTTGTTTCCACATTCACATTAATCAACCAGTCTCTTACTAGTCTGGTAGGAATATTACGACTCATTATCCTATTGATTACCTCTTTCCTTGGAATGTTCGGTTTTTTCCTATGTATATTTGCCGTCATTGGTTATCTTGCGAATTTACGTTCTTTTGGTGTTCCATATCTAGCCCCGTTATCACCAACACGACCTAAAGAGATTCCTCAAGCATTATGGAACCCAAGAGATGTTGTTCAGAATCGACCAAAAATGTTGAAAACACCAGATAAAACAAGACAAGGGAGGAAGAAAAAATGAAACGATTGATTCTTCCTTGTTTATGTATTGTCATGCTTCTTTCAGGTTGCTGGGATCTCAAAGAATTAGAACATGATATCTATATTACAGCTTTAGGCATAGATTTCAAAGATGATCAAATGCATGTGTATATCAAAACACTCCCCCTTCATAATATCGGTAAAACGGAAGGCGGGGGTGGTGACTCAGAAGAAGCTCCTGTATTTATTGGGCATGGAATTGGGGATTCATTTGATAGCGCGAGTGATAATATTTATTTTACGTCCCAACACCGTGTATCATGGTCCCACATTGAACATATCATCTTTTCCACCAAGGCCCTTGAGAAAAAGGGATTGGTGGAAGATGTGATGGATGTATTAAACAGATATGCTGAAACACGTAGTGCCACCTGGATGTATGGTACTACAACCGATCTCGCAGAATTGTTTCAGGGAAAGCCTATTTTAGATTTATCCCCATATTACTCTAAGGAAAATAACCCTTTAAATGTTTATAAACAATTTTCTTTTGTAAGACCAAAAACAATACGGGAATTTTTAATTGAGAAGTATGAACCAGGAAATATGGTGGTCTTCCCTATCATTGATTTAAATACAATTCAATGGCAAAGAGATAGCAATCCTCATCCAATACAGGAATGGTCTGGGTTAGCAGTTATGGATTTTAACTCATTAAAGGGCACCTTTACACTTGATGAAATGAAGGGAATCCGATGGATGCAACCATCCACTCAGAGATCAACTGTTTTTTTGAAAACAGATGGATCTCCATATCTTTCATTTGTAGCTAATGATCCTAAAGTTGACATTACACCTGAGCTAAACGGTGGCATCCCACACTTTACAATAAAGGTTACTCTTACAGGAATGATAATTGAGAATCCTAAAAATATACCCGTTGAAAAGGTCAAAGAGAAAGCAGAAAAAGCCATTGAAGGTGAGATTCGTTCTACTTATATGAAAGCTGTAGAGAAGCAAGCAGACATTTACCATCTAGGGTATAAACTATTTAAAAAGTTTCCAAAAGAATTTAAAGAACAAAATCTGGGTGAACAAGATTGGCTTACAGAAAACACAATTGAGTCACTCAATGTAGAAGTAACGATTCAAACAGGTGGTAAAGTGAAGCTAGGACGAACCAAATTTAAAGAACAAATGGACTAATGTCGAAGCAGTCCATTTGTTCTTTCTTATACGAGAAGAACCTACAGTATGTACCTTTTCTAGTTACTCCTCCAAAGCTACGTTGATCTTCTTCACCGCTAACATTTCATACTTGCTTTACGTGGAACAGAAGCTCGGGGCGCCCGCTTAGCGATGTACAAACTGCTGCTCACAGTACATGGGTGACGCAGCGTTTATAGTACGCTATACATCAAAAAAGCAGGAGCTCCCTAGGCTTCCTGCTTTTCTTATGATGGAGCATAGAAAAGGTACCCAAAATTATTTCAAATGCCTTTCCTAATTTATTTTATCTTTCCAACTTCTGTCCTTCATACGATTCAATTTGAAGTGGCGCTGTTAAGAACTGCGGAGCTTTTTCAACAAAAGCTGTAAAATGACTGCTGTTACCATGTCGCTCAACAGATTCTTGGTCTTCCCACACTTCGACCATCGTGTACGTGTTTTCCTTTTCGATATCTTTCATAAGATTATACGATATATTCCCCTCTTCTACTCTTGATTTCTCAATAAGGGAACGAATTTCTTCTAAGAATTCTTGTTCTTTTGTTGGATCGATTTGAAAATGTGCATGCGTGATGATCATTGTCATTCCTCTTTTCTAATGGTTTATTTCCACTCTGTAACCGTATCAACTGGTAAGCGTACGGATTCATAACCGTCTTCTGCTGCTTTTCCAATAGAAAGTAACATAATAGGGTGGTAACGTTCTTTATCCAAATCGAGGGCTTCTGCGATTTTGTCCTTCTCGAAACCACCAATTGGGTTGGTATCATAACCATGTGCACGAGCTGCTAGCATAAATTGCATAGACACCAAACCAGCGTCAATGACATTCATTTCACGGTACTGCTCTTCTGTTAATTGCTCAATCAGACCTTGAATGGCAGGTACTTGACGGTCCCTTACTTCAGCAGGCATTTTACCCTCATCAACTGCTTGGTTGTAGATTGTTTCTAGATATTCTGTACTGTTCATATCAACAAAAACTGCCACCATGGCAGCGGACGTTTCTACTTGTGTCTGGTTAAACATCGCTAATGGTTTAAGCGTCTCTTTCCCTTCTTCGCTATCAATAACTACGAAACGCCATGGCTGTAAATTTACTGAAGATGGAGCAAGTGTTGCCTCGCTTAGAATTTCTTCCATTTCTTCCCTACTTATTTTTACGGAAGGGTCATAGTTCCGAATCGAACGACGACCCGTGATGATGTGATTAAAATCGTTTACTGTAGCTTGTGTCATGTTGCATTCCCCTTTTTATGAATATTAGTTTTCTATCTTATTTACATTGTATTGAACTTTGCTTAATAACTCGGTCAAAACCGTACGTTCTTCTTCCGTGAATCCGTCAAAGACTTTAGAAATAAAATCTTCTTTTTCCTTGCAATACCACTCGATCTTCTTCCGGCCTTCACCTGTTAACTTAACAAACGTAATCCGGTTATCTTCAGAGCTTTTCCGACGGGAAACAATCCCTTTTTCTTCGAGTTGCTTCAAGTGCCTTGTCACAGCGGCACTATCTATATGAACCTGTTGCTTTAGCGCGGTCTGATTGATTTCGTCTACTTCCATCAACTTATGCAAAAGCTCTAATCGAGACTGACTAATACCAGTACAGCGCTCAAACTTAGGGCTCATTTGCTTATAAATATCATTTAGTTGAAGAATAATCTTCTGTTGTTCTTGATAGGAATTAGTCAATGAATTCCCTCCTTGTCAATTAATTGATGCATCAATTTTTGACCCATCAACTAATATAATACGCTTAGATATATAAGTCAAAGATTTGATTTTGAAATGGAGAGAAACCATATAGAAGCCTTTATTGCCAATCGCTTCTTCAGAATAAAATATTTAACCACTTCCCATACTAAAACAGATAACAAGGAGGTATTCATATGGCAAAGAAAACGAAGAAAAACGACGCAGAGCAAAAACATAAAAAAGGCTTCGATCCGAAGAAAGCAGATACAGAGTTTGGTGAAGAATTCGGAAGTGCAGCTGCTAATAAAGCCCACAAAGAAAAAGCAAAAAAAGCCCGCAAATCTCAACAGCCAGAGCAGAACAACTAAACATATAACGGGATTTCTCTTTTATAGGGGAATCCTTTATTTATGATTAAAAAAGTGTGCATATCATAAAAATACCCGTCACCCTTGAGATTGTCGCCTCAGTCTTTGACAGGTACTCGATAAAGAAAGGCACTGGATCTAGACATGCAAGAGCCACCACCTTTTACTTGCTTAGATTATAAATGTTTTTTCTCTTCAAAAGCGTGAACTTTATCGAGCTGAAATACAACTGATTTTTTGGTATTTAAATAGACGTATGTCGCACCAACGAAAAAGCCCCCACCAACGACATTTCCTAAGGTAACCGGAACAATATTATGAACAAATCCCTCCATACTAACCATTGCTGTATGTGGGGAGGACAGTGCTATAGAGAACAATCCAATATTAGCAATGCTGTGCTCATAGCCAGAAATAAAGAAGGTAAATACAATTAATATCATCAGCATAATTTTAGAAACATCATCTTTCACATGCAAAGGAATCCAAATAGCTAAGCAAACGAGCCAATTCGCTAAAATGGCGCGTGTAAACAACATGGAGGTTGGTAGGTTCATCTTTTTTTCAGCAATACTGATGAGGAATGAGTCCTCAGGAACAATGGATTGAAAGAGACCAGTAAAATAAATCATTCCTGCAAAAAATAGTAACCCAATTACATTTCCAGCATAACAATAGGTCCACACTTTTAACGTATCGAACCAACTCGTCTCTTTAGTAAGAGAAGAAACTGTCATATATAGTGTGTTCGAGGTAAATAGTTCAGAGTCACCATACACAATCAAGCAAAAGGCAACTCCAAAGAATATGGCATTTATGAAATAAGTCGATGCCGCATGCTGCTCAAAAAATGGCTGAGCCAATGTAAAAGACAACACCACCGCAAAACCTATATAGACTCCGGCTAATGCCGCACGCACTATATATTGTTGAGGTGTTTCATCCAACATAATCTTTTTTCGCTTGGCCGCATGTATCACTTTATTGATTGCTTCTTGTTCCAATCGGACCACCGCCCATTTTAATATTGTGAAACATTTCACATTTAAGTGTAGCTCTATATGTTTCTACAAGCAATGAATGTAACAAAATGTCCATATATAGAATTTGAAAGCGTTACCCCGGAAATTTCAGATTGATTTATCTACCATTTCATGCTTTAAAAAACATTATATAGCTCCTTTCCTTTAGAAAGAGCCCTTTTCTACTAATTTCAATTAATAGATATAATGTGGACCATAATCCTCTAAGATAGATTCGACCATATGTTAAAATAAAAGAATCATGAAGCGAATATATTAACCTAAGCAGCATAGGAGTGGACGATTGATGGACAAAAAAGATATTGCCGGCATTCGCAAGCAAATGAAAGTGGACCATGATTTAATGAAGATATCTGACATCTTTAATGTATATATTATGAAAGAAACGACTGAGATTTTTCACCATCAAAGTCAGCCCTTTGAAATGCTCGACAGAGATCAACAAGAGCTATTTATGAATAATTTTAAAAAGGTTCTGACTGGTCAATTAGATGAGAAACTATTTGAACTAAAATTTCAACGTGAAGCCGAAAACCACACACAACTTATTTTACATAAAGGGCTTCTAAGCAGCGATGTCGAGGATTGGAAGCAACAAATGCTTCACATGACCGAAAAAATGATCCAGGACCAGCCTTATGAAAAGGATGTTGTTATCACCTTCATCCGAGCCGAATATTTAAAGCCAACGAAACGTAGGAACGAAGAAGCAGAGGAAAGTGAACGAGACACCGTTTATTCCCATCCCTTTATTCTTTGTAGCGTTAATAAAACGCAGGAACCTAAAAAAGAATGGCTTTTTGATTATGTAGAGAAAGAGTTCAAGTACAACATCGATGTGGATCCGGTCATTGACCTGAACACCCCAATGGGAGGCTTTCTTTTTCCTACCTTCACAAATCATACTGCAGATGTGAATCACATTCTTTACGCAGCAGGTAAAGCACATGAACCTGACCCACATTTCATCGAAGAAGTATTAAACGGTGAAGAACCGATGACAGCGAAAGAGGACAAAGCGGTATTTGAGGAAGTTATTAGAGGTGTAGTAGGAGATGAGCTCAATCCTTCAACCCTTGCCAATGTCTATGGAGAAATCAACCGTGTCGTCGAAGAAAATGAAGAAGATGAAGCTCCCACACTTGGCTATAGAGATGTGGAGCGTGTCTTAACGGAAAGCGGTGAGACTGTCGATTCGGAAAAAGTGAAAAGTGCTTTTCAAACCGTTACTGACAATGAATCTTACGAACTAAAAGCAAGCAACATTGTCCCTAAATACAATTCCAAATCAATAAAAATCAACACAAAAGTAGCCAACATCTCGATAAGCCCACAAGACTTGCAGTTCGTAAAACAAGTCAACTACAAAGGGAAACGCTGTATTATGATTGAAGTGGATGAAGATGCCGAGATTGATGGGTTTAAGATGTTACCAGAAGCTTTTGGGGATGAGTGACATAAGAAAGTTTAGCGACATACAAACTGCTCCCCATAGGATATGGGGTGGTTTGTGGTTGTTGCGTGAAGCACCTTTAATCCTACATAAAAAGAGCGCTCTCCCACTTTAGGGGTAGCGCTCTTTTGTACATGTTAACCTTCTGTCACCTTATCAGACTTCCATAACAAACCATTCTCTACACAAATACCTACATTCAGTTCTTTATAACCAGCTTCTTCAAACTCAATGCCAATCAGTTCTCCATTAAATACCTTGATAGCACCTATACCAAATTTTTTATGCACAACCTCTTCACCAATGTCCATATCATCCATTTGCATCAAGCTTGCATCTGAACTATGGGGTGTACCTTTTACAGAAGCGTTAGCACTCTTAGGCTGGACGATTTTTCGAACGTTCTGCACAAATATTGATTCTGTAACACGCTCATTGCCTTTATAGTTGTAGCTCAAGAGTTCTAGATGATTCCTAGCTCTCGTCATGCCAACATAGAATAAGCGAGTCGCTTCTTCCATAGGCCCATACTCTTTATTACGGTAGCGGTCCATATCATCTTTAGAGGGAACTACGCCATCAACGAGATCCGTCATATATACTCTATCGAACTCTAATCCTTTGGCGCTGTGGAAAGTGGTGAGCGTAAGTTTGCTTTTACTCTTATTATATTTTGATGTCTGAATTAGTTTTTCAAGTTCTTTTAAGCGATCTGCAAAGCCTTTAAGGGAACCAAGTCCCTCTGCGATTTCCTCTAGAGTATCAAGGATGCCGAAAAGATGTTCAGCGTTGAACCCATACTTTTCACACATATTCGTTATAGCACGGTCGTAACCAAGCTTTTCACGAATCGTACGAATCGCCTTGGCTGGCTCCATCTGGTTAATATTTTTGAACTGCTGCTTTGCTTTCGTAATATATTTCTGCTGATAGGAAGGAAGTTCGCTATCTAGCAACGTATCAAAAACAGATGTATGAGTGGGTTTCTTTTTTAAAAAGGCAATTTGCTGCTTGGATATATACGCATTGAATTTCGTATGAATCCTCTCTAGAATATCGACCCGGCGATCATTGTAGGAAAAACGCATAAAGTTCAGCATATCCTCGACTATCCAGTGCTTAAAGAATTTAGCATCGATATCCTTCATATAGAAAGGGATTCCAGCTTTATCGAGCTTGTCTACTAATGGCACTGCCGAAGAATTGTTTCGGTACAAGACAGCAATCTCCTCGTCCCACCCACTTCGTTTGATTTCTTCCGTGACATACTTTAGCTGATCCTCATAGCTACGCATCGATTTAATTTGCACCGAATTAGCTGACGGGTTCTCAGTGAACATTTCTTTAGGATAGCGATTTTGATTACGTTTGATGAACTGATTAGACGTGTTAACTATTTCTTGTGAAGACCGATAGTTTTGGGACATCGTCATGACGGTAGCATTGGCAAATGTTTTCTCAAACTGTAAAAGGTTCTTCACATCAGAACCTCGCCACATAAAAATCGACTGATCATCATCCGCCACTACACAGAGATTATTATGAGGTTTTGCTAATAACTCAACAATTTTATGTTGGACTACCGAGTTATCCTGACTCTCATCGGTCAAAATATATTCAAACTGCCGCTGGTATTTCGATAAGATTTCCTCATCTTCTAGTAAAATGTGATAACAATAAGTGAGCATATCATCAAAATCGAGCAGGATTCTGTCTTCATGGTGGTTCTTAAACTGTTCATAAGAATGAAAGATGGAAGCCGCGTTCTTCACGTTAACTTGAACTTTTTCGAGGCCCTTTCCACTAATCATTCTGTTCTTCACATAGCTTATATATGTCATCAGCTCGTCCATGTCATCATCAGAAATTTGCGCTCCATTCGTATCTTCAAACAACTTCTTCAAGATAAAATGCTTATGAAGTGGAATATCCGGTCCATTAAAGCCTTTTTTCAATTCTTCCTCGCTAATGTTTCCTTCAATGATTAAAAAATCTTGTCTATTCTTCCTTAACCACTCACGGACAACTTTAAAGGCAAAACTATGAATCGTTGAGAAATAAACTTTATCTTCCGTTAACCCAGAAAAGAAGGAATCAAATCGATCTGACATATCTTGTGCGGAAGCTTTACTAAACGTGACTGCCATAATTTGATCCGCTCTCACTTTTTTCTCTAACAGTAGATAGCCGATTTTCATATTAAGCGTCGTTGTCTTCCCTGAGCCAGGAGAAGCCAACAGGAGCAACGGCCCTTCTGTATGCACTACCGCCTGTTTCTGAACATCATTCAAACAGACGCCCGTTTTTTCTTCCATTCGTTCAAAGAAGTCCATAGGGCTGTCCTCCTTCCAAAAGAAAACTTTCATCAGAAAAATAGATGGTAGCGGATTTAAAATCCGTTCTACCATCTATTTGTTCTCATTCTTATTCTTTTTTCATTATATATTCTATTAAGCTAGGATTCTACCTGCTTTTTTTAGTGAGATGGGGGGACAGGTTCCTCGTTTCATGTTCGGAAGAGTGAGACGAGGGACCTGTCCCTGCGTCTCACATCATATTGAACTCTTTGCCTTTTTTAATTTCGGAAAAAGATTAACTGCATTCTCATAAAAAACCTGCTCCACGTGTTTGGAAGGGATAAAATGAGCGATGAAATCAGCATACCCTTTAATCGGAACGAGAGGCCAATCCGATCCAAAAAGCAATTTTTCATAATGACCACAGAAGGTAAGGGCATGTCGCACGTGATCGAAGTAATTACTATGAATCTTCTCTTCTAGCGTCTTATCCGTGCCAACCACCCATCCCGATAAATCCGCAAACATATTAGGATTCTTATACACCACTTCTGCTCCCGTCAGCACCCATGGATCTCCCAGGTGAGCCATCATAAAGTTCACATCTCTTCTTGCTACAGCAACCTCATCTAACGTGAGAGGATGTGCATATTTTAGTAACCCACGCTCCGAATATGTATCTCCTGTATGAAAGACAACCGGGACATTGTAAGCAGCTGCCAGGTCGTAAACAGGCTGATAGACTGCGTCATATGCATAGTAAGGATAATATCCTAAATAAATTTTGATTCCCACAACTTCTTCTTGTTGCAGGTCTTTTTCAAGCTTATCAAGCCCTGATTGATGCAAATGATACGGGTTGATGCCTGGACACATCATTACACCCGGTGGCAAGTCATGCTCTAAATCAAGCCCCATAGGAGATGTGGCGTGGTGGTCCGGAAACCCCATTCGAGGAGTTTCCGTCACCCCCATACCAATTGCCATTTCAATACCACTATCTTCCATTTCCTGTTGCAGCCCTTCACCAGAATAATCTACTAGTGATAGGTGATTGGCGGTGTATTCAAAACTATCAATAGACGAAAAATGAATATGTGCATCAATGATTCTCAAAAAACATCCTCCTATTTTGGGACGCGGGGACAGGTCCCTCATCCCAATGGGACGAGGGACCTGTCCCTTTGTCTCACTATTTAAAATTGATTCCGTGGAATGGGTGTTGGGCTGGAGGTAGATTGTCTTCACTAAAGAATAGTATGGTTGGATCTACTGCTGTTGTTTCTCCAGATGCAGCTGCCCATTCATACTCAGCTTCTATAAGAAACACTTCTGGGTTCATGTACACTCCCGCCATTTTCCGCGTCGTCGGGTGTATAACGGTCATCGTTTCTTTGCGCTCAACAGCGCCAATCGTCACAGAAGGTGTATCGTGTAGCTCATATTCCTCCACACCTGCATAATACTTTTGGAAAATGCCATCTGTTTTCACATTCACATAGCTTGAGGTTAACTTTTCAGCTGGATTAAAAAAGCTATCATATAGTAATTTTTCCTTTGCAAACGTGCGGTTTGAACCTTGGTGAATTTCCGCATAGACAGCAAGAACCGGAACTTCTGGTAGCGTCAGCATATATTGACGTAGTGTAACTCCTTTGAAGGTTTCATGCTCTGTGAACGAAGTCGATAAACAAATACCAGTCCATTGATTTCCGAGCTGGTCGATTTTCATAACAGGTTCAATCTTTGTTTCTTCTTTTAACATGGAATAAGCGCTGACAGCTTGGAACCTATAGCTGATTCCGCCTCCCCATGGATTCCACCATGCTCTCGGGCCAGCTTCTGGATATTGGTTATGCAATGTTTCTTTTCCTTTATAGGAGAGAGAATACAATCCTGGATAATAGTCAGGGCATGCTTTCATAGAAATTATGTCATTATCGACAGACCATCCATCTTCACCCTGAACAACTTGCACATTGCCTGTTCCTTGTACGAGCTGATACGTATTTAAGGCTGCTCGTTGCCCTGGAGAGCGGAACTGTCCTGATATTGCTTTTACACCGGGCTCTCTATGCGTAAGCTGTACGTTCATTTTGGTTGCTTCATCTTCTTTTCCAGCTTCTTTTATAAATGTTCCGCCACCGTTTTTCACACTTAATGTTCCATGAACATAAGGGGTAAGCAAAGAACGAAAAGCGTAATCCACCGATTCTCCTACTTTAGAAATAAATGCTCCATCCTCTGCTTCTAAGGCAAACATAGAACTTTCCATTATATTCGGGGCTTTGTCGCCTAATACAAATTCTCTCCATTTCTGCCAGTTCGGTGAAAGATTAACACCAACTTGAATCGGACCTAAGCATATGTTTTCCTTCGGTTGAATGGATTCAATAGAATACTCGACTGCAAAACGCCAATCATCCTTCTTCCCGACAGCATCTTCGGACCAAGCAAGGCCTTTCGTCTCTCCCATCGATTTCATAAATAACCATGGCTCTGAGATGTCTTTATCACGGATATACTCTATAAAAGGAATCAACGCTTCATGCCCTTTCATGACGTGACCTTGTTGAGGAATGGCTACACTTTTAAACTCCATGAAGACCGGCTGAAGAAGGGAAATGGAAGACTTAGTTTCTAATCCGTCATTTACGAACTCATGCTTGATTTCAACTAACCCTTCTCCATAGAGTTTGAAATACGTATGGAGTAAAAGCGGCGAGAAGGCTTCCGACGCTAGTGTTGTTTTGATAACAAACGCCTCAGGAAGCTCGATGTATTCCACATACGACGCTTCTCTTTTTGAAAACTCTTCACTATATGGCTTACCGATTTTAGGAGTAAAAAACACTACTGGATCTTCGCAGGAATACATGGACCCTATCTTCACAAGATGGTTTCTTTTTTCAACCTCTACATAGGTTAGTCCGTTATAGCCGTACCAATGAGTGTCCGTATCTCCTCCAAATTTCCCGCCATACCCTGGGAAAGCCTGTGTTAACCGAGCTGTAAACGTGTAGGACGCTCCATTTTCAGATTCAACAAGTACATCTACTTCTTCAGATAGGAATCCATTCTGTAGAAGTTGTACTGATAATGGAACGGAAATGCGACCTTTCCTAGCCACCTTTGTATTAATTTCGGATGTCTCCCATTTCACAACTTTGTTTTCTGGGAGTTTAATAGTCCAGTTCGAATCTTCTTCTAACTGACTTACCAAATCTAAATATAACGTTCCCGTTTGCTGAGCTCTCCAACTTTTTGTAACGGAACGGACTTCGACTTTCCCTGCCTTAATTGGGAACACACCCATATTCATAGGGAAAATGTAGCCTTCTATATCAATCGTCGCTCCTACGACAGGATGCGTTTTCCATGGACTAGGTTCACTCTTTGGAACCGTGATAGAAAAAGGAAAATCTCCGTGCCATTCATCTGAGATGTTTACGCTTTCTTGTAATGGATGATGAACAAGCTCTGCTGCATTACTTGTTAGCGAAACATTAAGAGGTGTTGCCGTTTTATTGTTTATACGATACTTCACCGCATGATTTTTCTTTTCCAGAAGCTTAAAATCAGGTAGCTCCATTTCGATTAACAAATCCTGTGTTTCAATTAGGCGAATACCTCTTCCTGTCCGCTCAAACTGAATGCGAACGAATTCATCTCCTGCTTCCCACCTATACTCATAAAAGGTGTGTTCATTTGGTTTTATGCCATCTGGCTTGATATCGATAGTTCGTTGACTGGTCGTGTACCAATCATGTTTTTCAAAAAATGGTCGCAACCAATCGATTTGCAACACCATCGGCATAAAATTCATCAAATGAGTCGTATCATCTCTATCTTCCCAAAAGAAACCGCATTTTTTATATAATGGTACAGCTTTTGTATTACCTGGCCATGTAAATAGATCAAGCCTTGGCCACTCATACTCCACCGTTTTCTCTATGGCTGTAAGGAGAAGTTGTTTCCCTATCTTTAACCCTTGATAATCTGGATGTACGTTGATGAGAGGAATATAAAGTGCACCAATGTCTTCCCTATACTCAGAGAGGCCGCAATATCCAACAACTTCTTCCTCCACTAGCGCAAGGAATGTATGAAGATTCGTAGATTTAGCTTCCTTATCCATGACATCTTGCTCCGTTGTTACAACAGCATCGCCACCCCAGTTCTCCCCACTCTCATTCCACATCTTCGCCAAACTTTTCGCTAGACCATCATGATACTCGACTATATTCACACGTTCCATTGTTTTCATACAAGTTCCTCCATGTTCTTTAATTATCGATTAAATCCCACCATTTCCATTCCTAATTTCGTATCGACAATCATAATCATTGCAAACTCCTCCCTTCACCTTATGTACTGGAAAAATAATCATATTACTCATAGTTTAAAAGTATATGTTCACAAAGTAAAGAATATTCAGACAGGTGCGATGAAGGGTTGGGATGAGGGGACAGGTCCCCATAGCCCACTACCAAAAGATTGTATAAACACTGTACTCCCTATCCATACTTAAGATTAGATCCATATTCTGTACAAAAGTACATCTATTAAGAGGAGAGGTGCATCATGAAGCTTTTATTCTTATTCGTTGGTATTATCATTTTGATATTTCTATTATCTGTTGGTTTAGCATACTGGGCAGCTTGATGTGAGACGAAGGGACAGGTTCCTCGTCTCAGTCCCACACGTCCCCAAAAATAAAAGGAACCTCCAATATGAAGGTCCCTTTACTAAACATATGAATATACTTTTCAAATACATAACTTTCTACTACAACTCTTTTTCACCTTGATCTCCATTAATAGAATAACTGGCCGTTATTTCAGCATTCAACGAGTTGGATACTGAACAATATTTATCTTTAGATAATTGAATAGCACGAATCACTTTATCTTCAGGTAAATCTCCTTCTAAGGCATAATGAATGTGAATCGTAGTGAATCGTTTTGGATGATCCTCAGCACGATCTCCTTCTACATCCATATGGAAAGAAGTTGGTTCTAAGCGCATCTTCTTTAAAATAGAGATGATATCAATCCCTGTGCAACCAGCAACAGCATTCATTAGATACTCAGTAGGCCGTGCTCCTGCGTTTTCCCCACCAGCATCTGGCCCTGCGTCCATCATCATGTTGTGTCCAGATGCAGTTTCACTTGAAAACCCCATATTTCCCGTCCAATTCACAGTGGTATTCATCATAGATTTCCCTCCATATATTCATTATTCTCTTCAAATCCAACAATATACCCTACACCCTATTTGGTCAATTCGTTGAACTTAAGGAATGAGACGGAGGGACAGGTCCCTCATCTCACCCCATTTATTTCGAAAAGTGGAGGGACGAGGAACCTGTCCCCTCATCCCCGAATTTCCATGGGCCTCGCACAAACACTTCAAGTTCATCGAGAATGTTACATTAACCTTATCTTGATCCCAGTCCACTTCATATTCGAGGTACTGAATTGCTTTCGTTTTCGAGTTAAACTTAGCCTTGTGGCTCTTATCTTTGATTCTGAACATGTGCAGAGATCTTGCATCGTTCGAATCGTAATGTACATCAACGTTTATCCTTAATTTGTCATCCCCCGTACGCTCCAGACCAGTGATGGTTTCAACTGGATAACCAGCAATTTTAAATGATAGATTCATCTGTAATGGCAATCCGATAAGCCATGTTTTAAAATATTTCGGCTCTTTTAAGGTATGAATCGAAGAAAAAGAACGAAAAGCCGTCTCTTGCACGACATCGAGCGCACCATCCTGATCATATATATGTAGGCGGTCCGATAAACAGCTTCCTCATATTGCTGAAACAGCTTCGAGTACGCTTTCCGGTCCCTTTTTTGAGCTTTTTTAACGAGTCGTATGTTCTTCATCAACTGCTTCCTTATCTACTGTTCTATTGATTAGACGTGAGGGAAGGATGTTTTGCTTTGCTTTCGAATCAGCTTATTTTTTTAAAATTTTTTATATGGGCCATAATCGAAAAAAACAGAACCCTAATTAGGATTCTGATTCCTTACACTTTATACCTCAACAACCCTTGCAACGCTATTCCCACAGTTTTTACATTTTCCTTTTAAAACCACACCAGAGGAGTCTTTCTCAATTATAAAATTTACAATGGTGACCTCATACAAGCATTTAGAGCAAAACACATTCTGAATGAGTTTTCATGTTGAACAGGGAACTCTAAGCTTTACCTTCACACAACATGCAGTGTCTTTCAAGCTGCCACTTCCTACTTTTATGAGCAACCATGTTACAATGAAAAAAAGACATTTACATTGAGGTGTTACACATGCAAATTGAAGTATGGTCAGATTTCGTCTGTCCGTTTTGTTATATTGGGAAACGTCGTTTAGAGGAAGCATTAGCGGAATTTCCAGAAGCAGAACAAGTCGAAGTCAAATTTAAGAGCTTTGAGTTAGACCCTTCTGCTCCAGTGGATACTGATAAAAACACATACGAACGTCTAGCGGCTAAGTATGGAAAGTCCATAGAGGAAGCAAAGCAGATGACTGAAGGGGTACGCCAACAAGCCGCTGAAGTAGGGCTGCAATTTGATTTTGATCACATGATTCCGACGAATACATTTGATGCTCATCGTCTTTTCCAAAAGGCTTACGAAAAAGGGCTAGGGGATAAAGTCTCTGAACAACTATTCCACGCCCATTTTGAAGCAACAAAACACATTGGGAATAGAGAAACGTTAACAGCAATAGCCCTTCAAGCTGGGATGACGCAACAAGATGTAGACGCTGCCTTTCAAGAGGACCGATACGCACAGTCCGTACGAAACGATGAACAAGAAGCTCAACAAATTGGCGTTCAAGGGGTTCCGTTCTTCGTTTTCAACCGTAAGTTCGCTGTTTCTGGAGCCCAACCAAAAGAAGCTTTCTTACAAGGACTGAACAAAGCCCTGGAAGAAGAGAAAAAGACACCAGCTTTTGAATCTATTGGTAATAATCAGACAGGTGTATGTACCGATGATGGGTGTGATTCATAGGAATTAATTATTGATCAAACGTTTGATTAATATGATACGCATACAAAAAGAGTCCCAGCGGTGGGACTCTTTTTTTAACTATTCATGTTCTACTTACTCATCTCTTGTTGTAGCCATTTGTTCTGATGTTACATTAAATATGGCTTGTTCCCTTGCCCTCACTTCAGCTTGGTGATCCCTTCGAAGGGAAGTGAACATGTTAACACACATCATAATCATAATTATTGCAAAAGGTAGTGCAGCTGTTAGGGAGGCTGTCTGCAATCCTTGAAGACCACTGCTGATAATAAGGACAACCGAGATAGCAGCAATAAGAGTACCCCAAACTATTTTTGTAGCTAATGGTGGGTTCATGCTCCCTTTTGAGGTCATCATCCCTAATACAAAGGTGGCCGAGTCGGCTGATGTAACGAGAAAAACAGAGATTAAGAAAATGGATAAACTAGATAGTAATGTTGCAAATGGGAACTGCTCTAACGTAGCAAAAAGAGCACTGGTTACATCGTCATTAACAGCACCTGCTAGAGGTACGTTATTAAACATATCCATATGCAATGCAGCCCCACCAAAAACAGAAATCCAGACCATTGCAATAAATGGAGGTACAATTAGTACACCAAAAACCATTTCCCTTATCGTTCTTCCTCTGGAAATACGGGCTACGAACGAACCTACGAATGGTGACCATGCTATCACCCAAGCCCAATAGAAAATGGTCCAATCTTTCACCCATGATCCTCCTTCATATGGAGTCATATAGAAGCTCATTTGAATGAATTTTTGTACATAGTCTCCTACTCCAAGCGTAAAGCTTTCAAAAATAAATACAGTTGGTCCAAGAAATAAAACAAAAATCATTAGAGCAAGAGCCACTATGAGGTTAACGTTACTCAAGTACTTAATACCTCGATCCAACCCTGTTGTGGATGAAATAAGGTACAACACCAACATAATTCCTGTAATCGCAAGCTGTATAGCAGCATTTTGGGGAACATCATACATATAGTTCAGTCCCCCGTTAATTTGCAAAATACCCATTCCTAGTGATGTAGCTACCCCCATTACTGTCGCTATGACTGCGAGAGTATTAACTGTCGTTTTCCATGTTGCTTTCTTTTGCGGTTTATTCAATGTCATAGTTGAGCTAATGAGAGCCCCTCGGCCTTTCTTATACTGGAAGTAAGCCATCACTAGACCAACTACTGTGAAAACGGACCATTGGTGTATGCCCCAATGAAAGAAAGAATATCGCATTGCTGTTCTTGCCGCTTCCTCGGACCCGCCTTGGATTTCAAAACCAAGCGGTGGAGTGGAGAAGTGCGTCATAGGCTCAGCTACCCCCCAAAAAACCAACCCAACCCCAAACCCTGCACTGAAAAGCATACCAATCCAGGTAAAATAGGAATATTTCGGTCGTTCATCTTGTTGGCCAAGCCTCACTTTTCCATACTTGCCGATAGCTAAATAAAAGCAGAAAATCACAAAAAATATCACAGCAATCAAATAAAACCAACCAAACGCATTAGTCGTAAAACTAAAAACCATTTCAGCAAGCTTAGCAAATCCTTTAGGATCAGAGGCTCCACAGATAACGATGAACGTAATTACGAATGCTGATATCCAGAATACAGGGTTCTTACCATTGGAGTTCATGTTCACTCACCTTCTTTTTTGGACGTTATAATGGTTCCCACTCACTTCATCAGTGAGTGGGGGGCTGTTACTTGCTATACCTTTTTACGATGCTTCAATTTAATATTTACAACACGTGGCTCCGTCATTTCTTGTATAGAAGCCTTTACGCCCTCTCGACCTATACCAGAACCTTTCACACCACCAAATGGCATTGCATCAATACGATAATCACTGCTATCATTTATCATAACCCCTCCAACTTGAAGGCGACTTATGGCTTCAAAAGCATGTTCAAGATTTTCCGTAAAGATTCCAGCATGAAGCCCATAATTCACATTGTTCGAGCGATCGATTGCTTCTTCTAGTGTTGAGACAGCATAAAGCAGTACAACAGGACCGAAGATTTCTTCCTTTGCTAACATACAATCACCTGGAACATTTGCCAGCACTGTCGGTTGATAATAAGCACCTTCTCTTTCTCCTCCAATGAGAAGGTCTGCTCCTTTCTCAACTGCTTCCGATACCCATTCTTCCACTCGTATGGCTTCGTTTTCATTAATCATAGGTCCCATGTCTGTTGATTCGAGTAATTTATCACCGTAATTATACGTAGAGGTCTCCTTAATAAATTGTTGTTCAAAGGAATGATATACTTCCTCCTGAACATAAATTCTCTGCACACCTATACAATTTTGACCAGCAGCTGCAAAGGAACCGGAAACACAAGCTGGGACTGCCTCCTCCAGGATTGCATCATCCAGCACAATGACAGGTGAATTAGAGCCCAGCTCCATATTGATTTTCTTCAATCCAGCCTGACTTGCTAATTTTTGTCCAGTTTCCAAACCACCTGTGAAAGATATTTTTCGAATAGCCGGATGTGTCACAAGAGTATCCCCCACTTCTCGTCCACTACCTGTAACTACCGACAAGATTTTATTCGGAAGACCAGCATAATCCAATGCTTCAGCAAGAAGCAGAGCACTGAGCGGCGTTACCGACGCTGGCTTCACAATAATCGCATTTCCAGATGCAATCGCAGGGCCTACTTTATGTGCTACAAGGTTAAGTGGATCATTAAAAGGGGTGATGGCACCTATGATTCCAACTGGAAACTGATAATAATAGCCGACCCGATCTTCACTACCAGCATGCTGATCAAAGGAAATCGTTTCTCCAGTTATGCGCCTCGCTTCCTCTGCAGAAATTCTTATCGTTTCAACGGACCGCTTTACTTCGCCACGTGCTTCTTGAATGGTTTTACTGCCTTCCAGTGCTATCGTCTTAGCATACCGTTCCATATGCTCCTCCACATAATCGGCAGCACGCTGAAGTATCGTCATTCTTTCATGGATGGGAAGCTCTGAAGATATCTCCCTCCCCTCTTTTGCTTCCTCAATTGCAAACAGCATATCTTCCTTATTGGCTGATGGTACACTAGCTATTAATGACTGGTCATGTGAGTTAAGAACATCAATCTTGGCTTCACGGTTTTTCCATTCTCCCGCAAGATACATGCTTTGAACCGCTGTTTTAGTCGTCATTTTACCCATCCTTTCAATAAGCGTTGACCGTTTTCTTCTTACGATGAATATGAATTAAATCTATTAATAACGAGTAACCTGTTTCTGTAATACCAGCTCCTGCACCTGTAAGTGTAATCGGACCAGCTAAATCACATTGATACAGAATAGCGTTTGTGGCACTACTTACGGAAGCAAGAGGGTCCGAAACAGGAATCCGCTTTGGCTCAACACTAGCCGTAACATGACCGTTTTCCTTTTTAATCGTCGCAAGTAGCTTCCAACGCTCTCCCTGCTTTTGAGCTTCTTTCATATCCTCTGGTGTTAGGTGACTGATTCCTTCGCAAGGTACATCCTGTACATCAATGGGAACATCCATTAGATAATTAGTAAGAATAACCGCTTTGTACCTTACATCAAATCCCTCAATATCATTCGTAGGGTCGGCTTCAGCAAAGCCATTATCCTTGGCTTCCTGTAACGCATCATAAAATGCCAAACCTTCTTCCATTTTCGTTAATATATAATTGGAAGTTCCGTTCAAAATCCCGGTTATTTCTGTGATTTCATTTCCTGCTAACGACGATAATGGCATCCTCAAAGCTGGCGTGCCGCTCATAACAGTTCCTTCAAATCCAAAAAAGACGCCATTCTGTTCTGCTAGCTTCTTCAGCTCCCTGTATTTAAGCGCTATAGGACCTTTATTGGTTGTAATCACATTTTTGCCAGCCTGAAATGCAGTCTCACAGTGATGAATTGCTGGTTGTCCTGTCTTCACATCTGTGAACGTTACTTCCATAATGGTATCTGCATTTGTTTGTCTAATCGTTTCTACACTATCAAGCCCTTTAACCAGCCCTCGTCTATCTGGGTAATCATTCAGACTACCTGTAGAATGAAGCGTTTCCAAAACAAGATTTACATCCAATCCATCTGGATGATATAAAGAGCCTTTCATCATATCTGAGATAGCAACCACTTTGACATCTAAGTCCTCTTGTTGAATAAGCTTGTCCTTTTGATGAAGGAGAATGTTGGCCAGGCCTTGACCAACACCTCCAAATCCTATAAACGCTATGTTGTGACCCAATATGTCCACCTCCATTTAAGTAAGTAGATGATGTGCTGTTTGAGTTAATATTGCTGTACCCATTGGTAAGCACCTTTCATCTATATCAAAAATTGGTGTATGAAGATCGCGTTGAATACCATCAGGCATCGCACATCCTAGAAAGAACATAGATGCCTGAACCTCCTTTGCAAAATAAGCAAAATCTTCACCACCAAGTCCAAATGGCCCCTTAGCAACCTTTACATCGGGATAGACAGTTTCTGCAGCACCGATTATCGTCTGGTTCACTTCAGGGTTATTCTTCAATGCCGGCTCTCCTTTCTCCACTTTAAATTCATAGTCCCCACCAAGTGCTTGTGCAATTTTAAAGGCTTTCTCTAATTCACCGATAAGGTAGTCTCTCGTTTCATTTCGATAGGTCCTAATCGTTCCGACAATCTTGACTTCACTTGGTATAACATTGCTTGCACTTCCACTATGAACTTCTCCGATACTAACAACTGCCGTTTCTAGTGGGGAAACACGACGATTAACGATGCTATAGAGTGATTGAAGCACGGATGATAGCATCCATATAGGGTCTGACCCTGTATGTGGGTACCCTCCATGGCTACCTGTACCAATGATCTTTCCTTCAAACACATCGACATTTGCCATGCTTTCGCCATCATTAACCTGTATCGTTCCGAATGACTGCCAAGGACAGACATGTAACGCTACTGCATGGGAAACGTCTTCTACAACGCCCTCTTTAATCATATAAGGAGCTCCTGATAAGGAATGCTCATCTGTTGCTTCCTCTGCAGGTTGAAACAATAGTTTAACCGTTCCCCGGAGTTGATTCTCCTCAGCATCTTTCACTAACAGCTTAGCTACACCTAATAACATAGCGGTATGAGCATCGTGGCCACAGGCATGCATAACCCCTTCTCTCCTAGACTTATAGGAATGCGTATTGGTTTCTTGAATAGGTAGCGCATCCATATCCGCTCTTAGGGCGACGGTAGGTCCGGGCTGACCAGCAATGGTGGCAACGACCCCGGTACCTCCAACCCCTTCCCGAATGTCCTCCACCCCGATTTCGCGTAATATTTTGGCAACAAAAGCTGCTGTATTATACTCCTGAAAGCTCAGCTCAGGCTGGGAGTGAATGGCTCGGCGCCATTTGCGTAAATCTTCCTCTAATGATTCCGCTCGTTCCTTTATCGAGTATCCAACGATCGACATCGCTTACCCCACCCTTTATCCGAAGCGTTTTTATACCTTTTCAGGGCTAGAGATGGCTTGGAAAGCCTGCTCGAGATCTGCAATAAGATCATCTGCATCTTCAATACCCGCAGAGTATCTTACAAGACCTTCTGGGATGCCCATTGCTGCTCGTTCCTCTGGCGTACATTCCACATGGCTTGTTGTTCGAGATGGTCCTACTGTTGTTTCTACAGCGCCAAGATTGGCTGCTCGATGGGCATACTCTAGCTTTGGTAGCAACTGTCTAATGGTTTCTACTCCACCTTTTAACGCAAAACTGAACATACCACCGAAGTTATCCATTTGCTTCTTAGCTATCTCGTGACCTGGGTGTGTTTCCAGACCTGGATAAAATACATCCTCAACCATTTCATGAGATTGCAAATAGTTTGCTACCTTCAAGGCATTTTCACATTGTTTGTTGACGCGAAGTTGTAATGTTTTCATCCCTCTTAGCAACAAGTATGCTGCCATTGGATCCATTGTAGCCCCGTTTATTTCTCGATAATGATAAATTTTACTAACTAACGAATTCTTTCCGCATACAACACCACCAAGTGCATCAGCATGGCCGCCAAGGAATTTCGTAGCACTGTGGATGACAAGGTCCACACCAAATTGAAGAGGTCTCTGGTTAATCGGAGTAGCAAACGTATTATCGATAATGACAAGAGCGCCAGCATCATGACCTGCCTTTACCATGCGTTCAATATCTGTAACTTTTACGGTTGGATTCGTAGGTGTTTCTAGATAAAGAATTTTGCATCCCTTTGCAACTTCCGCTTCAATAGCTTCATGATTACCCGTCTCACAAAGCTCTACATTAATATTTAATGAAGGAAGGAATTCGGTGAAAATTTTATTAGTGCCTCCATACGTATCTTTTATAGAGACAATTCGATCCCCTGGAAATAAAAACGTAGAGAGCGTGTTACTAATAGCTGCCATACCTGTGGAAAAGCTTGTAGCTGATTCAGCTCCTTCCAAGGACTTCACTTTATCCTCAAAAGCCTGCACAGTTGGATTGGTATTTCGTCCATAAATATGTCCTTTTTTATTCCCAATTGCGACTTCGTACCACTCATCCATGTCCTCATATCCATAAGCGACACTATGAACAACAGGAACTTGCGTGGCTCCATGTACTAAATACTCTTTTTCTCCTGCCCATACTGAATTTGTCCCGATGTTTGTTTTTGTCAATTTGATCATCTCCTTATTGTTTTACAACTAATCCTGCCTTTTCTTCCTGTAGAAGCTCATAGGCATATATGGCAATCGCCGTATCTTGAACTCCTGTCCCTGTTAAGTCACACAGCGTAATTTGTTCCGCGGTTTTCCTGCCTTGTTTGTCGCCCGAAGTGACTTCTCCGATTTCTACAGCCTTATCTAGCATTTCTTGCTGTGATGTAGCATGTCTAAGCTCTCCTAATACTTGTGATTGTTCTTTTCGATCACATGCAAGAACATCCACCTGTTCTAGTATTTCTGATTCAAGCTCTTGCTTTGATTCAGCATCAGAACCCATCGCTGTTATATGGAGACCGCTATGAAGCCAGTCTGCTTTAATCACTGGAGAGGTAGATGGGGTTGTGGTAACGAGTATGTCACTACCTCGAACCGCTTCTTCGGCTCTAACTGCTTCTACCTTTATCCCCAAATCTACTTCCATATCATCGATATACCGTTGTATATTTTCTTCCTTTCTCCCATATACTAGAACCCTTTCAATCTTCCTTACTTGCGCAATAGCTTTTATTTGATAACGCGCTTGACTTCCCGTACCAATGACTCCAGCAATCCGTGCGTCCTCTTTTGCAAAATGCTTGGCTACCACTGCCCCCGCCGCAGCAGTTCGAATATCCGTAAGGTAGCCATTATCAAGTAGTAATGATTCGGGCTGACCCGTTTGGGAGTTAAGCAGCATCATCAATCCATTGCCACTAGGAAGACCCAGTTTATAGTTATCAAAAAAACCAGAGGATACTTTAATAGCAAAGTAATCTAATCCTTTTACATAGGCTGTTTTCACATCAACTTCTCCGTTGTGAGCAGGAATATCTACCCTCATGATTGGTGGCATCTCTACATTTTTTGTCACCAGGCTCGTAAAAGCATCTTCAATAATTTGAACCGTTTCTGTATTGAGATCTATATAACTACGAATCTCTTCATCGGAAGCAAGAAACATAGACTACCTCCTATTTAGTTAAATGGCGTCATTTCTGAATGCATAATAATCACTAGTTGGGATAAGCTTTCTCGGCATATCAGCAAGTACTTCACTCCCCTGATTCGTCACTCGGAATGATTCACTGATTTCAATTCCGTAATCGTCGTACCAAATACCAGGAATCATATGAAAGACCATGTTTGGTTCTAGTACTGTCTTATCCCCTTGGCGAAGACTAGCCGTGTGCTCTCCCCAATCTGGCGGATAACTTAGTCCTGTTGAGTAGCCAATTCGAGAATCCTTCGTAATGCCATGACGGGCAATTGTCTTCCGCCATACATCCTCTACTTCTTCACATGTTACACCTGGCTTTGCAACATCAAGTGCTGCATTCAACCCTTCCACTACTACTTTCGAAAGATCATTTACTTTCTCATCCTGAGGCCCTATAGAGACCGTCCGTGCCATAGGCGAATGATATCGTTTGTAGCACCCCGCTAATTCAATGATGACGAGATCATTATCTTGGTATCTTTTATCCGACCAGGTTAGATGTGGCGTAGATGTATGTTCACCTGAAGGAAGCATAGGCACGATTGCAGGGTAATCTCCACCGAACTCGGAGGTCCCGCTAATTAAACTTTTATAAATATCCCCTACCACGTCGCATTCACGTACACCTTCAGCTATGGATTGAATAGCTTGATTCATTCCTAACTCTACGATTCGAGATGCGTTTTTTATATAAGCTATTTCCTGCTCTGATTTAACGATGCGCACTTGGTTCACCAGTGAAGTTGCATCTTTGAAATGTGCATTTGGTAGGGAATGTTGTAAATATTCAAAGGTTAGAGCTGTAAAATAATAAGCCCCCTTCTCTACACCAAACACTCGGTTTCCTTGCCCCATTTGCTTTAGAATCGACGCAACAAATTGCATCGGATGCTTTTCTTTTGAATCTACATAGTCATCTGTGTAGGAAATGATATTCTCTTTGTACAACCATGTTGTCGCCTTTGCTCCATTAGCATCCATCCCTCTACCAATCCAGAATGGCTGATCTTCGTCGATGATTAAGACGACCATCTGTTCCACATAAAAGGACCACCCATCATACCCTGATAAATAATTCATATTCGCAGGATCAGTAACGAGTAGCACCTCAATCCCCTCATGCAGCATCCTTTGTTTCGTTTTCTGAATTCTCTCCAGGTATTCGCTTTTATCAAAAGCCAACATAAGAACACCTCCTGCCACCTAGTAATTTTCAATATTTTTATAATATTTTGTAAATTCTTATTGTATATCTTACTTACTGTACAGGTTCATAGACAATTGCAAAATTGTATGAAGTTACAAAAAAGATTTTATACACATTCACTAATAAAAAAAGCACACTTACGTATAGAGGCCTCGGCCACATCACTTTTGTTATACACAAGCATTGAATTTTATAATTTCCTATGCAACAAAAAAAAGCAAGACCAGTAAGGTCTTGCTTTACGTATCCCTCAACCCAAGAGAATAAATTTTGATAGTGAGATCTAGTAGAAATACATCATCAGGATTCATAAGAGACAGCTGTGTAAGAGATTCAATTTTTCTTAACCGATATAGAAGCGATTGCCGATGTAAATTGAGCTGACGGGCGGTTTGACTCACATTTCCACTGTTTTGGTGATAAGCTGTGAAGGTTCCTATCAGGTCCATTTGCCTATTTTCATCGTAAGAAAGAAGTGGTGCTAGTGTATCCATCGTAATATCTTTTACTTCCTTATCTTTGGATAAGCTTTGCAACAAGCGATTTATTTTGGTTTCATCGTAATCGATTCTACTTCCCGGACCTTTTTGTTTACTCCCTATATCAAGTGCTGTTAAAGCTTTCTCATAATTTTCATTAAAAGCATAGAAGCCATCGTCACTCTTCCCGATGCCCCATGTCACCATTATCCCAGGGAACAACATACTGATTCGCCGTTCCACAAGATCTAGAAATTGTTGAACAGGTTCTAAATTCACCGAATACTCCATCTCTAAAAAAATGGTCAACTGATTCTCCTGAGCAGTTGTCATCACCTTTCGTTCTACAGTCTCTCCTGCATAAAGAATTTCTTCGCTTACATAGTAGATCATACTTTCAAACCAATGTTCATAGGAAGAAAACCCTTTGCTATTTTTCTGGTATAGTTCTTCCAGATTATCTACCTTTCCAATAATACAAACATAAGGAAGAGCAAGATTATATCCAAGCAATTTGCCACGAGATACCAACCTATCTTTTGAGCCATACTCTCCATTCGCAAGGCTTAGAATGAAGTCATCTTTAAGCCGTATTTCTGTTTCTTTGACAGCGTTTTCTTTTACAAATGCAAGAGCAGAAGCTGTTACAGCATGTTCCAAAAGACTAAAATCCATGTCTTCTCCCGTTTCTGAACAAAATACAATGAGTTCTCCTTGTTCCATATTTCCAGATTGAATCTTCATCCTCCATCCAGTCGTACCTTTTATAGAGATTTCCTCTATTCTACTTCGTAAAGGGTGTTGATCCATTCCTATATCGCTTTCTTTTTCTGTAGGCTGTATAGTCCAGTTCTCTAGCATATCTTTATCTATACCGGATTTACCTTTTACTTTCCCTTTCTGATCCACAATCATCACAGGTGTATTCAAATGTCTATTCACAAACCTGGCAACATCTGAGAGGTTCCCCCCCTGTAACACTACTTCCAGCAGCTGTTGTTGAGTTTCCTCAGATTGCTTGAGATCTTCTTCTTTGGAATCATTTATTTTATCCATACAGCAATGAATCACATCGGAAAACCGAACTTCCCAATTTATTTCAAACAACACAAATTGTTTTTGTTCTGCATAGAATCGCACCTCTTCTGGAATATCAAACAGATGACGCCCCGTAGCAAATGCAAGAGCAGAAGCACCTGATTCATAAACATCCTTCACGAAATGAAGAAGATCCTCATGGCTCTCCCCCAGTCCAATACCTGTACTTAATACAAACTCGTTCTCTCGTACAAAATTTTCAACTGGCATCTCAATAACAGATACCCATTCCACCTCTTTCTTATGTAAAACCTTTTTCCCTGACAACACCTCCGTTTCCTGCATTATAGGCAAAGTCATGATCTCGGGCAGACTAACCGTCATATTCATCACCACTTTTTACAGCCTCAAGAAAACATGTTGGATCCACATTGTTTCCGGTGATGATATTCACAGTATGACTACCGACCTTCTTAGCTTTAGAATGTAATAAAACAGAAACAGGAGTCGCGGCTGCCCCTTCTACGCCAAGTTGGTGTTGGTGCCAGATATAGCTCATCCCTTGAGCAATTTCTTCTTCTGAAAGGAGGACAATCTCATCAACATATTTTTTAACCATCGAAAAAGTATAGGTGTTATTATCCCCTATACCGCCTAACAAACTATCCGCAATCGTATCCTGCTCCTCCAATACAATTGGCTTCCCTGCTTGGATACTCTCATACATTACAGCAGAATGTTCCATTGAAACACCTATGATTCGAATAGAAGGATCAGCAACCTTCAATCCAAGGGCAATCCCTGAAAACAAACCACCGCCAGATAAAGGGATAATACACGTATCCATCTCTGGTATGGACTCTAATAACTCGAGTGCAATGGTTCCTTGGCCAGCAATGACTTCCTTATCATCAAACGGCTTCACCACTGTCATCCCTTTTGTTTCCTGGAGAGTATAACAATATTCCTGTGCTTCATCCTGACTTTCACCGACAATACTAATCTCGGCTCCCATCTCCCTTATTTTATTTACTTTATTAGTAGGAACACGGCTCGAGATACACACAACTACTGGAATACCAAGCTGTTTTGCTACATATGCAACAGCTAGTCCATGGTTGCCAGTAGAAAAGGTTGTCACGCCTTTTTGTCGGTCTTCTTCTGATAAACTTAGTATTTTATTAGCAGCACCTCGAAGTTTAAATGCACCTGTCTGCTGAAGATTTTCCAGCTTAAGATAAGCATTGGTACCACTTTGTTTGGATAATACATCTGTACGAAGTATCGGTGTGTTCGTAATAAAAGTAGCTATTCGTTGTTTGGCTTCCCATATATCTTTTTGGGTAGGTTGCATCCATTCTTGGCGATAATGCTGGGATTGAGTATAGACCATAGGTTTGGAAGACCTCCTAGTACAATAATGATTACATATTTTAATACTATTCCATATTTTCTGCCAATTATATCGGAGCCCAATGAGAATGTCTATTTCAAGAAGAGGTTTTCTTCCATAATGTTCGGCACTAAGATTTCCCAATTCTACTTCATCCCAGAGAAGGAAAAAGAACTCTTGATTGAATTGGGTGGAAAAGGGTTTTTACAGGCACATTCGTTGGGATTCAATAGTTTTGTCTGCTCCTGTTCCGAAAAATATAGAAGCTATTAAGCTTCCCTGTATGGTAAAATATATAAGAAATAGTTAATTTATTCTATTTTGGCAACAAAAGTATAGTTAGTAGCGCTAAATAGTAAACAGATGTATTATAAACGGTTTCAATTTTGTTTTTTGTATCTTGTGTTTTATTTATTAAGAGGAGGATGATGAGAAATGGCAATGCAAATAACAGAAGCATCCATTTTCAATCATGAAGGAAACACGATTAAAACGGAAGATAGAGAGATTCATATTATCACCAAAATCGAGGAACCGTGCATCGCCGTCCTAGGAAATGTCTTAAGTACGGAGGAATGCGAGGAACTCATCCGGATATCCAAAGACAACATGAACCGCTCCAAGATTGGATCCCATCGAGATATAAGTGACATTCGTACGAGTAGCGGCACTTTCCTTCCAGAAATAGAAAACGATGTGGTAAGTCGGGTTGAAAAGCGTGTATCCCAAATCGTGAACGTTCCCGTTGAACACGGTGAAGGACTCCATATTCTGAACTACAAGGTGGGACAGGAATACAAAGCCCACCTGGACTACTTTACTTCCACTAACAAAACAGTAAACAACCCCAGAATAAGCACGCTTGTCATGTACTTAAATGATGTAGAAGAAGGTGGGGAAACTTACTTCCCACACTTAAACCTGTCTGTCGAACCAAAACAAGGAATGGCAGTCTACTTTGAATATTTCTATCAAGATCCATCTTTAAACGAGCTAACCTTACATGGCGGTTCACCTGTCATAGTAGGAGAAAAATGGGCAGCCACCCAATGGATCAGAAGACAACAATATAGATAAGTGGGACGGGGGAACAGGTTCCTCGTCCCATTTTTTTATGTGATGCGGTGGGATGAGGGACCTGTCCCTCCGTCCCATTTTTGTGCCGAAGTGAGACGAGGAACCTATCCCTTCGTCCCACAAAAAAAGCCTACCCTCTACCGGGTAGGCTTTTTGACATACTCTATTCTTCTGTATCATCCGTTGATTCATCTGACGGCGCGTCTTCATCATCAAGCTCTGGCTGAGTTGACTGTTGCTCTTTTTGTGCATCTTCTAATAGAGACTTAATTTCCTCCATAATACGACCGGCTTCTTGGTAATTACCTTCAGACGTTTGTTGCTGATACTGGTCGAATAAATCGGCTACTTGCTGAAGCACTTGGTTCGATTCAAGTGTTTCCTGTCCAGTATCAGGTGCCTCACCTTGATCACCATCTCCATCTTCTTCCGGTTGTTCACCTTCGCCTTCCGGATCAATTCTAGATAAAAGTTCGTCTAGGGCACGATCAAACGTCGGCTCCATCACAATTTGGTTCTGATAGGCGACGATAACCTGTTTGACTTCAGGTAGAGACGTTTCGTTAGAAGATTGGATATAGATTGGTTCAGCATACAGAATCGTATCCTCAATCGGTAGGACAAGTAAGTTTCCTCGAATTACCTCAGATCCTCCCTGTGACCATAGGTTCAATTGCTGGGAAATGTCACTGTCTTGATTAATTCGATTCTCGATTTGCTGCGGTCCGTAGATGTTTTCCTGTTTCGGAAATTCATAGATCATCATCTCTCCATAGTTTTCCCCGTCATTTCGAACCCCCATCCAGGCGATCATATTTTGACGATTTCTCGGAGTGAACGGCGTCATAAGAATGAATTCCTCTTCCTCCGCATCTGGCAGACGCATGGTCACATAATAAGGTTCCATGGTCACATCATCATTGAAGTATTTTTCCGTTGGGATTTCCCAATAGTCCTCACGGTTATAGAATACTTCCAGATTCGTCATATGATAGGTTCGGTACATTTGAGACTGAATTTTGAAAAGATCGATAGGGTAGCGGAAGTGATTGCGTACATCTTCAGGCACTTCCTCTGTAAATAAATCCGGGAACATGTTCTGATAGGTCTGCAACAGTGGTTCTTCTGGATTTACCACATAGAAAGTAGTTTCCCCCGTATAGGCATCAATTGTTACCTTCACCGAGTTGCGAATATAACTTTTATCTCCCTCGTAAGGCTCGGAGTAAGGATAATTGCTCTCTGTTACATATGCATCAATCATCCAAGCCAATGTGCCATCATCTCGAACAAAAATGTAAGGATCATCGTCATAGCTGAGGAATGGTGCGATGCGCTCCACACGATCCATGATATTTCGCGTCTGCAGCATTTGACTGTCTCCGCTCACTTGATCGGAAACGAATAAACGGAATGATCCTTCATCAATCGCAAAAAGCCCGCGATTAATACCAGATAGTTGAATCCCAGTATCCGCTTCAAATCGGTTCGACTTATTTTCATCTCCAGCAGGATAATCAAACTCATCAACCCCACTGTTCACAATAACGGTATCGTACTGTTCTTCACCAAAATAAATCTGAGGGCGATTGATTTCAATATCCCCTTGCGGAGGCAAGTTCTCGACCATATACTCCGGCTGTCCTTGCGGCGTGATTTCATGGACATTACTCATGGCAATTCCATAACCGTGCGTGTAACGAAGATTCTGGTTCACCCACGTCTGCGCTTGTGAAGGTAGGTCGGAGGTGTTCAGTTCACGAGCTCCAAGGAAAACTTGTTCATATTCTCCATCGACATTGTAACGATCGATATCAATATCATTAAATTCATAATACGTTCGGAACGTTTGAAGCTGATTGTACACATCGAGAATCGGTCGACTATCGTTGATACGCACATTATCAATCGTATCTTGATTACGCTCCACCATCGTACGATCCAGCGTGTCTGCTCCAGGATGCTGATTCTCCGTCATATTTTCAAAATCATAAGCAGTACGCGTCATAGATAAATTCTCTTCCAAATAAGGACTTTCACGAGAAAATTCATTTGGGGATACGACGAAGTTTTGCACAATGATCGACGCCCCTTGAGCAAGAATCCCGACTGCTATATATATTACGATTGGTGCAATCATACTTTGCCACTTGCCACGGAACAAGGATATAATCACCCAAATCGTTCCTAAAAGCGCTACACCTGCTAATACGTAAGATGCCGGATTATTGATGACATCATCCGTATAGCTCAAGCCATACACGACGCTTTCCTGAGCCACGTTCACCCGATTCGTAAGCAACGAATGAAACGGTTGAAGGACGTGTTGCGCCGCCAATAATACACCAATGGTAGCAAGCGTCACACCCATGTGGACCTGTGCAGATCGGCTCATGCGATACATTTGGAAGACGGAATAAAGTCCCACTTCCACTAACAAGAAAAAGATAGCCAGACCAAGCACTGTCGAAAGCACGAACTCTATGAAAGGAAGAACGAACATATAAAATGATACATCCCGATTGAAATGGGGATCATTTACACCGAACGATTCATAGTTAAGAAACTTGAGCCACGGCTCCCAACCCACTCCTTGAACAATCGAACTTCCGAAAAATCCGATAATCAAGGAAATGAGCAGCAACAACAGACGACTTAGCTTCTTACTGGTGACAACTCCTGGTAACTGCTCGTTGGTAAAATATCCAACATATACTCTTCGAACCCAACTGAACATGATATATGAAAAAATCGAAAACACAATAAAGCCAACGACTCCGAGCATCAACTTACTTGTGAGAATCGTCATGTAGGACTCTTGATACCCTACTGTCCCCATCCATATGTAGTCTGTAATCCAGTTGAAGGACAAGAGAGCAAGTATCAAAAGCACAAATAAAATCATTGCACCTTTACCAAACCAGCCTCCAAATCTATTCCATTTCTTTTTTCGAGCAGAGGACATTCCCCTGACATTACTCGTTTCGCTGTCCAATACAATTCCTCCTTTTTCTCTATTCTCTATATACGGTTGAAGTTAAAAAACGTTTCATTTGAGACGGGGGGACAGGTTCCTTGTCTCATAAAGTGGGATGAGGAACCTGTCCCTCCGTCCCACTATTATTTTACTAGATTTGGGTGGGATGAGGAACCTGTCCCTCCGTCCCACTATTATTTTACTAGATTTGGGTGGGATGAGGTAGGTTTTTGGGAGAGAAAAGATCTACGACGTTTGATGAAATGACTGACGTATAAGCAAACAACACATCTTTAAGCCAACCCCCGAATAGGATAGGTACCAATAAAAAGCTTGAAATGGGGAATTTCCATGTTACAAGTATCAGGGAATCCTTTCCAAATAACAGAATCATTGAATGTTGGAAGGATGGAAAAAGAGATACTTCAACAAATGCAAAACGTTGGTGAATTATATGCTTATCCTTCCATACAATCATTGTTATTTGATATTACATTTCGAAAAAATATGATGGAGAGCGCAAAAGACATGAATGAAAGCGATGTTTCATTTGAAGGATTTGCCTATGCTACATGCAACCTTACTTACTGGAATTTGACGCCAGCAGGCGGATTCCTAATAAAACCCTATGTTCTTCCATCTGATGCCATACGAGATATTTTTTCTGAAAACAGCAGCCTTTATGCATTTGAATGTGCGACAGCGAGTGTGATCAACTTTTATCATGCCATGTTAAATAGTATTGGCACTTCCATGTTTAATGCCTATTTTCCAAACCTTTATTTGTATAGTTGGCACACTGATCCTGACCTAGGTCTATATACGTTTTATGCGAATCATTATTTACCTGGGGATGTGGTGTATTTTAGTAACCCTGACTTCAGCCAGGAGAATTCTAGTTATAGAGGCGAAAATGCCATCGCTATGACTGGAGGAAAATTTTTTGGACACGGCATTGGAATAGAGACTGCTGAAGAAATCATACAATTTCTAAATGAAAAAAGACGGCCAAGAAGTAAGCAGTCAGCTTATTTAACCCGTTCCGTCACAAGACTTTCCCAAGAGAGTTTAGAGAAATTTGCGTACCAGCAAAGAGACTACAATGTTCAAAAGATGTCACTGTTTGTGATACACCACAATATAACTTCTATATCTTCGTCACATTATCTACGTTATCTACTAAAAGGAACTCGGCGAATCTGACATCCGTCGTGATATACACCCAATTTGTAGGTTGACGGGCTCATGTTTAACCTAGGTGCGTATAATGTAGTGAAAACAACCAAACGAAAGGAAGTATAAACATGTATGCTAACGTAAATGCACCACATACTATGGGCGCGAATATGCCTCCACAACCATCTTATGTTTCCCCTGCTTATGGCTATGGTCCTGGTCGAAACAATGACACCTTTGTATTAATCGTTGTATTGTTTATCTTATTAATCATAGTAGGCGCTGTCTGCTACTATTAATAAGATTAAGAGGGACAGATTACTTGTCCCTCTTTTTTTGTGGGATGAGGGGATGGGATGAGGGGACAGGTTCCTCGTCTCATTTTATAGTGAGATGAGGGACCTGTCCCCCCCATCCCATTTTAAAAATCTCCATGTTCCGTTCCCCATTTATGCATTTGCTGCAAGATAGGCATTATCGTCATTCCGTGTTCCGTAATCGAATACTCCACTTTTGGAGGTATTGTGTTGTACTGTTCACGATGAATGAATCCATCTTCTTCGAGCTCTTTTAATTGATGACTCAACACTTTATGCGTAACTCCAGGAAGCATACCCCTCATTTCATTGTATCGGAAAGTCCCTTCCGTGCCTAAATGCCATAAGATAACTGTTTTCCACTTACCACCGATTTTCCTCAATGTATATTCAATCGAACAGTTCAACTTTCCTTCATCATTCACAGGAGCATCCATAGGTCACCATCCTTTCTTACCTATAGGTTAGTGTCTTACAAAAAAGTGCATTCTTACATGACTATATATTGTTTCGTATAATAAAGCTGCAATTGAGGTTAACTTTTTTGTGAAGGAGGATACAAATTATGCTAACATACCCAAGAGCTTTTTCTCATATTGGACTGTCTGTACCAAACTTGGAGGAGGCAGTAACATTTTACACAGAGGTGTTAGGCTGGTACGTCATCATGGAACCATCTGAGGTAAAAAATGATGACACGCCAATCGGCCAGATGTGTCGAGACGTTTTCGGAGACGGTTGGGAGAGATTCCGAATTGCACACCTTTCTACTGGGGACAGAATTGGTGTGGAACTGTTTGAGTTTCCGGAAAATGAACAACCTGAAAATCATTTCGAATACTGGAAAACAGGCCTATTCCATTTCTGCATCCAAGACCCTGACATCGAAGGACTCGTTGAAAAAATCAAACAACACGGCGGTAAACAGCGCATGCCAATCCGTGAGTATTACCCTGGGGAGAAACCTTTCAAAATGGTTTACGTCGAAGATCCATTCGGCATCATATTTGAAATCTATACGCACAGCTATGAATTAACCTATTCAGAAGGTGCTTATTAAATGAGACGCAGGGACAGGTCCCTCGTCTCATTTTATAGTGAGATGAGGGACCTGTCCCCCCATCCCACTTCCCCTATCTCATCCCAACTAATCTAAGTAGGAAAATATCGTTTATTATGGCAAAATATATGTATAAGAAACAATGCTCACCTTCAAAACCGTTGAGGTTCTCTGGAGAGAATAGACCAAGTCATGATGGTACTTGTGTGGAAACGGGATTAAGGGAAAGGGGTAGGAATGGATCATATCATCATATCCGTTGTCATTCTGTTGTTATTAATGGTATTAAATGGCGTTTTTGCAATGACTGAAATTGGGATTGTGACGTCCAGAAAAAGTAGATTGCAGCAATTAGAAAAAGAAGGGCATAAAAGAGCAAGCACGGCTCTATATTTATCCGAACACTCTGAAGACCTTCTTTCCACCATTCAAATTGGCATTACGTTAATTGGAATCATGGCCGGTGCGTTTGGTGGGGCCGCGATTGCGGATGATTTGGCGCTATATTTGGATCGCTTTTCAGTATTGCGGCCATGGAGTAACGAAATAAGCATGGTAGTAGTAGTAGGGCTCACAACCTTTCTAACCCTGGTGATTGGGGAGCTGACCCCGAAGCAAATCGGACTCAAACATCCAGAGAAAGTGGCGGTTGCAGTGGCAAAGCCAATGTATTTCTTTTCCAAAGTGGGCAAACCAATTATTTGGGTGTTGAACCGTTCCACTACTACCACCCTGAACATCCTCGGCGTACATACATCCAAGGAGCCTGATGTAACAGAAGAAGAAATTCAACACATGGTCGAACAAGGTGTACATAGTGGCACGATCGAACAAATCGAACATGAAATGGTAGACCAGATCTTTAACATGGGAGATCTACGGCTGAGCAATATTTTGGTGCCAAGAACTCAATTAACCTGGATCGATGTGGAAAGTGACATCGAAGAGAATATGCAATTGATTAGTAAAAGTGACCATTCCCGGTTTCCTGTAGGGAAAGGAAGCCTGGACCATTTTCTCGGCATGATCTATACGAATCGTGTGTTTGAAAAGCTTTTCAATGGGGAGGATTTTTTGATTGAGGATTGTATTGAAGAAGCCTTCGTGCTCCCTGAACATGTAAAGGTCTTTCAAGCCTTAGAAACGTTGAAAGCCTATGGTTATCACGAAGCTGTTGTAGTAGATGAATACGGGGGTGTAGAAGGTTTTGTAACCCTTTATGATTTCATGCAGGTCATTGTTGGTGACATACCCGATGCTGTCAGCCAGCAAGAAGAAGTAAAAATCGCACAATACGATGAAACATCCTGGTTGGTGGATGGTCAGCTATCGATTGATACCTTTCTCCGTTATTTTGCATTAGAAGACAAACATATGGACGATACCGCTTTTCATACGCTTGGTGGATTAATCACCAATGAATTAGGTCACACTCCCCAAAAAGGAGATACCCTTGATTTGGAGACGTTTCAATTGGAAGTAGTGGATATGGATCATGTACTTGTGGATAAGCTTTTAGTCACTTCTAAAGAAAAGAAGACCGAAGAAGAATCTGACTCATAAGCAAGGAGGATGAAGATGGAATTTTATCAACGGAGTACAGCAGATGTAGTAAAAGCAGTCGATTCCACTGAACAAGGGTTATCCAGTGAGCAAGTTCAATCCCTGTTACAGCGTGATGGGTATAATGAACTGAAAGATAAAGAAAGAGTGCCTACGTGGAAACTCTTTATCGAGACGTTCAAAGACCCAATGGTAGTGGTGCTTCTCGCAGCAGCCGGCGTGCAAATCATCATTGGCGAACTCGTGGAATCGTTGATTATTTTCCTTGTCCTGCTGATCAACTCGATCATTAGTGTCGTGCAGACCAGGAAAGCAGAAAGTTCACTTGAAGCCTTGAAAGACATGTCCGCCCCTAGCGCTAATGTGATTCGCGACAGGAAAAAGCAAACCATTGAAGCAAGGGGGATTGTCCAGGGGGATGTGGTCTATCTCGAAGCAGGGGATTACGTTCCGGCGGATGGACGTGTTTTGAAAAGTGGCTCCTTAAAAGTGAATGAAGGAATGCTCACGGGTGAATCAGAAGCCGTCGAGAAAACTTCTGAAGTCATTGAAGAAGAGGTTGCACTTGGGGATCAGCGGAATATGGTATTCAGCAGTTCCCTGGTGGTGTATGGGCGCGGTGAGTATGTCGTCACAGGTACAGCCGAAAATACAGAAGTTGGGAAAATTGCCGATATGCTCTCTACAGCAGAGCAAAAAGAGACCCCCTTACAACGGAAGTTAAATGATTTCAGTAAGAAGCTTGGCCTTGCGATACTCCTTCTTTGTGTACTAATTTTTGCTGTTCAAGCAGCGCGAATCTGGTTTGGTGATGGACAAGCTGACACGACCTCCGCCTTAATAAATGCCCTAATGTTCTCGGTCGCCATTGCTGTGGCAGCGATACCCGAAGCGCTACAGTCCATCGTGACGATCGTACTTTCGGTCGGAACCAACAAAATGGCCAACCAGCATGCCATTATCCGTAAACTGCCGGCTGTGGAGACATTGGGGTCAACCAGTATTATATGTACAGACAAGACGGGAACCTTGACCCAAAATAAAATGACGGTGACTGATCACTTCTTACCTTTACATAACAGGGAGCACCTACCAGAAGACGAAGCAGACTGGGATCAAGCTGAGCATCTGCTCGTCCAAATCGGTACCCTCTGTAATGATTCTTACATCAATCAGGACAACCAGGAGGTAGGTGACCCAACTGAAGTGGCTCTCATTCATTTTGCCAACCAGCATACAGACGGATATCAATCCTTACGAGACCGGTATCCTCGTATAGCTGAATTGCCATTTGATTCTGATCGTAAGCTAATGTCAACGCTTCATCAGATGGAGGACAGTCCCATGATGTTGGTTAAGGGTGGCCCTGACGTAATGTTTCAACGCGCGAGTTATGTGCTAGTCAACGGAGAAGAACATCCATTAACAGAAAATATGCTCAATCGTTTTGAAAAAGCAAATGAGGAGTTTTCGAACCAGGCGTTACGAGGGCTTGCCTATGCTTACAAACGAGTAACAGAAGGAACAACAGAACTGCGACATGAAGACGAACATGACTTCGTACTTGTTGGATTAACGGCGATGATGGACCCTCCTCGTGAAGAGGTATTTGGTTCAATTGCACAAGCAAAAAAAGCAGGCATTCGCCCCATTATGATTACAGGAGATCACAAAACAACAGCTCAAGCGATTGGTCGACAGATCGGCTTAATGGATGAAGAGGATATTGCCGTTACAGGGAAAGAACTGGATACCATGTCGGCGGAAGAATTAGAACAGAAACTGGACAAGATTTCGATATATGCACGCGTTTCCCCAGAAAATAAAATCCGTATTGTCCGAGCGTGGCAAAATCGCAACGCTGTTACCGCAATGACAGGAGACGGGGTCAACGATGCGCCGGCTCTTAAGCAAGCAGACATTGGCATCGCCATGGGAAGCGGCACCGAAGTGGCCAAAGATGCTTCGGCTATGATTCTGACCGATGATAACTTCGTCTCCATCGTCAATGCTGTTCAAGTGGGCCGCACAGTTTATGACAATATAAAAAAAGCAATTAGCTACTTATTTGCAGGAAATTTAGGAGCGATTCTGACCATTCTATATGCAGTAATCTTCAATCTGCCGAATCCATTTACGGCCCTGCAATTGTTATTTATTAACCTTGTAAATGACTCCCTGCCTGCTATTGCACTAGGCGTTGAGAAATCTGAACCAAACGTCATGGAACGAAAACCACGCCCCACGGATGAAGGAATCTTTGCAGGCCAAACGATACAGGCTGTCTTAACAAGAGGGCTGTTGATTGCAATCGCTGTTACGAGCTCATTCTATATCGGCTTGAGTCACTCCAATGAAATGGGTGTCGCGATGGCCTTTACGACCTTGATTTTATCCAGAACACTCCAAACCTTTGCCACACGATCCAATACACAATCAGCGATCAGCATCGGATTGTTCAGTAACAAATACGTGGTTGGTGCTGTAGCTCTTGGATTCGTCTTATATGGCATTACTGTTTTACCATTTGCCCGCGATGTATTTCACATCCCAGCCGCATTTGGATTAACCGATTGGGGCATTGCGACAGGCCTTGCGCTCGGAGCCGTTATTATGATGGAAATCGTGAAAGTATTAAGATATCGAAAAGGCTAAATCATGAGACGCAGGGACAGGTCCCTCGTCTCACTTAAAAATGGTGCCTGACCCCGCTCTGCTAAAGCATTAACGCAGCGGGGGTCAGGCACACAAAAATGAGATGAGGGACCTGTCCCCCCATCTCACTTTTATCATTTGCTCAAATTCTCTAGTCTCTCCAACAGCTCTTGAAGGTTAGGGTCATCTAGGAAGTTCTCTATCGTAATAATCTCCTTATCACTATGAGCTATCTTCGCTCTATCCAATAGATCCTTATGAACCACCACGATATTTGAATCTTCCGGTACATCTTCTATTCGATAGTGTTTTACTTCGATGCCCTCTATTCCTTTCTTGTGCAGCTTTTTCCTGAATGCTGTTGCACCCATTGCACTACTTCCTGCACCTGCATCACACGCGAAGGATATCTTTTCGATCTCAGTAGTATTTTGTTCGCTAGCTGCAGATACTTGCTTCCCTTCTTGTTTCATTGCTTTGGATTTTTCAATATGTTCATTTAGATTTTCTTCTTCAGTCTCCTCTGTATTCTTATCCATTTTCAAGATAAGTGAGGTGATTAGGAATGTTACTCCGGCGGCAGCTAAGACACCAGCAATGATTCCAACAAAGCTACCCTTAGGTGTTAAACCTAGATAGGCAAAGATAGAGCCTGGACTTGGTCCTGCAACAAGGCCTGCGTCAAATAATTCGAACACCGCAATCCCTGTCATACCTCCACCAATCATTCCAATAATTGTAAGGGGTTTCATTAATACGTATGGAAAATAAAGTTCGTGAATACCGCCTAAGAAATGAATAATCATTGCACCTGGAGCCGTTCGTCTAGATGTCTTACCACCAAAGAACGTAAATGCTAGTAATAACCCTAATCCTGGGCCTGGGTTTGAAGCGACCGTAAAGTAAATGGACTTCCCTTGTTCAGCAGCTGCTTGCATGCCTAAAGGATAATAGATACCTTGGTCGATTACGTTGTTTAAAAACAACACCTTAGCTGGCTCATTGATAAGAGAAAGCAAAGGCAATAGTCCCGTAGCTACTAATGCTTCAATGGCTACCGTTATACCATTATTTGCGGCTTCAATAACCGGACCAATAAATTCGAAAGATACTATCATTAATAAAAAGCCTAAGATTCCGAGAGAGAAGTTATTCACAATCATTTCGAACCCAGCAGGGATTCTATTTTCAAGAAGACTGTCAAACTTCTTAATAATCAAGCCACCTAGTGGACCAATCACCATTGCTCCTAAGAACATTGGTATATCTGCCCCTACGATCAATCCAATTGCACCAATCGCGCCCATTACAGCCCCACGTTGGCCTCCTACCATGCGACCGCCCGTAATAGCTAGCAGCAACGGTAGCAAGAAATTGATTGCTGGGCCAACGATTTTGGCGAGTTCCTCATTCGGCATCCAACCTGACGGGATGAACAACGCTGTTAAAAGTCCCCAAGCTATGAAGGCGCCAATATTCGGCAACACCATATTCGTCAAAAACCCACCAAAAGCTTGAACTTTTGCACGGATGGATGGGGAATTATTCCCTCCACCCATGTTAGCTGTATTCGCTGTAGTAGACATATTTTTCACACCTTTCTCATTGTTCAGTAAATTAGAATCAAAAAATATAATGTCCTTATCCCAAAAACTACTCAACCGAGTTTATTAAATCTATAATTTCCTTCTCACTCTTAGCTTCTTTCAGTTTATCTCTAACTTCTTCTTCCATTAATGCAGCGGACAAATCAGATATTAAATCCAAGTGACCAGTGCTGTCCTCAGCAGCTAGCGTAAATAGAACCTTCACCTCTTTGTCATCCGGGAACATTACAGGGTCTTGCAATTGCATAAAGGAGATCCCTGTTTTCTCTACGCTGTTCTCATTTTTCGCATGTGGCATGGCAAACTCCGGAACCACTACGATATAAGGTCCATTTGTATTTACATTTTGAATCATATCATCAACATACTTAGAAGTAATAGAACCATTTTCTAGCAATGGAGAAGCTGACTCTCGGATCGCCTCTTCCCATGAATTTACGGACTCTAGAAAACGTACATTTCCTTTTAAATGTTCACCTAACATAGTACCATCACCTTTCGCTCAAGCTTCCTAATGCGTTTCATTGTTTTAATCGCTCATAATTATTTTTTATCTTCGTCTTTATTGCCGTGTCCTCAATTTGTGTGAAGTGAGAGATTGCTTCCTCTATTCCATGCTCCTTAATGAATATTTGAACCTGGACAGACTCTTCATCATCAGGATTATCGAATAGAAAACCTGCCGCTATTGCTGTTGTTACGTTTTCGATCGGCAAGGCTAACTCATAAATGCTTCTAAGTGGCTTAACCAGCCTCTCATTATAACCGAGTTTCCTGATTGGGGCCCTACCCACTCGAAAAATATCATCACTTATTTGTTCATTTTTAAAACGTTTTATCGTTTCCTCTATAAATTCAGTCATTTCATCATTCGGAACATGGTACGTTTGAACAAAATAACGACTAACCTCATTAAGCGTTGCCCTCAGGTACTTCTCCATCCGCGAATCCTTTAGTGCACTTTGAATGGTTTTATATCCCTCTAAAAATGCCAGATACGCTGTAGTAGCATGTCCTAAGTTAACCAAAAATAATTTTCGTTCTATATATGGTGTTAGACTTTCGACATACGTTACATTTTCTAGGGAAGATATTTCTGGATTAACCAGTTCAGATTGATCAACCACCCATTCATAGTACGGTTCTACAACTGCAACGTCCCTTCCATTCCTTTCTTCTGAAAGGGAAAGACGGTCAATAGCTGAATTGGGAAATCCAACATAGGATTGAATTGTCTCCATTTCCCGCTCCGAAACATTCTTTTCAATCTCTTCTCTTAGTGTAGAAGTAGCATTGATTGCGTTTTCGTTTGCGATAATATCGATTTTCTTTTCCTTCAAACGAATTCTTTCTAATAGACCTTCCGCAATGATAGGCGCAACCTTCGGTAAGTTATTCACTCCTACCGATGTGGTAATCATGTCAGATTCGATGATTTTATTGATTACATCTGATTGGGAGCTGACATGCAGCGCCCGGGCAGGGGAAATAGTCTCGACGGTACTTTCCTCATCTAGTGTTTTTACTACATAATTATTGTAATGGTTAATATCATCGACTACTTGTTGGTTTGCATCAACAAAACATATTTCAAATCCATTCTGATGCAGCACATACCCTATTAAGCCTCGTCCAATATTTCCTCCGCCAAAATGGAGCGCTTTCATTTGATTCCCTCCTTTTCTCGAACCGTCGTCTCTACATATGACCTCTTTTTATTCTAAATTCGCATGATATTCCCAAAGAGACTCTATTTCAATGTTTCTCTCTTTAACCATCATGAGTGCGATCGTATCTCCCAATAGTAATAAGCTTTGTTCGAATAAACTCTTCATTGGTTGTACAGAGTGTACTTCTTCCGGCGTATCTATTTTTGAACTAGCAGGAATTCGAACGGATACATCCGCATATTCAGACATGGAACTATTCGGATTTGAACCTATATGGGCAACAGACGCACCATATTGCTTTGCCTTCTGTGCAATAATTAATGGAAAAGCTGTTTCCCCACTACCAGAACCTACGATTAGTAAATCATTTTCCGTTATAGCTGGTTCCGTTGTTTGGCCAACCACATAGGTGTTAACTCCAAGGTGAGCAAGCCTTTTGGCAATTGATTTCAAGGATAAAAGAACTCTTCCTACTCCGACGAAAAATACTTTATCCGCTTTTTCGATCTCCTTTAACAACTGTTCTACCTCATTGTCGTTAATATTGGATAACGTTGCTGTCAGTTCATCCGTAATGATATTCGTAGCATTTTGATAATTAGCCATTTAATTTTACCTCCTCATTTAAGCCTTCTTCAATAAGATTTTCCACTGTCTTTTTGTTTTCTGCTAAGCTTTGACCTTTTGCATATAAGCTTGTACTACCAGCAACCAACATATCTGCACCGGCGTTTACTAGTTTAGGAATCGTTTCTAGAGAAACACGTCCATCCACTTCTATGCTTGTATCTAAACCTTTAGATTGAATTAAATTGTATAAATCCTCTACTTTCTTCGTTGCATATGGCACTTGCGCTTCCCCTTTATCAGAGGCAAAGCCAGGATTAATTAACATGAGTAAAACAGTATCGCACTGAGGTAACACATAATCTAAAGCAGATAAAGGCGTTGCTGGATTAAGTGCAATTCCAACTTTGGTATCGTGCTTTCTAATCATATTGATATAGCGATCAACATGCTTCGTCGTCTCAAGGTGGAAGGTTATTTGTTCAACCCCAATTTTCAGCATCTCTTGTATAAAAAACTCATTATCGTTAGACATAATATGAACATCAAAGTTCATGTTGGTAATTTTTCTTAACTGCTCAATAGTAGAAAGCCCGAGTGGCATGCTTGGACTAAACGAACCATCAATAACATCAATGTGTAATGTATCAAGCCCTGCGCTTTCGATTTCTTTAATGCTCTTCTCTAAATTACATAAATCAGCGCACATAATTGAGGGAGCAATCGTTACATGGTTTTGCATGTTTCTGCCTCCTTTTGTCTTTATCTTTGCGTGTAATTCCATATTAATGCGTTTTCACTAAAATGTAAAGCATGTTTTTGCACTTTTTTGCCGATTAGTGCATGGATTAATTTTACTTATCAGTACAATATGATACAATTTAGGAAATGAAAAGAGGAGTATAAGTCTATGCTTAAACAAGAAAGACAACAAAAAATCGTTGATATACTAAATGAAGAGCACAAAGTCATTGCCAGTGACTTAAGCAAACGATTATCTGTTTCAGAGGATACGATCCGTAGAGACTTAAAAGAGTTAGATCACCAGGGGTTTATTAAAAGAGTACATAGCGGAGCATTGCGAAAAGGACCACCAGTCGAGGATTTTTCTACTAGACAGGAAATGTATAATGAAACAAAAACGAGCTTAGCCACTAAAGCCTTAGACTTCATTAAAGACGATATGGTGATATTAATAGACGGGGGAACAACGAACTTACAATTGGTACAACAGCTACCTTTAACTTTACGAGGAACTGTCATCACGAACAGCCCCCCTATCGCTATGGCACTTTCGAATCACATTGAAGTTGAAGTTATCATGATTGGCGGTACTTTATTTAAGCAATCAATGGTCAACTTAGGAATAGAGACTACTGAAACATTAAATAACATGAGAGCAGATCTATATATTATGGGAATATATAAAATAGATCCTCAAATAGGGATTAGCGTTCCAAGTTTGGAAGAAGCCTCAGTAAAAAGGAAAATGGCATCTATTTCTACTGAAATTATAGGAATGGTTACGGCTGATAAATTGGATACCGCTTCTAACCACATCGTCTGCCCGGCAGATAACTTGACCTACCTCATCACAGAACAAGTTAACCCAAGTATTAAGACCTTATACGAAAAACAAATGATTAGTGTGATTGATTGAAATAGCATTGGGTGCTAGTAGGGAGATGAAGAGTAAAGGGGATTATGAGTGAGATGAAGAGGTAGATTATTAACGTTATTTACTTGAACCCCACTAAAAATAGTAAAGGAGCCCTTAAACGGACCTCTTTTTAAAATGAAGGCTCTGTTAAAGTTTAATGTTGATCTTTGAATCAACTAATTATGGTGGCACCTTTATTCAAGATAAGAGGCATAATCTTGAATAAGGATTTTAACGTTTCCGTTGCTTTAAGGTAGTGGAAAGGTGGTCGGGGAAATAGGTCCCTTTCCTGCGGCCTCACACGACGTGGGGTCGTTCAACGTTGCCACACGATGTGGCGTTCTTAGTTGAACTTCCTTGTTGACTAACAGAGCCTCCTCGTTCGGTCCCCTCTCTGCGGGGTCTCTACAGCCCGTTTTTCCGCGGTAGTCTCCCCATTTCCCCGACCACCTTTGCTATCGTGTAGATGAAGGGAAAGCGAGCTAATTCCAGCCCACTCAACATTTCCACTATCCCAAATATCTCGATTTTGAGTCTTCAATATAATGGTGCGTTTATCGAATAAGAACGAAGTCTGTAAATCTCCTTTCGCTATATCAACAACAAGCTTTAACATAGCCAAAATGAAAAAGAAGCAGGAATCCCTTACTGGGAGCCTGCTTCTTTTTTTGTATTAATTACGAAAAGATGGAAAGGAAAATATAAAAAGGGGACTGCAAAAGTTAATAAAGAAAATCAAAAATCCATATAAATGCCACTTCAACTACTTTGGGGGTACCCATATCATTATAAGAACAATACACATGCTTTTATTTCTTACATCAAGCATTGTGTTTCAATCACAAAATTACAAAAAATATTTGTGCTTACTACACAACAGTGCTTATAAACACTGAAATAAAGCTAAATTTGGACATAACAACAAAATGTTTGAATTGTTTAACAATTCTAAATAATCTGCTAATATTTTCAGTGATAGAAAGGAGCATACCAAATGGAAGTTATTTCAGCAAATGATATTAATAAGGGATATTCAATGAAAGAAGCCATGAAGTCAATCGAAGACTTTCACAATTACAAGGAGGACTCTTACATATCTCCTGATCGCATGCATGTTGAGGATGGAAAAAATACCGCTTTGCTAATGCCTGCTTTTTATGGAAACTATTATTCTACAAAATTAGTAGGAGTAGCTCCTAATAACTCTAGTAAGGGAAAAGATACAATCCATAGTCTTATGATTCTTTATGACCGAGAAACTATGGTTCCTTTGTTCATGTGTGATGGAATCGCTATTACTTCCCTTCGTACAGGAGCATTAGGAGGGCTTGGAATGAAATATCTCGCAAAAAACGATGCTAAAACTCTTGGGATAATTGGAACTGGAACTCAAGGTTGGAGTCATATGCAGTCGGCTATGGTCGCAAGAGATATTGAGGAAGTTCATATCTTTAACCGAACAAAAGAAAAAGCAGATCAATTTAAATTAAAAGCAGAAAAAGAGTTCCCAAACGTTCATTTTCATGTCTCTTCCATAGAAGATTTGGTCAAACAGTCAGATATTATCGTGACAGCTACAACATCTCCACAACCTGTTTTGCCTGAACTCAGCCCCTTAGACTGGAAGGGAAAGTTAATAGTAGGAGTTGGATCGTTTAGACCTGATATGCAAGAAATTACGGATCAAGTATTGCAGGAAGCGGATGAAGTGTATGTTGATTTTAATTCAGCACTCCATGAATCTGGAGATATGATACGTGCAAAAGACTTAAAACCTAACTTAGAAGAATCATTAAACCTGGAAACAATTATTACAGAAGAGCATTTTCCAAGCTCCCCAGAAAATAAGACAATTCTATTTAAATCAGTTGGAGCAGCCATTTTTGACTTAATAGTAACTAAGTCTATTTATGAAAAGCTATATAAGTAGGAAAGAGAGAAGAATTACAAATGAAAAATTTAACAAAACAGAAATGGAAAGATCCTGGAATTGTTATGGTAACTATATTATCTACCATAGCACTATTGTTTTTTATTTGGTGGCCAACTGAAACCTTTATCGCAGGGATCTCCCTAGTAGGTTGGGGGATGTTTGCCTGCTTTTTTATCTGGCTAACTTTAACCATTATATACGTCATCTGGATGGAGAAAAAAGAAAGACATTAATCTGATAAAAGGGAGTGAAGAACGGTGCAAATAATGGAAGCAACAATACTTGGAATATATTTAGTTATTATGACTATTATTGGAATATTTTTCGCAAAAAGAGCCCATTCCTCTGAAGGAGACTATTGGACAGCTGGTAGTAAAATAAATAGTTTCGTAGGATCATTTGCCTTTTTTGCGGCTGTGGCAAGCTCAAGTTCATTAATGGGGGCGGTTGGTTCTGGAGTAGCTCTGGGAGTTCCATTTCTATTAGCGTATGGATTTGGCGCAGTTGCCATCCCTTCTTTTGCTATGTTTCTAATTTCAGGACAAATCAGAAGATCTGGAGTTAAAACACTTCCTGAATTTTTCAAGCATAGATACGGCAAGTCAGTACAAATTGTATCTGCTATAATTGTGGTATTTTGCATGACATTCTATATGATTCCTCAACTGACAGCTTCAGGTCTAATTGGATCTTATGTTTTAGGTATTGATTATGTAACTGCGGTCATTGTATTAGGAATAGGTTTTACCTTATATGCCGCTTTAGGTGGTATGTGGGCGATTACATATACAGATTTAATTCAAGGTGCTGTTATGGTGATTGGAATGTTTATCCTAACCATCATTATCTTAATGGATCATGGCGGAATGGGTACATTAATCCAAGATGCTCTAGATGTTGATCCACAGTTCGGTTCCGTAACTCAACCTTGGATGTCCTATTTTGGTTTATTTATTGCTTTTTTATGGTTTGGCGTGGTTTCCCCTTCTGCTGTAATGAGGAACTTTGCTGCAAAGGATGCAAAAACTGCTCGTAGGTCTGCATTAGGTGCCTGCTTACTTTATGTTACCGTTTTTATCTTTGGCTTTTTCATCGCTTCTGCTGGAGCGAGCCTAGGTATTGTAGAATCCTTAAGTAACCAGGATATGATATTTATAAAGGTGATTGAACATTACATGCCTCCAATATTAGCCGGGGTTATGCTTTCAGGATTGCTAGCTGCCATCATGTCATCTGCAGATGCTATGCTTCTAGCTGTAGCTGCCGGAATTTCTCATGATATTTACAAAGAGCACATAAACAAAAATGCTACTGAAAAAACCGTAACTCGCATGGGATTTGTAGTGATGATTCTTGCTAGTATTGTAGGTATTATTTTCGCTATAGACCCTCCCCAATTAATAGCAGTTATGGTCGGATGGGTAAGTGGCGCTATGTTATCTGCATTCGGCTTCCCCCTTGTTCTTGGTTTATGGTGGAAACGTGCAAACACAGCAGGAGCTTTAGCTGGAATGGTTGGAGGAACGGTTACTTTTATTATTATGGCTATGCTTCCATTCGCACTAGTTTCAGAACACCTAGTCTCTGCGCCTGTTTCTGCTATCTTAACAATTGGTGTTAGCTTATTGACTCAAGCGCCATCAAAAGATACACAATTACAAGTAGATCATTATCATACAAATGTACAGGCTTAAGAAGGTGAAAAAATGGAAGTCAGCGTGTTAGGAAACGAACAGATAAAAGAACAAGATTTACCGGAACACATGTATAAAAGCTTAAAACCCTCATTAAAATGGAACCGTCATCTCAATCCAGAGGTACTAAAACAAGGAATAATAGATATAGAAAAAATCTATTATCCAATGTGGACTGTAAGGATGCTTGTTATAGCAGATAGGAAACCTTTCTCTCCAAAAGTAAAACCTAATTTAGCCTTTATCGATGGGATTTCAGGTTATCGAGGATTGCTATCAAGTGTTCCACCTTTAGTGTCAAAAGCTGTATCTAATTCGAGTATAAAGCAGCCAACCATCACAAAAGAAGAACTAAACAAATACATTTATGATGTTCAGGATAAACAAATTAACCGAAGTTATGTATTAAAAAAACCTAGATATGAAATCAAAGAAATCAACCAAACTCACTTACCCCTTTGGAAAGTAGAAGTTTCGACAGACTACCTGACCAAAACCTTTCTAATAAACGGAAATACAGGAGAGCCGGAAGAATTGATACAAAAATTGAGTACCTCGGATGAATGGACACTGTAAGAATTAAATCACAATCTGCAGAATGATAACTGCAGATTGTGAATCTTCATGATTACAGCCAAGGAATATAATTTACTGGGTCAACTGTAATCGCGTATTTTGACATATTATTCATTGTAGAGTCAAAGCCAAGAAATGATATAGACATAACCATATACATCGCTTTTATCGTATTAAACTGGGATAATTCAATAACATAAACAATTCTGTCTGCCATTTCACCGATTTGACCTTGAGTCCATAAAATTCGGTCAGCCATAAAGCCAATTTGATCTTCTGTGTACAGAACACCATTTAATGATTGGGTGAAAGTATCAGCACCCAGTTGCCCTACATAAATAATTGCATTACTCGTCGCCATGTTCATCACCTCTCATTAACATATGAGTTTTACCCAATAGAGGTGATAAACCTTTTATTGTATGACGTCCCTTAAACTGTAGAATATGCCAAGAAATCCTTTGTAAAAACGAACCTACCCGTAAGTAAGCTCGTTTTTACTTTATATTAAATAATCAATCTTCGGAAATAGCTTCTTCGCATTCCCATAAAACACCTCATCATGATGCTTCTCAGGCACCAGTGCTCCAATAAACTCAGCATTTTTCACGTATTCGTATTATGGATTACCTCTTGCCAGGGGACCTGGTATTGCGAGATTTAGGGTATTATGTGTGTTTGTAAAGTAATAAACAAACATGAGAACCGTCCCTATGTTTTGTAATACTCAACTAGTAAAAAACAAAACAAAATGCAAATTCAACATACAAGATAGCGAGAGTCAGACGCTAAGGGGAATAACTTTTCCAAAAAATAATTACCCTATGGTTTTGACGGCAATCAATATGCTGGAGATAAAACCATAGGATAATCATAGGTAAGATGGAAATCTTATTACTATTATATCTACTATATCTGTTGTTCTAATTTTGCAACAATCTCTTCCATAAAGATAAAGAATACTGTGCGTGTTTTTTCGAAGGCCTGTAAGCTATCACTTTGATTATATTTGGATAAGTGAAAAATGTAGTCTGCCTTAGAATCTCGAGTATTAATATGTTCTTCTAAGACCAACATAATTCCAGAACCCTTCATCTTAGCTGAAGTGAATAAGTTTTCAAATGAAGAAAAGGTTCCTGTTACCGAGAATACAATAAGTAATGTGTCTTCATCTGCTAAGCGTTTTACATAATTTTCATCATGAGATGAGAAAATATTTTTATCTGTTACAGTAGCAAGCTTATACGCGAAATATTCCGTACTAATATGGGAGGGACCTAAGCCAAATAGAATAACTTTATTGTATTTATTAAATACAGTAATAAAATTATCCACCATTTTTTGATCAAAATCCTCTAAAAATTGGATCAAACGTTCGATTTCACTGGATCTTTTTTTGACTTCTAAATCAGCTGCTTGCCCACTGAAATACAACTTGTATTGCTTGAAATTTTCAAAACCTAATTTACGAACGAGCTTTGAAATTTTCGATGATGACACCTGACACAATGTTGCAGCCTCAAGAATTTTCAATTCACTGTTGGTAGTGATTTCTTCTGACAATATACCATGTATTTTCTTTTCTAATTGGGTTAAATTTCCTGTACTTAGACTTAACATTTACCTACCCTTACCTTTGTGTCATTTAAGGTAATACTGAAACCATATTTAACTTTTCTACAACTTTTATACTAGCATATTATACCCTATAAACCGAAATGTAACGACCACGATACTTATAAGGAAGCGGTTTCATCTTCTTGAGTAACTGTCATGTTCTTTTTCGTTTTAATACCAAACATCACTGTGAAAATAATAGCTGCTATTCCTGCTACACCACTAAAGATAAAGTATGCATTATATCCACCAGAATCCCCAAAGGTACTCATCAATCCACTCACAACAAGTGGTAGCACTATATCTGGTAAATATCCAATTAGAGAAACAAATCCTATAGAAAGTCCAAGTACTTCCTTATCTATATTACAGTCTCCAAGAAGCGACCAATATAGGCCTCTAATGGAATATACCCCTAATCCGATTAAAAGGATCAATATATAGAAGTACATATGAGGTAGTCCAGAAGGTAGCAATGCTGTAACAAATAACGCAACAGTCGCAAGGATTAAGGAGATTGTTAAAATAAAGCTTTTGCCAAATTTATCTCCTAAAAATCCACCCAGAGTACCACCAATAGGTCTCATCCAAAGCATCACTACAGTAACAGTTCCTACGGCCGAAGCAGATATGCCAATATTCGTCTGTAAAAACCCTCCTACGTAATAAACCGTCCATGCTACTATATAGGCCATAAAAATGATAAAACCAAGTAGTATTACAAGTCTGTTAGCAAATACCTTTTTGAATGCCTCTAGACTTACGTTTGATTTTTTCTTTCCTTCATTTTCATTGACCGTTTCTTCAGCTGAAGGTTCATCGACATTTACAAATATCATGATTAATATCGAAACTACAATTAACACTAAGGAATACATATAAATAACGGATACAAGCGCATCTGTTTTATCTCCAATTGCAGTGCTTGATCCAAGTACTGCGGAGAAAATGGCTACAGCAATACTAGCTAATACTGCTTCTACCACTCCTTTACCACCATCTAAAATACCAAAGAGTCTACCTTCTTCTTCTTTTTTAGAAATTAGCTTAACTAGCTTTATATGCGCCGACCAAAACGTTAATACAGAAAATATTCCCCACACGCAGAATATGGCTATCATGTATGGATAGCTAGGAACTTGTGCAAACCAAATTCCTCCTAATCCTACACCAAGAAGAGATATGGAAAGTAACTTCTTTGCTGAAAATCTATCGGCTAGCCAACCACTAGGGAAATAACCAACAACATATGCAATTCCTAACGCAGATAAGATAATATTTAACTGAGGTAACGTGATCCCAAATACATCAAGAATCGTTTCCTGGTAGTTTGTTCTTAAATAAATAAGCGGAAAAATAGAGCCACCTGCTAAAACAATCAGAGCAAATTGAAAGTACCTTTTTACATCATTTGTACGCATTACTATCACTCTTCCCTATTAAATATTGGATACGAAAGTTTCAGAATCTCATCCGTGTACGTCCTTACGTGCTTCACAACGTTATTATTTATTTCGTTATAAAAAGCGTGGTTATTTGCATCTGGTGTAAATGTTGCATCTGTTTCCACCATGTTATCGATAGCCTCAGAAAAATCACGGTAAATATCCAGATAATTACATACACTAATAGCTGCGCCTAAGCATGCACTACTATTTCCTTTTCGGCGATGTACTGGCAAACCAAACAAATCTGAGATGATTTGCATAATTACATCGCTCTTTGCTCCTCCACCGGTAACAACAACCTCATTTATTTCTGATCCAATCTCATTTAACATCTCATCTATATTGTTTTTGATATTAAACGCTATTGCTTCTAAAATAGAGCGATAGATATGATACTTCGTGTGTCGTTCATCAAAGCCGATCATTAGACCTTTACGATAAGGTGTATCAGGACTAGTTAACCAATCCAAGATTGTAATAAGTCCATCACTACCTACGGGAACCTCTTCAGCTTTCTGGTTTAAAAATTCCTCTTCTGAAAGTCCTGAATTTGATGCATTTTTTACTAACTCTTCCCCTATTAATTTCTTAAACCAACTAACCGTCCACATCCCTCTTCTTATTCCACTCGATTCATATACGTACCTAAATGGTATGGCAGAAAGAGTCGGGAAAAAATTGTTAGCGCTTTCATAATCCTTTTCTCGTAAAATCATAGAAGAAATGAATGTGCCTAATGAAATCATACAGGAATTCTCTTCTTTAATACCTGAACCTAGTACCTCAACGGCTTTATCATTCGCCGTGGCTACTACAGGTATGCCTTCCTTCAGACCAAAATGATTTGCTAATTCCTTCCGAATAGACCCTAGTTTTTCACCAGGTTTCACAAGATTAAAGAGCATTTCTCTCTTTAAACCATTGGCTTCTATCACGGTGTCATCTTCCGTCCAATCTAGTGTTTTACGATCTAACGGCCAATAGGATACTTCATAGTTGCCTGCAGTATCATTGAATTCACCAGTTAACTTTAATCCTAAATAGCCTGAGGTTGTGGTTACATAGCTTACCTGATCATCTTCGTGCTTATAAGCTTCCGACAACCTAACGTCCATCCAACTTATAACTGGATGAGCTAATGAACCATCTTCTTTGAGCAATACTCGACAGCTTCGTATGGAGCATAATCCAATCCCTTTAATATCTTGTGGATCACCTTCGAAGTTATCTAAGCAATTTTCCATAGCAGTATAAACACTATCCCATAAGTCATCATCTGGGTGGACAACTACTCCTGGTTCGGGAGTTAGTGGGTCTCTTAATGGACAAGAACCAAAAGCAACTTCATTACCTTCCATGTCAAAGATGATTATTTTTGTACTCTGGGATCCATTATCAATTCCAATGATATAGCTTTTATTCATCATATAATTAATAACCTTGCCCTTCGCTTTTGTATTGTATTTAGAGCCTCCCTGGAATAGATGTAATGAATTTTTCATTCTTCTGTCACCAAGGAGGCATTTCCATAGATTAATAGCTTCCGTTCATATGGTTCTATGGGATAATCAATAAGTGTTTCAGTTAATAGTTGCTACCTTATTTAATCTCTGATGTACTTCTCGATTTCTTCTTTCTTAGGGAAGATAGTTCCGTGACTCATGATTCCTTTTGGATCAAAGGCTTCTTTCAATTTCTCTAGCATGTAATACGCAGAACCATGCTCTTCTTTTGTCCATTCTGAACGATATTTTCCTATACCATGGTGGTGGCACATGGAACCGCCTAACTTTAATGTTTCTTCGATAATAATTTCATGAATTGGATGGTGATAGGTTTGCAGTTCATCCTCTGGTGCACAGTTAATCGTATAGTTGTAAACGAAATACATGTTTGTCCCGTTAATATAACTATGGGAGGAGTGACCACCTAGCATCGTTAAATCATCCACTCGATCAAATTCATTTTTAATCCTATGCATAACATTGTTATAAATTTTAATAATGTTTTCCCAATCAGCAGAAACCTCTGTGGTATATCCATCATGGGTATCATTTTCAATCATGTCTTGGATCTCTTTATCTATCCTGTCTTGGCCCCAATTTAAGTTATTGAACCACTCTTCTATTAAGGAGGAATCTACTTTTTCCACAACACTAGACCTGAACTTATCTACAGATTGCTCAATAGCCTCATTTGTTGCTTTAACAATTCCCTCTGGACCTTCTACCATGAAAATCAAGACACATTTTCCTTTATAAAAATGGCTAAAATGTTGTCTGGCATCCTCTTCTGAATACAACCGGGAAACAGAAGGTCTAAATCCATTTACAATAACCTCTCTAAGCATCTGGAGACCTGAGTCCATATCGTCCACTAAGTAACCATAAAATGTGTTATTTTCAGGATAGAATTTGAATATCTTCACGGTTACTTCCGTGATGTAACATAAGGTTCCTTCATTTCCAATTGCAATATGGCGAATATCAGGACCGCCAGATCGTCTAGGTACGTTCTTTATTTTAGAGATTTGCCCATCTGGAAATACACATTCCAGACCAACTACCATATCTTCAATTGCCCCATATAAAGTTGAAAATTGGCCAATACTTCTGGTGGCTACCAATCCACCCATTTGTGCTACAGGTTTAGATTGTGGAGAGTGTCCTGTTGTATAACCTAATTTACGCAACTCGTCTTCCAAATCTTGTAATACTACCCCCGTTTGAACAGTTGCTTGCATATTGTAGGGATCTAATTTTACAATATTGTTCATCTTTGATCCGTCTACTACAATTGACTTCTCTTTCCAGTTTTCTAATCCGCCTTCCGTTCCTGTTTTACCACTTCTAGAAATAACGTTGATATTGTTCTCGTTACAAAAAGCTAGAATTGATTTTACTTCCTCCGTTGAGTATGGATATACGATGGAAACTGGGGATGGTACATCCAGAGCATTTTTTACTTTCGCATATTTTTTATACCGATCGACCGTTGCATCATATAAGGCTTCCTTATTCGTTACGATTTGTTCCTCTGAAATAATCGACTTTAATCCTTCAAATGTCTGTGCGTCCATACAATAATCTCCTCCATATTTAATAGTTTTTTCTATCGAACTAGATAACCACCATCTACAGTTATAAGCGTTCCATTAACATAATTGGATGCATCGGATGATAAGAACACCATTGTTCCCATTAAATCGAGAATATTTCCCCATCTATTTGCTGGGATGTGGTCTAAAATTCTTTGATTGGAAACAGGATCAGCTCTGGTTTTCGCCGAAAGTTCTGTTGCAAAGTAACCTGGTGCTATACCGTTAACTTGAATATTAAACTGACCTAGTTCATCACAATACGTTTTTGTAAAGCCTGCTAAGCCGTGCTTTGTTGCAGCGTACGCTGGACCTGATTGACCTCCTAGGAAGGAAAACAAGGAACATGTGTTGATAATTTTACCGCTTCGCTGAGGAATCATATGTTTAGAGACTTCATGAGCTAATTCAAAAGGTGCTGTTAAATTAACCGAAACCATCTTATCCCACTGAGGTCTAGTAAACTTTGTAACATCTGGCTCTATAATATTTATCCCTGCGTTATTGATTAAAATATCAATCTTACCAAAAACCTCTATGCATTCATCAACGAGTTGCTTGCAAACACCATCCTCGGTAAGATCAGCAATCGATAGATGATAGTTTACTCCTTCCGCTTCAATTAAGTTTTTTGTCTCGTCATTATCTTCATTCATACTTACTGCGAATATGTCTGCTCCTGCTTTCGCAAGCGCAAGTGCGAATCCTTGTCCTAACCCTGAATTTCCTCCCGTTACCATCGCAACTTTACCTTCTAAACTAAAGAAATCCATTTCAAAATCAGTAATTTTATCTTTAACCTGCTGCATTTTCCTTCCTCCTTTTTTGTTAGCGTTTTCTTATAAGCGATTCTAATTTACTGAGATATAGAAGTAAAGGATTTTTTCGAAAAATTTTCTTGTTTTATTAAAAATCACTTATATCAGAGGAAAATTTTCCTCTTTCCGCACTTAACAATCCCGATAAATACATTTATTTACATTTTGTGACCTCAAGTAAGTTTTATTATATCTATGTAATATATTACTTAAAGAACTAGAAACACTTTTGATTTAGGGGGGGAAACACAGGCCCCTTTCTCCTATTTGCAAAGCATAATGACATACTTACAGCAACATCGCCCTTTTGTTCCTTTTATAGACTGGCATAGTAGCAGTCTTCATCTGCTACCATAGTTACAGTAATCTCTTAAGAACAAAGTTACATAATGCAGGGATTTACAGACTCCTCCATTTCCCTCAAAGACTCCAAATATAAATCATCTAACTTTTGTTTCACCACTCGACTAAAATAACCAACAGGATTATGTACTTCTTTCACCTTCATGGCAGAGAACATCGCTTTCAAAGCATGAATGCCTACCTCATGAAGGGTTTCTTCAGCATAGAGGTTTTCTAATGACTTAATTTGTGCTTTATAGGAACGGTACAAACGATAGAAAAAATGCTTTTCTGGAATAAAGCAGTAGACCAATTTTTTAAATTCTCGATAAGAGTTCTTAAGGTGAGAACCTTCCACCTGTAACGATTCTTTAAATTCTTTATTAATTATGTTTTTAAAAGATAATGGTTCGTCTGGCATTTCTGTAGCTAAATCCGTTGAGGCTTCTGCTTTTTTAGCTTCCTGGCCACGTGACACATTCCGGGTGACAGAAGGGTTAATAATATACAAATTCGCCCCATTTCCACCTCTGTTAGGGCGCATATTTTCAATGCGGGTAATAATGGAATACTCGACTAGCTTATTCAATACGCGAATCACCGTTCTTCTGCTTCTCCCAATTAAATCGGCAATCGTATCATTTTTGAGATACGCCACCCCTGGATACTTACACGCTTATCTGGACAAAAGAGGGATCATCTCGATATCTGTAGCTGACAAATGCCCACCATGCTCTACAATATGAGATATAATGGCTTGATTCATTTCTTCCTTGGTTTTAAATGGTTGATGTTTGATTGCTAAACTTACATAGTTCATTTTTATCGACTCCTGTACTATAACGAATTAGTTTCCTTCGTATTAGTAATCGCTAGGAGTCGATTGGTTGGTGTCTATGAGTCAGAAAATATCTTTGGATTACACTAGAATTGGTGTAGAAAGAAAAATCACTGCGGATATGTTTCATTTTTCTTGTAGTGACAGGCACCTGTTATTCGTTGACCAAAAAGATTTATTTAAGAGTACATAACGGGACATTAGGTAAACAAATTTATAGCTACATAAAAAAGAAGAAGCAGGGATCCCTTAAACCGGGCCCTGCTTCTTCTTTTATTAAAAAACTTATACAAGAATCATATTATTTTTTAAGACTTCCAATATAGTCAGCTAAGAAAAGTATCCCTCTAACATGGTGAACACTCTGGTCTCCAGACAATGAATAATCATTTAACGGTTCCCAGGACCAAAACCCCCATTTCACATTAGGGTCATCTAAATAATAAGGGTAACGTCCGTCTTCTACTGCTTGCATTTCTAATCCGTATTGAACTGCTAAGATTGCAGAGTCCAAATAACATTGCTCATTCGTGTTCTGATGGAGACGAATTAAACTAATTGCAATGTTCGGCATGTCCCCTGGTCCCACGTTAGGGGCACATACTTCTCCATCATCATCAATACCAATTGGCCAAGCACCATCTTCACGTTGATGTTCTATAAGCCAATCCGCAAATCTTTTGGCTGCTACTAGAAACTTCTCATTTTTTGTAATTTCATATAGGAATACAACCCCTCTCAATTCAGGAGCTACTAAATCAGAATTCCAGAACTGGCCATCTATTAAATAAAAACCACCATCCTCTTCTTGAAGAGTTAAACCATGTTCTCCCCAAGCTATAGCGTGTTCTTCGTAAGCCTTATCTCCTGTTAGTTCATACAGTTCAAGATACGCTGTAACAGGGAAGCCAAACCCTCTCCACGTGAATCCTGTATCTGTCCACTGATACGTATTTGTATCATACTTGTATTTGAAGCCCGCTTTTCTAGCCTGTTTCATGAAATTATGAAACTGTTTAATATAAAATTGATAATCTTCTTTATTCGTTCTTTTTAGCAAAGCTAAAGCAAGCCAGAAAGCATCACCAGTATATTTAACATACAATTCGTTAGGCTTAAATCCGTCTTTCACGCCACCTTGCCATGTAAACATCGGATGCGTTTCCGTCCAATTATCATAAGCCCACTTAAAGCAATTTTCTGCCTTTTGCAGCATCTTCTCATCATGGAAGCGATCATACATCGTTAAATAGTTGATGGCCATCAAAAAGTTTCCACTATCCATTTCTGAAGTATATTGAATATCTCCACGATAGTAGTGATGAAGGGCACCTTCTTCTTCGTTATACAAACGATCGACAAACTCATATACTGCATTAGAAGCTCGTTTCTCTAAATCGTCATAGGAGTAACCTATTACTTCTTTTACATAGTTTTTACCAGTATCATTAGGTCTTTCATAACCCCAATCTTTTGGAGAAATTGTTTGAAACATGATGTTCACCTCTGTTTGCGTTTATTTTGCAAGTTGATTTGCTACTTCTTCAGGAGTTATCTCACCTGGCTTATACATTAGAACTTCCATCTTCTTGTTATATTCGTCTACGAACTTAGGATTTAACCATCCAAATGGTGTTCCATATTCAACTACTTTGGAGTACACATCTAAGAAAGGATCATTTTTCTTTTCCTTCACTAGTTTATCCATTGCAGATTTGGTTGGTGGCAAACCGATAAGACCTGCTTTGTTTCCTTTTACAAGCTCTTCATCTGAAGATAAGAATTTAATTAGTTTCATAGCTGCCTCTGGATTTTCAGATTTCTTAGATATTACCCAACCAGCTGTATAAAGCATACTAGCTTTTTCATCTTTAACCGGTAACGGAACCGCTCCAACATTTGAATTTTCATCTAAGACTCCTGTTACCCAGCTTCCTGCATAAAGCATAGCTACTTTTTTGTTCGCAAACATTTCACCATCCCAACCAGCTCCTACCATCTGCGGAGAGGCTGCTGTCTTATCCTCATTAAATAGAGTGGACATATATTCTAAAGCTTTCTGATGTTCCTCAGACTTAAGAGCGTCATTCTGAAGTCCAGAGGATGTAATAACATTAGCACCTGCTGATTCAACAAATGGTAAAAAGTAATTGATTTGAGGATTGATTCCAAACCCATAACGGTCTTCAGTCGTTAACTTTTTCGCTGCACTTCTAAGTTCTTCCCAAGTTTTTGGTGGCTGGACACCTGCTTCTTTTAGTAAGTCTTTATGGTAGAAAAGTGCTGTTGTATTGTAATCCTTAGGTATAGCATAGAGTTTTTCATCTACTTTAAAGGCATCCATTAATGTATCTTGAAAATTATTTAAATCAAGATTATGATTCGACGCCAATTCGGATAAAGGAAGAATTGCATCAGAATCAGCGAATGTTTTAGTCCTTTGACCTCCATCTAATAAAAAGATATCAGGAGCTACGCCTCCAGCTACTTGTCCCATGAGTGCTTGGTTATAAGAGTCGCCACCACTAAATGTACGAATTTTCACTGATATATTTTCATCGTTTTGTTCATTAAAACGATCAATCTGCTTTTGGAATTCTGCAGGAATATCACCAGTTGCTTCAATAGCGATTTGAAGGTTTACCTTACCGTTGCCTTCCTCACTCTCTTCCTCTCCTTTTGTTTCAGAATCTGCACCACAAGCCGATAGGATCAAAGATAAAATAAATACCGGTACCATGAACTTCCACTGCATTCGCTTCATAATGTAACCCCTTTCATTTTTGAGTAAATTAACTTGAATACCTTACCTTAACTTTATCGTTCATGGTCTTTTAGTAACATGTATGAAATTTTACTTTTCGTTCATTATATTTACTTTTGCTTTCTGAATTTTGTTGGTGTCATTCCTGTGTATTTCTTGAATATTTGGGAGAAGTATCTTTCATTCGCATACCCTACCGCTAAGGAAACATCTTTGGTTCTGAGTTGATTGTGTTTAAGCAACTCTTTAGCTTTATTAATACGTAACTCGGCAATACAATCACTGACTGTTGAGCCAGTTTGTTCTTTAAAGATTCTACTTAGATAAGATGGATTTGTTTGAACATGTCTTGCTAACCTGTCTAATGAAATTTCTTTGGTGTAATGTTGATGAATATATTTCATAACAGACTTCACGATTGGTGAGTAGTGATTATTTTCATACTCCGCAATCCAATTAAGCATGGAGTCGAATGATTGATAGACTTCATTATGAATGTCATAAGCATAATGTAGTTTTGATATGTGTTGAATAGGTATTTGTTGCAAAGGGGCTGTTTCATTAAAGTTTTCCATGTAATTTTTGAGTGAGATTAATAAATTAAATGATTCTTGTAAGACTTTTTCTTTATTTTCTAATTTGATCAATTCTTTAAAGTACTTGTTTAACTCGTTCTGAAGAGCAGATTTATCTACATCATCCATTGCTTGCCATATACCTTGTGCACTTACCTGAAAGTCTTGCTCGCTTTTATTTTCTTCTTTATAAAAGTGAAGGGTTTGACGGCCTTTAAAAAATTCTTGTTGCACGATTTCTTCTGCTTCCTTAACACTCTGATTCATTTGAAGAGGGTCATATACCATTTGACTCACGCCAAAAGATAAAGTCACCTCTTTAGTAGTCTTTAAAAACCTTTGGATGGAATCACACAATGCTTGAATATGTTGATATTGATTTAACAGACTCTTTGTTTGTAACACATCAACTACAAGATACTGTCCTTCCCTCCAGGGCACAATTTCACCACGAAAGTTTGATTGTTCTTTCCATTGGATAATGGAATTATAAATCTCAAAATCATTTAAATTTAATTGGTTAAAGTCATTAACAGATGCAAGGATAACGACTTTTCCTTTGGAGTAATCTACAAAAGGATGATTCACTTTCAAAAGCTTCTCTGAAGGAGTTAAAATTAAATGTTTCATCCAATCGTCTACTTCTCGTGAATGCTTGGGTTCAGCCTCTTCCTTTGAGATTGCTATGAGCATATTTGTAATCTTATCAGGAGACATCGTCGGTTTATGAAAGTAATCTGAAGCTCCCTTTTTCATAGCACTCTTTACATGATCTAAGTCATCATAACTGCTCAAAACAACCACTTTCCCTTGAAAAGTAGAGTCTAAATAATCTAAGAATTGTAAACCATCCATAATCGGCATATTAAGATCCAATAAAATCACATCAATACGATGCTGCTGACGAACAAACTCTAGAGCTTGTTTTCCATTTGAGGCCTCTCCAACAACAGAAAATTGCTCAGATGATTCAATCGTCTTTCGTAATCCCATTCTTGTAATGTTCTCATCATCAACAATTAAGATATTCATACTTCACCTCAACTATGGTAGTGAATCGCTTAGATCAAGTGTAACGATTGTCCCCTCATTTGCTTTACTTTGAACCGTGATAGAACCTTGATTCCCATACATCAATCTCACACGTTCTTTAACATTATCAAAACCAATAGAACTAAATTTAACTCCTTTTTGTTGAGGACGATCCTCAGAGAAACCTACTCCATTATCCTCTACTTCTATAATGACTCGGTTTGGAGCTTTAGAATAAGCTCTTAGCCAGATCATTCGATCTTCATTCTCTTTTTCCATTCCATGAATTATAGCGTTTTCTAATAGAGGTTGTATTAGAAGGATGGGTACCTCCATATCTTTTACATCTTCATTCATCTCCCAAATTACTTCGAATTCCCCATCAAAACGAATTTTCATGATTTGTAAATAATGATGTAAGAACTCCTCTTCTTCTGATAAAGGAATCATATCGTCACTTCTTTTCGAGATGAATTTAAATATATAGACAAGAGAATCAATCATTCTATTTACCAGATCAGGTTGATTTAGATACACACACCATTTGATATTATTTAACGTGTTAAATAAAAAGTGTGGGTTAATCTGTGACTGAAGGCTTTTATACTCAAGATCCTTCTTTTGCTTTTCTTTCTGAACAAGCAATGCTACATATTCATCAAGTCTAGTCAGCATATCATTGTAGTGGTAAGTTAAATCTCCTATTTCATCTTTTCGATTAGGATCAGGTATTTGTTTCCATTCCCCAGTAGTGAGCTGACTCATACTCGATTTAAGATGCTCGAGTGGGCGCACTAGTCTTGAAGATATTAAATACGCTAGTACAATGGAACCGACAATCGTCCCAATAAGTAAATATAAGAATATTTTTTTAATAGAATTTAATTGTTGAAATAGTTGATCTCGATCAGATATCGCATAAACGGTCCAACCCGTTTCATCAGATGTACTTGAAGTTATAAAGTAAGACTGATCCTTATAGGAAACTTCATCATCGTTTTCACCCTGAGCAATCACTCCACCAAAACCTTCTTCAACATGTTCACTTGTAGCCATGGTCTCGCCATTATCATTAGTTAGAAGAAAAGAGAAGTTACTCGTTCGAGCTTTTTGATTTAACAGATTATAAATAGACTGGCTATTATACATCACTTTGATAACCCCTAGAGGTTCTTGGGTTTGGGAATCTTTAATTAAACGAGAGATTGAAACAACTTTTGGGTCTTCAACGATTTGACTTTCCTTGTGAAGACCTGTATAAACCCAATATCCCTCTGCACTCATTGTTTTTTCATACCAACGATCATTTCCATTATTCTCTTCTGATACAAGTACATTTTGGTTAGAATAACCTATAGTATATGGCTGCTTTAAAGGATACAAAAGGACATAATCAACGCTCGGATATACATTCATGGTGTGGTTTAGATAATATTGATAAGATTTTTTATCTTGAACCTTTTCATATACTGGATATTGATAAGACTCAAAATCTTTTTTTAATAATGTTTCTAGTTGAGGGTCACCTATCATAGAACGAGTTAACGTAATACTATCTTGAATCCACTCATTGTAAGTCGAATTAAGATCTGTTGCCATTGTTCTTCCGTACGTCAACGCTTTTTCTTTTGTGTGACTGACTGCACTTTGATAAGCGTAAACCCCGAAAATACTCATAGGGAATAAAGCTATAACAGTGAAAGCAATCATCAATTTATGCCTATATTTCATAGATGACCCCCCTCTCAATACAAGATGTTGTAACCTCGATTATACTATCCTTTAACACCTGTATTAATAGAGCTTTTCATAAAATGTTTCTGGAAAACCATGAAGAATATGAGAGTTGGAATTGTCATTAATACCACACCAGCCATGGACTTGGTAATTGAACTTGTATAAGCTGTATTGGTAATTTGATAGATACCAACAGGAAGTGTAAACATATCAGGCTCAGTTGCCAAAATGCTTGGGAAAGGGAAGCTATTCCAATTCCACACAAAGATAAAGATAGCTTGGGCAATTAAGGCTGGCTTGGCCAATGGAAGGGCAATTCTGAAAAAAATCGCAATCCTACTTAGTCCATCCATTTTAGCAGCTTCCTCTAATTCTGAAGGAAAACCTACAAAGAATTGTCTCATTAAGAACACACCAAATGGATTAACCATGAAAGGAACAATTAAAGCAAAATACGTATTAATCCAACCCATTTTTGCCATCATGACAAAGATCGGTATTAGCAAAATTTGAACGGGTACCATCATAATGCCAAGAGTGAAGAAGAACATGATATTTTTCCCTGGTAAGCGTACACGTGCTAAAGCATAACCTGCCATAGAATTAAACAGAAGGTTACAAATCGTAATAACACCAGTCACAAAAACACTGTTTTTATACCAATCCGCAATATGACTTTGCGTTATGATGTAGACAAAATTGTCAATTCCATACTGAGCTAGATCAAAAGAAAATGTATCTACGTTTAAGTCTTGCTTTACAAATGAAGCGTACAATGTCCAAATAAACGGCAAAAGCATAACAAATGCAGTTAACCCTAACACAAGATAAAATAGAATTCGTTTCGTATTCATGACATTCACCCCTTATTCTTTCTCTCAAAGAATAGATACTGTAGTACGGTTAATGAAAAGATCATCACAAAAATGATAAACGCTGCTGCAGAGGCATATCCCATTTCAAAATATTTAAAGGCTTGAGTGTATAAATACATCACCATAGTTAGAGTAGAATCCCCTGGACTTCCTGGTAATGCTCCACCTGTTGTTGATACAACATAAGGTTGCTCAAAAATTTGCAATGTAGCCAACCCTCCCATAAATAACACTAAAAACGTAGTAGGTTTCAGAAGTGGGACGGTAATATGCAAGAATTGTTGCAGTCTTGAAGCACCATCAATTCGAGCTGCTTCATATAAATCTTCTGGAATACTTTGAAGACCTGACAGATAAATCACCGTGTAAAAACCAATTTGTGTCCAGATGATTATGAGGACGATTAAATAAAATGCATAGTCACCATCTGTGTACCACGCAACATTCTCTAGACCAAAAAGGGTGAAAAATCTAGTAACAAGCCCATCTTGGTTGAATAAGTAAACCATTACCGCTCCAACAGCAATTGGTGAGGTAATATATGGTAGATAGAATACAATCCTAAAAAATGATTTACCTTTTATCTTAGAATTTAATATATTCGCTAAAACTAGAGAGATAATGGTTTGGATTGGTAAGACGATAATTAAAAGTTTTACGGTATTCCATATCGCTGTTAAAAATGTAGTATCCTGTAGAAGCTTTTTATAGTTTTCTAACCCAACCCACTCTGCTGCTGAAGGATTCAAATAACTAAAATTTTGAAAACTAATTTGAAGAGAATATAAAATGGGATAAAAAATAAAAATCCCTGCAATCAGGAGGAAAGGAGCCATAAAGAAGACTCCTGTTCCAATTTCCTTTAACCTTGTACGACTGATCTTTCGCTTACCTTTAACATTCGTAGCTCGTGTTTGTGTGGATACATTTTGCATGTATATCCCCCGCTTTATTAATTAATGGTAAATTCAGAAGTATTTTGTTCTACTTTAGCTACCACATGATTTTCTGACTTCTTAAGAACAATATTTAGCTTCCCATTCCCAACAGTTAAATCTTTAACTTCTAGCCAATCCATATCTTCAGGTAAAGTTGGATTGATCGAGATTGACTTGGTATAAGCATTAACTTCCATTCCAAGTAAAGCCTGTACACAAGCAAATGGTGTACCAGCAGCCCAAGCTTGAGGTGAGCATGCAACAGGAAACGGTACAATCGTTTCTTCTTCTTCACGACTGTGTCCACAAAACAATTCTGGTAACCTAGCATCCTCAAATTGGTTTGCACTCTCAAATAATGATTGTACTAATTGATTCACCTGATCTTTTAGGCTGTGCTTCGCTAACCCTAATAGAATCAATGAATTATCGTGAGGCCATACTGTTCCGTTATGATAAGCTATTGGATTATATACCTTTTCTTCCTGACTCATTGTACGGATGCCCCATCCAGAGTACAATTTGTCGGATAATAGAACTCGTGCTACATCCTGCACCTTACTTTCTTCTATAATAGTTGACCACAATGCATGGCCAGGATCTGAGGTAATGGTTTGAACTTGCTGTTTATCTTTATCTAACGCAAGAGCATAGAAATCCTCTTGTTCCATCCAGAATGCATCATTAAATAATGTCTTTAGCTGCCGAGCTTCTTCAATCATCTTTTGTGCTTTATAGTCTTCACCAATATACTCATATAGCTCAGCCATCTTAGCTTTCGCATCATAAACATACCCTTGAACTTCTACAACAGCCATAGGGGATTCGGAATGAGTCCCGTCTTTATGGACCATTGAGTGGTTTGAGTCCTTCCAACTTTGTACCGCTAAACCTCCATCTGACTGCTTATGAAACTCAACGAAACCATCCCCATCAAGGTCAGCATATTGCTCTACATATTCAAGTGCCTTTTCAACTGAAGGAAGTAACTCATTCATGAGCTCCATATCCCCGGTCCAACGAATCGTTTCCGCAAACAGAACGATATATAAAGGAGTTGAGTCAATGCTTCCGTAATAACGTTTAAAAGGAATTTCATTTAGATTAGCCATTTCTCCATTTCTCATTTCATGGAGTATCTTACCTGGTGCTTCTTCATTCCAATCATTTTCAACAACGCCTTGCAAATTTGCCAATGTACGTAATGTGCTTTTAGCAAGGTCAGGATTTAGTACTAGAGATTGAATAGCAGTAATCATCGAGTCTCTACCAAATGGAACACAAAACCATGGGATCCCTGCTACGGGAAAGCTACCTTGACCAATATCTGTTGCTAGAAGATAGAGGTCTTTTTCTGCTCTTTCCAGTGTTTTATTTATTAATGGATGACTTGTGGTTACTTTCGTTTGATCACTGATCCACTTTTCTAATTCGTTTTCACATTCTGCATAAGCCCTCTCATAATTCAGTGGTTCATGGTCATCTTCTGTACCTTCTCGAACTTGAATGGCGATTTCAATGGTATGACTTTCTCCTGGGTGCAGATCCATATCAAAAGAAAGACCATTCTCATGAGAGTGACCATTACGCGAAACATCTATTGTTAATATCCTCTCAATATCATCGAGTCCAGAATATTGATATTTTAGGCGGTTATGATTCACTTCTGGTTTGTGGAGTGTACCTCTTTTTTCTCTTTTGGCTCCACGAACTTCAAATAAATCCTCAAAACCTAAATCAAAAGTTAGATTTAAGGAACACGTGATATGCTTTTGACTTCCATTGTTAACCTGGATTTTGTCGTAAAAGATGCCCTTATACATCAATTGTTTTCTGTTAATTTCCAAGTCCATCTTTTCATAATGAGCATCCCCTGATTGGATATCTCCATTACTCAATTTAAACTGATTTTCAATGCCTTTACTTTGATCTTTTTTCAGAAATATACAAGGTTGATCATTGATCATCATATTATATTCACGTAAAAACCTTGTATCTCTATAGTAAATTCCAGCTCCTATGTCATTAGGATTCATATCTCCAAGTTCATTTGTTACTGAAAATACCTCTCCATGCTTTAATGGCACAAAACTCATAAAACCTCTCCTTTTTGTAAACCTTTACATAAATCATAGAGTAGTGTCTTGATAATCAACATGCATGAAATTATACTTTTTGTTTGTTATTTTTACTTTTATATGATTGTGTAAATAAGACATACTTGAACAAGACCTTTTAATAGGGTGAGACTACCTCTTATAAATAGTAAAATTTGCATACATTAAATAAATAAAATAGCTTCTTTTAATATTGGCGTTAACTAAAATTAAAGTAAGGGAAGGAGAAATGTTCTTCTTAATGGAGATATTCCAGCATTAACACATCATAAAATCACAAAAATATGCTGAGGAATAAGTTCCTGGATAAAACACAACTATGCTACAAAATAAATAATTCAGAGATTTACAGACTCCTCCAATTCCCTCAAACACTCCAAATATAGATCATCTAACTTTTGTTTCACTATCCGACTAAAATAACCAACAGGATTATGTACATCTTTCATCTTCATAGCAGAGAACATCGCTTTTAGAGCTTGAATGCCTACCTCATGAAGTGTTTCTTCAGCATAGAGGTTTTCTAATGATTTAATTTGTGCTTTATAGGAACGGTACAAACGATAGAAGAAATGCTTTTCTGGAATAAAGCAATACATCAAATGTTTAAATGCTCGATAGAAGTTCTTAAGATGGGAACCTTCCACCTGTAACGATTCTTTAAATTCTTTATTAATTATGTTTTTAAAAGATAATGGTTCGTCTGGCATTTCTGTAGCTAAATCCGTTGAGGCTTCTGCTTTTTTAGCTTCCTGGCCACGTGACACATTCCGGGTGACAGAAGGGTTAATAATATACAAATTCGCCCCATTTCCACCTCTGTTAGGGCGCATATTTTCAATGCGGGTAATAATGGAATACTCGACTAGCTTATTCAATACGCGAATCACCGTTCTTCTGCTTCTCCCAATTAAATCAGCAATCGTATCATTCTTTAGATAAGCTACCCCCGGATACTTACACGCATATCGGGACAGAAGGTGGATCATCTCGATGTCTGTTGCAGACAAATGCCCTCCATGCTCTACAATATGAGATATAATGGCTTGATTCATTTCTTCCTTGGTTTGAAACGGTTTATGTTTGATTGCTAAACTTACATAGTTCATTTTTATCGACTCCTGTACTATAACGAATTAGATTCTCTCGTCTTAGTAATCGCAACGAGTCGATTGGTTGGTGTCTATGTTTTAAGAAATATTTTGAATCACACTTAGATTAGGTGCCTTATTAGAATGAAAAAGCCCTGCAGAAATACATTCTGCAGGGCTGTTCATAGTCAATTTTGAGAGAGATATCACTGAAACATAAAATAACATGAGAAAAAATATTATAGGATTACATAGATTCTCGAACAGTTTTTTCAAACTATAATCCCTATCCTTATAAAGGTATGTTACAAAGAACTACCTAGATAAAAATAAAAAGAAGCAGGCAACCCTTTTTGGGTTCCTACTTCTTTTTTTAATACTAATTTAGTAACTGCCTCCAAATATCTTATCTCGGGAGATGACAGACACTTATATCAACTCAAGACTATTTTTGATACCCGTTAAATAACCTTCCACCAAATGGTTCTAATACATAGTCTACAAAACGTATTAGCTCCTGTTTATCATTTGATTGATAGTAACCCTGAATACACTTTGTAAATTCCTTGGCGATGTTTGGATCAAAGTAATTTAGACACCGAAACATCCACTTGCCTTCACCAATCCACTCTTGGTTCGCTCTAAGGATAAATTCCGGCAGTTTTATGGTGAGCTCGCCCACACTATAGGTATCCTCCATTTCTTCTCTAGAACCCTCTAAGTCATAGAGTAGGTCGGTAATGAGGTATCGAAAATCATCCAATTGGCTCGGTGACAACGGGCTAGGCCCTTCCATCAAATGTTCCTCTCCTTGTAAAATTAATGTACGCGCCTCTTCCTCCCCTTTCAGTACAACACCCTCAGCACACATCCGAGTAATTAAGGGGATCCCATGCTGTTTTTCCGCGAATAATTGGAAATCAAGCGAATCCCCATCATAAACAAAAGCTTCTATCGGGTTATCTAAAAATGTATAAGATTCCCTATATGTATCCCTATCCAGTATGACAATATCTAAATCAGAAGAAGGCGTATCCTCTCCTCGAACATAACTCCCTGCCAATAAAGCAGCACGACAAGCAGGAAAATGAGTGGCTATAAAATCTCTTGCAATATGAAGGATGTCTTTGTTCATCCCAACCATCCTTTCCACTATGGCTCTTTGAAAACATAATTCTTATATCTATATTCAAGACATGTGTATTCAATTACATTAAAAAGGTAAAATGACTACATACCGCAATTTGTTGATTATAGTGATAAATATTATATCTAATTTGAAAATTCCAATAGAAAAAACGAGCGAAGCTTCTTACTACTTATAGTATTTGGTGGAGGGTCTCCTAAGAGTTTCAGGAGGATGGTTATGGATCTTTTACATAGAAGGGTAATAAAAATTTATGTTTTGCTTAGTTAGAGTTTGAAATATCTTTATTGTCATGCGGAAAGTACAGTATATCAAGGTATTTCCGAGTTAAAGGTTTAACATTTAAAACGTGAATTTACCGTTTTTCACAATGATTACGTTATAAGTGTTAGCACATAATGAATGATAATACAAAGGGCCCACACGCTGTCCTTATGACCTGTTTGTAACAATAACAAGCTCGTTTAACTCTACTATTTCACGATCTAAATTTTTTCATTATTTCATCATAGTCTAAAATATCAGAGTTACGATTTAAATCTGAATTAAAATTAAGTTCATTTATTCTTATATCTTTTTCAAATAAGAACCTCTTATGATAAATTAAGTTTGCTCCGTGTATTATCTTATTCATGGTATATGTGTCTGAAAAAGCTCCAACAACCCCACCAATTACAGGGACTATTTTTTTCCCACCTTCTTTCGTCATTCTTTTACCTATCTGTTCAAGAAGTTTTTTAAATATCCCTGCTTCAACCCCCTCTTTTCCTGCTTTTTCAAGTGCTTTTTTTGCTTGTGCATTAGCTAAAGCTCTTATTTGAACATATAGCAATTCGGCCCCACCTTTTTGAGCCATCTGTTCATAAGATAATTTCGATAATGATTCTTTTAAGACTGTCACATTGGTAGCAAACATCATTCTACTAACTATAGAACCAAGATTTTGTACATCTGATGTTATATGAGGTGATAAACATGTAATTGTTACACTTGATGCAAACTCTAACTCTCTTGGATCATCAACCACATCATAGCCATAAAATAATGCCACGGTTTGAACAGTTCTATAATACATAAAAAAAGTATATGCTAAGTTAAATGGTACCCCCAATAAACCAAAAAACCCTGTTATACCTCCACCTACAAATGCAGTAGGTAAATCAAGTAATCTTCTTCTGTTTAATAAATTCTTTTCTATATAATAACTTCTTAACTCACAAATCCTAGTAAATTCATTAATTTCATTATCTTCATTATTCAAAGAATTGAGTAAATTCTTTTTACTTAAAGTATATCTCGCAGAATTTTCATTAACCACTCCAAAACCTTCACCAGCACTTTCTATTACCTTTCTTATCACCGTCCAATCACTTGCATTTTTTATGGCATTAGAAGACATTTTCTTTACCTTTTCGGGCAACAACTCAGAGGCTTTATCAGTTGTCCTGCTTATTTGTTTTTGAAAGGAACTCGGCTCTATGAATTCTTCATACTTCGTTGTGAGAGTTTCTAAAAGCTGTCTTTCTTTTAAATCTAAAAACGAATTATCAATACTCATTTCCACTTACTCCTTTCAATCTAGCATTTTATCTAAGAAAACTTTAATCACGTTTTCATAAATACAATAAATTGAACTACCTTCAATCCACAAACTCCAACAACCTCCCCTTCACTTCCTCCCAATCTACAGACAAATCCAATGTCCGGATCCAAATATTCTGATCTCCAGACATAGGGAACTTTGCATCTACCTCTTCATTTACTGTTGGATACAGCAACATTCCATTTACTCTGCCAGGAAAATCACTGTTCATTATATATGCATATATTTGATATAAATGCCCTGTTCGAACTTTTTCAATATCTGAGTGGTTGCTGCTTACTAGCGTTTCTGAATAGAATTTCGTATCCATAATTAATTGTCGTTGGGTCCATTTATCTTCTATAACAATATCCGTTTTCATATTAGGAAGTAAGGATAAGGATTGTTCTGTTACACTTTCATCTACATTCCATTTTATTTTCGGGGAATGAATGCGATAACGACTTCCATCTAAGTGATAACGATAAAAATTCAATACAAACTTTTCATATAGTTTGGCCATTTGCTGGTCTCGAATAAAATCCAGAAATATCATGTCATTATCAGTTTCAGTTGAGACCAATCCCATGTAAATCAACTCACTAACGTTCATTAACATTCGGTAATGGTAATTGTTCCGGTTATATCTCAATGATTGAAAAAGCGATAGTGAAAGGCGAATATCCTCGACTTCTCGAAAATATTGACGTTGCTTGGATAATTGCTGCTTCAACTCAACATTTAAATTTGGAGACTTCAAAAGAATATTGATTGTTTTCTTCACAATCTGATTTAAGATGATATTCTCTTCGAAGTTTTCATACTCACAAACCATTCGTCCCTGACTAAATGTATGCTGCTTTATAGAATCTCCTATTTTCATCTTCCCTCTTAAAGAGGAGGTCGCTTTTTTCTGAACCTTGTAATACCGATTTAACCCTTGCTTCAGTAAGCTGTTCACTCCGTTGATATAAACACTACCTAATAAGTTATAGATGTTATCAAATTTCTCGCTACCCGTATTCACTCGCTCTGACTGATCCAATACGTTCCACGCATAACAGAGCATATAATAAATATTTTTGATTGGGATCTTCGATTGCTCACTCATCTCTTATCACCTTAACAATTCATTAACGAAGTTCTGTGCTTTTTCCTCTTCGTCAAACCAATACTCTTTCAAAAGAGGTTCTATTTCATAAAGGATGATTTCTTTATACCAATTGTCAGTGACTTCGTATTGAGTAAAATAGCTATGTCCAATCCGGAACCCTTTTCCAAGGTTAAAGTCATTCTCAATCTCTCTATTTACATTGGCAAGTCGAATTTGAATTTGCTCCACAAGATTTTCGCTAGCACCTTGATCTAGTAAAAGTTGTTTAAACTTATTAGAATGGAAAGCAGGTTCAAGTTCGAAGAAAGAAAAACGTCTTCGTAATGCATAATCAATAATCGCAAGACTGCGGTCAGCAGTGTTCATCATGCCAATCAAGTACACATTTTTTGGAACGAAAAATTCCTCATCATTGTATGTAAGGGTCAACGCTTCTCCCCGTTTATCACTTTCAATCAGCATGAGCAATTCTCCAAAAATCTTACTCAGATTCCCCCTGTTGATTTCATCTATAATAAAATAAAAATCCTTATTAGGATACTGCTTTGCTTCCTGACAAAATTGATAAAACGGACCTTCTTTCAACGTAAAGCCGCCATTTCCATCAGGTCGATATCCCATAACAAAATCCTCGTACGCATAACTTTGATGAAATTGTAGCATCTTGATTCTAGATGAGTTTTTCTCTCCCATTAATGAATATGCCAATCTCTTTGCTACAAACGTTTTTCCCACACCTGGTGCACCTTGTAGTATTAGATTTTTCTTTCGTCTTAATAAGGCTCTCATCGTTTCATAATCTTCATCATTCACAAATACCTCATCCAGGAAAGCTTCTTTATCGTAGTAATCATAACTTTTCTCTATAATAGATTCAGGGGAATTATCCTCTTCCTGCTCATCAGGTTCAACCGAGTCAGTCACACCTAATTCATTTTGTACAGATTTATAGGAAAGCTCAGGAAAGGAATGAACAGGGTAATCTTCTCTTTCAAAGTTCTCGTACATTTCCTCTAATAGAGATACATAATCTTCTCCAGTAATCATTCTTCTTTTATGCCGCGTCAACACTTTAACCTGGAGTTCATCTTGTAGATTTGTTCGCGTATTGTTATCCAATGGCACATAATCCCACGGTCTAATCCAATATAAACCGATGGTAATATTCCAGTGGATGCCATATTGTTGAATCACTTGGTTAAACCGATCAATAAATAATTGCTTATCTTCTTCAGTATCTTCCTCTGCGTACTGAATAGCCGATTCGAACAATTGCCATAACTGATCAATGTCTGTTTCTCCTCTTCGATCATCGCCCCCGAAGAACCAGGCCTTTAGGTTATTGACTCTAGGGACTCCTTCGAAAACGGAAGGAACTTGCTCCTCAAGTTCTAGTAAATGCGCCAACTCTCTTAAAATCAATTGTCGGTTATCGTCACGAATACGTTTATTAAACATGCCGAACACCGTAAACGGACAGATATCATTCAAGAGTTCTTCACTGCCATCCGTTTTCTTCATAGAAAAGGGATTATTCATATTGAGCTTTTCATAAATACTATGGATGTCTCTGAGTAACTCCACTCGATTATCTTTATAACGCAATAAAGCATCCGCTAACTCTTCATAGAAATACGTCCATTCAAAATCAGCTGATACATACTTTTCCTTCCAATAAGGGTGCTGGAGAAACCGATCGATATCCTGTTGCTCATCATGAAACGCAAAATGGATTAAATTCCTCTGCATCCAACCGTCCGCAGCTTCGACATGCCAGATGATGTTCCGACTTGTGAAGAAATACCACTCTTTCGATGGGGTGAGCTGTTCCCAATCGACCGACACTCTTTTTCCATCTCCAAGATTATGAGTTATAGTCCCAATAGCTTTTATGCGCATAACAGAAACACTTACACCATTGTTCTCAAACGGGAGATTATTCTTTCTAGTAAAAGAGGACTTGATGGCTATACGATCTCCCACCTCCATCTCAGAAACTTTCTCTTGATACTTGTCATCATACCCGTTTTCCCAAATGCCTTCTTCCAAAAAACGATTGAATTGATTCTCACCATCTATGACAGCTCCTACAAAATATGCTTCACTAACAGTCGTCATTATCTCATCCCCTTCTTTAAATGAATTTTCAAATCTATGTAATAATGTGGATATTAAACTATTTTCACTAAATAATACCATATCAAGATATAGTTGGTCCTAGGTTTTATTTGATTAATACAGTTCTAAATGTGAATTTCTTTATCAATGTAAAAATGCTCTTACTACATATTCAATATATTAATAACTAACATAGTTTTTTTACGTCTCAATCTAACAAATAAAAAGAAGCAGGCGCCCATTAATAGGACCCTGCTTCTTCTTTCAATACTAAATGTGTCACACACTCCACATGGGTTGAATAGTTATCGCAGATAAGAAAAGATGTAGTAGTGTTCACCTTATTTAATATTGGGGGTCTTCCAATTTCGATCTCCTTCTTATTAATGTTATGTTTAATAAAATTAGTAAGGTAGATAATATAAAAGATACCATATGATTAACATCTTTAATTATTAAGAAAGATGGGATTAGATGCAACATAATGATAAGAATCCTAGCATCACCTACTCTCATTTTCCTAACTTCAGTTAGATGCATATGATTTTTCATTTTATTTCTAAGCAACACCTAGATGCTTTTGTCAATACACTCAAAGATTCTACTAACTATTTATCCAAATAGTAACCCTGACATTGAATAAAAAGGCAAACTCAAATCTTTAGACATAGAATTTTTAACTCGATCCACTATTTGTAGGTCACCATTAATTTTTGATAAATTTCCCTCAATCGCACGATTTCCTTCACACATAATCTTAGAAGCTTGTTTTAAAGAAAAAGCCATAGTATTCCCCTCCAGAATTGCTTGAAGTGTAAGAATCCCGAGAACCGCAGATGCGAGTGTATCAACATACCAAAGATGACCTAATACAGACTGAAATTCATTAGTTATAGAAGGGCCAATTCCCATAAAACCCATGCTATTAAATCTTACTCCAGCAGTGCCACTTTGACATGCATTCAAAATTAAGTATCGTCTTTTATTTGTAATGGGTACACTTTTTTTTAATTCCCATGTTGTAACTGGGTCATTTTCTGACACATATAGTTTAGAAAAAGGTGGATTATCCGAATTAAACTCCCCGTGAGATATTACCCATATCATATCAAACTCTGGATCAGAATATTTCTCAAGAAACAAATTTTTAGTACAATTTTCACCCTCATAAAATTCGAATTCTATCTTCTTACTAGACAATAAATATTTAATTGCTTCAGCCTCAAAGACTGATGTAAGTAAGGTTCCGTCTGGATCACTCCATATTAACACTTTTTTTATTTCCTTGGGTGCAGGTAATCTAACACTATCTACAGATATAGAGTAAGTATGTTTAGTTGTATTTGATAGTATTTCCGGAATTGGGAAATTGGTCCATGTTAACTCAATATATTCAAAATGGGTTTCTTCCTTTATTTTAGATAATACCTTATTCAATTCGCTAACTCCGGCAAAATCAGATAAAGAATTAATGTACTCAGAGGACTCATCTATATGAATTCTATTTTCCTCTTTTGGAGTAAGAGTATCCTCTTCATTTAAAATGGCAGTCCAACCTGCTTCAATATTATCCTTTATCTCTAATATATCAGATAACTTTTTACTACTTTTAGAAGCTAGCGCACGCACCTTCTCCTTATCATATATTAGAAAAAAATACCCTTCTGAATGAAAGTTTGGAATTGCAATTATCATTGCTTTACCTTCTACATTTTGCAAGCCTGTATCGCCAGGTTTATATACCCACCATGCATATATTAACTCTAAAGCTAATTGATACTCCTTATTATGAAGACATGATGCTACCATCATGTTTAAAAAACCACTGTTCTTCTGTTTAAATAAATCTAATAACATTCTGTCAGAATGAATATTTCCAGCATGAAGTAAAAAACCTCTTAAAAGTCTCCAATATTCTTCTACATCTGGGTTTGATGAACGAGAGATAGTAAATGCTTGCATATAAAATAATTCTGCCCAGAAACTTACGCTTGGAGATGAAGAAACTGCATGTTCAGACCATTCTGTGCTATCTAATGCTTTAGCGAGTACTGAAGCAATAATAAAGCATTTATCATGGGAATTCCTTAAAAATTCAAGATTGAACTGACCTTCTAGATAACTTACTATCTCATCGAAGTTTTCATTTTTCGTTTTTTCCCCCATTATAAGTTCTAAGTATGTCGTATAGAAACGTATATCTTCATATATTGCATCTTCACCATGCTTTACAAATTTCTTATATTTTAAAAACATATTAAGTGCATCATTATTTACATGTCCAACCACACTTAAGTTGCGAAAGCTAGTAGCAGCTCTGCCAATAAGAGTTTGACGGTTACCTTCTACTCCTAACATAATTGTTCCAATTAAAAATTCATCAAATAAATCTATATTTTTTGTTTTTAAATCCCCTTTCCCTGTATCTTTATCATATACTTCCACCCATGGATCCAATGATTTTACTATTGCGTTGAAAGCTTCACCAGGTAAACCTATGTCCTCTAGCCTTGCTGCTAAATTAATATATAGTGCTATAGCAAAAAGGTGCGGATCGCCAAATTGCACATACTTTTTAAATGTAAAATGCTCTTTCTTGAATGCGAATCCAACATTTTGTTTTATAACCTTTTTATGTTTTTTACCTAATGCAACATACGCATTTGAAACGTCATATACTATATTTTTATGTATATAGTATTTTTCATCTGGAAGAGACTGTGTGATTCTAATACATAAACGGAACATCTTAAGTAAATTTTTTTGGCTGTGGTCAATCCCCACTCTGTGAAAATATTTTTTTAGCTCATTTACATCATCTGGTGCGTAAAAAATAGCTTGGTTCACTGTTTCAGTAGCTTTTAAAAAACTTTCTCTTATCATACTTTTCTCCTTATTTAATGATTTCTTCCATTAAATTCTTATAATATAGCTTAAAACTCTTTTTTCGACAAATAATATTAATTACCTCCAAAGAATTCATAAAAAAAAGCAGAAAACCTATGGTTTTTCTGCTCTTCATATGCTCTATAAAATAATTATTGAAGAAGGACAAAGATGGTTTTTAAACCATTTTGCTAGGGTTGCTCGTGAACAAATGAAGGTCGTGCAAAAAAAATCTAACATTTCAAACATACCAACACTTGGTATAAAAACTTCTACAGAAGACTATTTCGTTTCCCTAGATGAGGAAATATGAACAGCACTTAGAATCGCCCCAAATGAATATAAAGAAGAGTGGCTCGAAAAAATCTCCATCCTTTGGGCTAGTATTACCCTATATATAAAAGTTACAAATCAACAATTAGATGATTCTACTGGATATTTCATGTATAAGGGACCATTAGACGTTAGTGTACCTGAACCCATTAATAAGTAGATTAACTGGAGTTGGGTTATCAAACACCAATATCATTACAAATTGAGCATCTTGTTACTTTTTTATGTGGTCGTCCGTTCAATCACGGGGACGATTCTAGCGTTTGTGAGTTCCGTCCCTGCGTTATTTCACGGCAGTAGCCTCAATACGTTTAAATCGTCCAATATTTGTTTTATCCTCAGTTATTTGTGCGGCCAGCTACATGTTGGGGTTAGATTTAAAGCTTGAAGTTTGTTCTCTTCCCCTGACACCTTCTCACAGACGGAATGCCGAATGAAGCAGTCTTAAAATCCCCCCAAACAATGAATATTCAGTTATCCTTTAAGACTATGTTACCGTAATTTGGTGGATATTTGGTAGTATCTATACGTTTTTTTCCATATAAAAAGCAGGCACCTGCTTTGCTCCTTACCTAACCAAAATGATTACTACATGGGTTGAACTCTTTAAAGAATTTTATTTAGCTTTTCTATTCCTACTTATCTTCTTTTCAATATTACTTTTTTGCTTATCTGAGAGTTTATCTTTATAGTCTTTAGAATCATAGATGGCTGACAAAGATTTGGAGTGTTCATATCCCTAAGTCTTTTTGTCTCTGATTCACTTTTTATATACCTAAAAATAAACTTGGGTAAAATATGACTGTTTTGTAATTCATTGTCTTCACCACACAAAGCACAATATATCAATTAACTCCCCCCTATATTGAGAGTATATCTATAAAAATTATACCAAATAAGTTATTATCCTCACGACATAAATTAAGCAGTAATCCCTGCTAAAGATTGCTGCTTAATTATTCACACTATACTTTCGTCTTAAAAATTTTATGATTTAAGGAACTATTTACAATCGTATATAAAAGTGAATCTTGATTTTCATCACGCAATAGCATGCTGTTTTCCAATTCATCAACAATTATTGTTAAATCATTCAACTTACTAATAATTCTTTTTTATCACTATTGATAAAGAAGATTCCTATTCTCAAAATGCACAGGAAATTATGGACAAAACCTCTGTTCTTCATCTATCAGAAGGCGGTAATGAGTTATTTGGCTGGGCATGGAATGAAAAAAACGCAAAAAGACCAGGTCTCAATTAACCGTAGACCTAGTCTTTTTAATTTGCCAATAAATTTAATGATATCCTATAGTTGTAATCAACTAGCATAAACATTCTCAGTTGAACTACTATATTGATTAAAAATATGTTCGAAAACTATATTAGCTTTAAACTCAACATCTTCAGGTGTATATTGTTCAATTGGTAACCCGGTATTCTCATCATAAAGGTAGTTATAAATGAATGTTTTTATATCTGCTTTAGTCGATTCTTTCTCTCTCCAGTTGCTCATATTTAACTTTTCTGATTTTAATGCTTCAAGTAACTCTTTCCCTACTTCTTTGATTTTTTCGCGCTCTTTTTTTGAAAGTTTTTTACCAGAAATAAGTAAATCGTAAAGAGCTAACTTTTCTTCATTTAAGCCTTCTCTAACACCGCGTTTTTCTTCCTCATCCAAATTCTTTACAAAACGAAGAATTTGTTCGAATGTTTCTTCTATAGTTGTTCGGTCCTTTTCCTTATTATATTCTTCGATAATTTTTTGATATTTCTGATAATAGTCAACGCGTAGGGGGTTCTTCTTAATCATCTGACTAAGACGTTTTTCAACTACCTCATTTAAATTATGAACTGTAGTATTTTTCGCAGGTGATTTTTTAAATTCTTCTTTTAATCGTTCAAAGTCTATATTACTAATGTCATATAAACGACTATCTTCTTTTTCATCAATAACAGATGTCTCAATAGCTTCATCTACAATAGCATGCATTTCTCTTAATACTTCAGATATATCAGCCTTTTCCTTATCATCCTGTAACTTTTTATAAATGATATCAATATTATTATAATCCGGTCTAAACTTGTTAACTTCTTTAATATTGATACAGGCTTTGAATTTCTTGAAAACTTGTCGAGCAAAGATTTCATATCTTTTCCTAGTTTCTTCATTTTCATTTATAGCTTCTTTTGCCTTATTAATCGAAGCAATAAGCTCAAATCCCTTTTTATCTAACATACTATCAAGGCTGAAGCCCCTTGTTAACAAATAGGTTTTAGTAGCCTCAATGGTTTCTTTTAAATCCTCAAGTAACTCTTCATCAGGTTTAACAGGGTCATTGCCATCGTTATTGCCTTCCTGCCCTGTGGCAAAAGTAGCCAACGCTTCCCGTAAATTTTTTAATATCCCACAATAATCCACAATAAGGCCGTTGTTTTTTCCTTCATTAACACGATTCGCTCTAGCAATGGTTTGCATCAAAGTATGTGCTCTAAGCGGTTTATCCAAGTATAATGTTGAGAGACTAGGAACATCGAATCCAGTTAACCACATCGCACATACTATCGCAACCCGTAAAGGGTGGTCCTGATTTTTGAAAGCCGTATCTAAATCAATACGTCTACCGTCAGATGTTTCATAACCGTTTTTCATCTTTTCTCTATGTGGAATAATATCAAGATCCCACTTTTTAAACTTTTGAACTTCTCCTTGCTCTTCACTAACTACAACAGCCATTTCTGTTTCCTTTAGCCACTGGAGCTTTCTTTTAATAAATGTTTCTTCTTGTTCATCTTCAACTGAACCAACTGTTCTTTCGATTTCTTGGATTTTTTCTTTCCAGTATTTTAGTATTAAATTGTACAGCCTTACTACTGTAATTTTGTCTAAACAAACCAGCATTGATTTTCCTGTTTCCCAGCGTGTTGTATAATGTTCTACAAAATCTTTTGCTATTGCATCTAACCGTTTTTCAGCTGTAAGAATATGGTATTCGCGTGCAAGTTCCTTTTCTAACCTTGCCTGTTGATCTTGGTCAAGCTCAGTTTCTTCTATTTTTTCAGCAATTTTTTGGTTTATATCTTTTGTTGACAAGTTTAGTTTCTCACCGCGGTTATCGTAAAACAGAGGGACAGTTGCATTATCATCGACAGCTTTTTGAAAATCGTAGGTTGATACATAATCACCAAATAATCTCTTAGTTATTTGGTCATCTTTGAATAACGGCGTGCCGGTAAAGCCAATATAATGTGCATTCGGTAGCGCATTCCGCATGTTTAGTGCAAGACGACCATACTGTGTACGATGCGCCTCATCTGAAATAACAATAATGTCATTTCTCTTTGAATAAGGATTGCTAGGATCTATTTCCTGATTAAATTTGTGAATCATAGAAAACACATACTCATGATCAGAGCATAGTAGTTGTTCTAAATGTTTGCCTGAACCTGCTCTTGAACCCTCATCGCTAACAGCTCCTGTGCCAGCGAATGTTTTGTATATTTGACTATCTAAATCTTCTCTGTCAGTAACAATTAAGAAAGTGAAATTCCCTTGTATTTTTCGGTGTACTTTTTCCGTAAAAAACACCATAGAGTAAGATTTCCCACTACCTTGGGTATGCCAAAACACACCTAGCTTTCCATCTAAATTCTCTCTATTTCTCACAGCATCAACTACCAAATTCACACCTAGAAATTGATGATTACGAGCAACTATTTTAATTAGCTTTCCAGAGCTGTCATCAAATAAAATAAAGTTCTCAAAAAGATCCATAAAATTTTCTTTTGTGCACGTACCCTTTAATAACGTTTCAAGGTCTACGATACCTTTATCATCTTCGCTCAAACGTTTCCATTCATTAAAGTGTTCATATTTACTTGAAATTGATCCTACCTTTGCTTCGTCACCATTACTTAAAAACACAAATGCATTGTGATCGAACAAGTGAGGTACTGTATCTTTATAGTCACTTAAATTACCTTCATATGCTTCTCGAATGTCACGATGCACATTTTTTAATTCAATAAATAATAAAGGAATTCCATTTACAAAACCTATAATGTCTGGACGTCGGCGATATAATCTTCCTTGTACCCACATTTCTCTAACGACTAAAAAATGATTGGCAGAAGGGTCCTCAAAGTTGAAAACCCTAAGCCGCTTTTTTTCGATAATCCCCTTATTATTTCTATAGGAAACTTGTACTCCATTTTTAAATAATAAATACTTCTCTCGGTTAATTTGAAGCATTGACTTTGAAACATTTGATTCAGTAATTTGATGTATCGCATCTTCATAAGCTTCATCAGGGATCCCAGGATTTAAAGTCTTGAGTGCTTGTCGAAGGTATCGTACGAGTACCACTTCTTTCTCAGATGTTCTCCCTAAAGTTCCATTTATCCCCATCACTTCCGTATTATAAGCAAATACTGAATTCCAATTTAATGCATCTTGAAAATAATTTGCTGTGGTCTCTTGGACTAATTTATCCTCAGACATGGGTGCACTCATACTTTTATTTCACCTCTCATTAGTCTGTTAACTAATAAATCTCTAGCTTGAGATAGCTTTTCATTTTGTTTCTGCAGATTTAATATTTGCTCAAAAATAGGTTCGCATAAATCATTAAAGTCCTGTAATAAATTCTCCTCTGGAAAAACTATTTCCAGGTTTTCAAATTTAGTCTTATTAACATTACTCATAGTTGCTCCTCCACCAAGAGCCTCCATCTGTTCTTTTAATGATTGAAAAGCATAATAACAGTAATATAAATAGTAATTCTTATTGAGAATAACACTATTTATCTGTTGATTTGTTTGAGATGCTTGACTTGTTATTGCAACTACTCCAATTGTTCCTATACAAGATACGATTAACGTATTTTCAGGGATATACTTGTTTTTTTGGGCACCTGCGCCAAGCTCAGTTAAATAATTTCCGGTTTTTGTGATAAAGATATTTCCATGCATATCTGGAGTTTTTATAAAAGGTACTTCTCCTCCATAAAAATCTGGATTTTTTGTAGATGGTGTTTTCCCAGTAATCACCTTTCCAATATCATTAATTTTCTGTTTACTCCATGATTTAAATGCTTCATTTATGTGTGAACCTGGATATTTAAAATGTATAAACCACTGTTTGTATAAATTTTTTCCAGCGTTATACAATAATTTAATCCTACGATTATTTAACTCAATTAAGTCATCATAAGCTGATAATATATTAGCAATTTTATTTTGTATAACCATAGGTGGCTTGTGCACTTCAAGTTTAGTTAGTTCACTTCCTCGAATACCTGCTTGTGCGCATTGTTGAATAATAGTTTGCATATTACTAACTGATGACGAAAAGTAATAATAATAGAATAGTGGATTAGCTACCTTGGTATTTAATCTAATTCTTATTAAGTGAGACTCAAAAGTAAGAACTTCATTTACATCTAGTATGATTGAGCACTTACCTGCACCTTCTCTGACTAATGATTGTCTTGCAAAAAGGATATCTCCACTTTCAAGAACTGTATTAGTGAGTTCTTTATTATTCATAGGTACAAGTTCCATTTCTATGTCACTTGTTATGCGATCATACTTAAAAAGTTCACCCATATTAACCATTTTATGTCCTGAACCTCTTACTCTTTGAGGTCTAGTTAATCCATTTCTGGATGGAATTAAATAGAGCGACTCAAAAGGGACTTTTTCCCAAATCATAGTCCCATCTCCTTAAAGTTTTGTTGAATTAAATCTGCTAATCTTTTTGCTTCATCATCTAAATCCGACAACTCTAAATGAATATCTTTTATGGTTTGTTCGAAATCAAAATCTTCGTCTTCTTCTTCAGGTGCAACTCCAACATATTTTCCGGGTGTTAAACTCCAATCACTTTTTTCCACATCTTCTAAATTAACTAATTTCACTAATCCCTCTACATTTTCTAATTCAGCTTTCGGAAACTTTTCTTGAAGCCATAATATTTGCTTAAAATAATAAATAGAACTTCTTAAACCTCTGAGGAGTTCTTTTTTTCGATCATCAAAGCTTTCTTTGTATTTTTTGATTTCTCTTGTTTTCCAATTTTCAAATGTTTTAGCAGAAAGTTCTATTTCACACATTTCTATTGTAGAGACAATAATTCTATAAATTTGATCTACACTTTTTGAAATGTCTCTTTTAAGGTTAAAGATCGTCTGATATTTCTCACTATACTTTAGCTGTAGATTATTATCTTTTAATCCATTGGGTGTTAATGAGGATTTCCAATCTTTTATTTGACTTTGTAGGTTCTTTAGGTCTAGTTCATATTTGTTAACAAAATTTGTGAGCTCATTTATACTATTTTTAAGTTTATCTTGTTCCTCTTTGCCCAACTCTGCGTTTTTTGAAAATGACTTTAATTGTTCTGACAACTGAAGCATTTCCTCATTAAATGATTTTAGAGCTTTAGGAAGTACATCACATTCCATAGTTATTTTATTAAAATAGTCTTTTATTAGCCCTAAATATTTTTCAGTTTGGCCTCTATAAAGCCATATTATAGAAGTTAAATTCTTCAACTGTTCTGGAGAAAAATCATATATCTTTCTTGTCACTTTTCTATAAATATTTCTGGCATCTATCATTAAAATCTTATTCTTGAGATGTTCTGGTTTCCCTTTATTAAAGAACCATAACTCACATGGAACGGACCGTGTATAAAAGAAGTTTGAGCGAATAGATATCATTACATCTACATTACCGGTCTCTATAATCTTCCTTCGAACCTCTTTCTCAGCACCACCTGCACTTGAAGCTTGGGAAGACATAACAAACCCAGCTCGTCCATTGTTATTTAGGTAGCTTAAGAAATATGACATCCATAAGTAATTCCCATTACTTACTTCACCATTTTTATTTACACCCGGTAACCCAAAAGGCAATCTCGTATCGTTCTTGATTTTCTCAGCATCTACCTTATCAACATTGAAGGGTGGATTGGCCATGACAAAATTACATTTTTCTATTAATTCATGAGAATCTTCATAAAAAGTGTTTGCCTCTGCAATTTTCCCTTCTAAACCATGTACTGCCAAATTCATCTTCGCTAAACGTATGGTAGTAGAAGTTTTTTCTTGACCGTAGAATGTCACAGCAGAATTTGCATTTTGTCCTTGTTCATCAAGGAAATGACTTGTCTGAACAAACATACCCCCAGAACCGCATGCAGGGTCCAACACAATTCCATTATCTGGTTCAATAGTATTAATAATCATTTGAACTAAGGAAACTGGGGTAAAAAACTCTCCATTATCTTGAGCACCTTGCAATGCAAATTTCATAATGAAATATTCATATATTCTACCGAACACATCTCCATTTACATTGTTTAGCGCTTCATCATTAAAAACTTTTAGAAGTCTTGTAAGTAAATCATTTTCAAAGATATGATAATCTTTAGGTAACACACCTTTTAAATCCTCGTAATCATCTTCAATCGCATCCATAGCTTCTATAATTGCTTGTCCTCGATCTCTATCTTCTGGCATGTTAATTAGGTAATCAAACCGAGATTTTTCTTGCAAAAACAAGGCATTTTTACTTAAAAAGTCTTCCCTTGTAATTTGACGTGTTACACCTCCACGGCTTGGTAAAGACTTTTTTATTTCGGACTCAACCTTTAAAAACCGATTAAAGGCGTGCCGTAAAAATATAAGCCCTAATACTGGCATGTAATATTCTGTAGATGTTAATTTAGAATTAGCACGAAGGTCATCTGCGGCTTCCCATAAGCGCTTTTCAATACTCTCTATATTTTCCATATATTAAATCTCCTCTTTTATGTTATACACTTACATTTATTGTATAATAGGTTAATTGTATCATACTAGAAAGTCTTTATTATTAATAATTACGCAAAAAATAATAATAACCTTATTTGTTTTAATTCCGCGTAAAAGTAAGACCCCGGGGGTCAAAAAATCCCCCGAACCATTAGTCCGAGGGAACATAAAACACACTTCAATATTCAGTCATAATCCTCAAACAACCATTGATACCAAGCTATTTTAACTCTATCAACGCGACTCACTGGACGTGGGGTGAAGAGTTATTGCAGATAAAAATGTAGTAGTGTTTACCTTAAATAAATTAAATGTTGTTGACTTATACAAATTATAAATACCTATCTACTATATTATCCTTCATTACATTATAACCAATTTATGGTTATGGTGACTTCGTCTAACTTCAATCTTTAGTATTAATATAGTAGACTAGACCCGGTTGAGGACTTCCCTCTGACACTATTCTTTGATTGCTCAAAAAATATACTCTATTTTCTCTACCTCTGAAGTTGAGAAAGGTTTCATGAACCTATAAAGAAAGGGCCTTCAGGAGCACTATATATTCTTTTTCTTTTATAGTTTCTCACGCAAATTCAAACCATGATACCTCTATTCATCCAAAAATCGAAAGACATTTATTTAAAGCATGAGTTTGAGATTATGATTATGTGTAGTGAAATCCATAATGAAATTCATAACAGAAATATTTACCCTGAAATGAAGGAAAATCATTTGTGTGTCTTAAGAAATTAAGTGTTCTTACTCGTCTATTCCTTGCTTTTTCTTTCAATTAAAACACCTACTGAATAAGAAACAAAGAACCCTATTATTAATAACAAATAAACGTTACCTACAAGGTGTTCTATAATTGGAATCTACAAATATGAAATTAATAAGAGTAGAAATTAAGGATAACAAAAAAATATATTTTGAAGTTAAAAGAAAATATTCAAATACAATTGTGTTATTAAATGAGCTCTAAGACATCAAAATATAAATAAACAGTAGGAGTATAAGCATGACCCCAACGCAAATGAATTATGGACTTATTTTAGAAATGTTATTGATTGGGTTAAACTTACCTTCCCAACCTATCGTAAAGAAATGAAGGGAGTTCACTGGGGAAGTTTATATGATGATTTTAAAAATGAGTTATTTGATACATCGGAATTAGAAAAAGAAATCGCAGAACTCATGATAGATGATGATGTTACTAAGAGGAAAGGTATCTATCAATACGTATTGACAAGAAATGAAAAATACTTAAATATTCGTGCTTTTTCAGAAAGTCAAAAGCGTTTTGCATATGAACGACAAAATGGTATTTGCGCTAATTGTAATGCCCCCTTTGAATTAAAGGAAATGGAAGGTGACCATATTACACCTTGGCATGCAGGTGGTAAAACAAATGCAGAAAACTGTCAAATGCTTTGTAAAGACTGCAACAGAAGAAAATCGGGAAAATAAATAGATCTAGTAGTAACTAGACGTTTCTGGACAAATCAAATCAATTAATTTAGTGATTTTCCATTTGGACCAGTTGTTCCAGCAACTTCCACATACATAACAAACTTACCAAAAGGACCAATAATTACATGGTCAAGTAAGAAGCGCAGGGAAGGTTCTAGCGCTTCGTGCAATATGAAAAAATGCCCACACGCAAACTTCGAATATCTAGAAAAATTATACGAGAACAAAAACGGGCTTCTTAATAGTTTATTCAACTATTGAGAAGCCTTTACTATTACTCAAAATGTTAGCATTTTTTAGCGTCATATTGTTTATAATAACGTATCTGAATGTGACTCCAAATAAGTTCGATAGTTCATATTATAGTTCAGATAATGCATCGTTGTCTCAATTCTCTCATGACGTAATTGCTCCTGAATAGAAAATTCATTTGCTCCATTTAATAATAACAGCTGGGCCATCGTGTGCCTTAAGTCATGAACACGTACCTGCCTATCAATCCCAGCTTCATCATAAATTAGTTGTAACATGGAAACTAATCTACTTCTATTCAACGGTTTATTATTATAAAAGAAAACTTCTTTATCTTGTCCCTTAGACCACCTCAACCACTCAGGGTGTTCAAAGTATTGTTCAAAAGCTTCTTTCAATTTATCTACTACTGAAACAACACTTGCGGATGTTTTCTGACCACGGGTAATCTCTATGGTCTGGAACTCTAAATTCACTTGAGACTTTTTCATCAAACATACCTCTTGTGCCCGTAATCCGCAAGTTAAGAACAATAACATCAATAGATAAAATTGTCCAAAAAAAGGATCCACTTTTTTTGAAGCTGATAATAACTTAGAAGCATCTTCTTTACTAAATGCACGATCCACTTTTCTCAGTTTATAATATGGGTTTGGATAGTACGCTGTTGGATTAGATTTTATTAAGCCAACCATTTTTAAAAACTTAAAAAAGCATTTAAGTGCTTCAATACTATTGTAAAGATTAGAATGGCTATCCCCATTCTCTAATAGGAATTCCACGAAATCATCAATAAACTCTTCGTCAATTGGATCATATCTTGAATCCGATTTTCCAAACTTAAACTTATCAAAATCCAATTCTCTTACTGGACCCAAAGACATCATATATTTCCCAAACCTCTTAAGGATATACTTATAGCTATCCTTTGTAGACTGAGCTACATGTGTGTGTTTGTACCATTGCTTAAAATAATGTGAATCTAAAATAATATTGCTTTCTATAATAATCACCTCCCTTAAATAAGTTTTGCAATTGGATTCTTCTCCATATCTTCTTTAATCTGATCCCTACTTTGTTTAGCATATGGCTTCAATGATGTGACAGTAGAGTGCCCCATAAGATCCATCATGGCATACAAATTGATACCCGAGCGAATACCATAAATAGCATAGCTATGTCTAAAATTATGAACGCTTAGATTCTCTGCTTCAGCATCACTAATAGACTGTGCCTTCTTTGCTAAACTTTTAACCATACCTCTAACTGCGCGGTCAGTCATTGCAGTTTCTCCTCCAGTTGTTGAAAAAACATATAAACCTCCATAATTAGCCTTAAGCTCTTTCCAATCTTCTGCAAGATGTCCATACATAAAGTCAATATATTTCATCAATACATTTAAAGCATCACGTTGTATATATGCTGGAACAGGTTTGTTTTTATTTCGTTTTCTACTGACCGTAATCATTTCTTCTTCCAAATCAATATCTGATAATTGGATACCAACAAGCTCACTTACCCTTAAAGCGGATCCAAGAAAAGCACTTATTATCGTATAGTTCCGAAGTCCGAATGCTGTCTCTTTACTTAAAATAAGTAATTCTTTTAATTGTTCTAATTTATAAAACTTTGGCAATCCGTTTTTATTCCAATCGACTTTTAAGGTGCCGTCAAATTCTTCTTTATTCATTAAATAAAAATCCTGAACTACTGTTTTGATGAAAGTTCTTAGAAATGCTGATTTTTTAGCGCTTGTATTATTTGAAATATCATTTTGATTGATATATTCAAGCAAAGTAGATGTTGGATATATTACTTCTGTTAATGGTATATCAAGTGTCCCAAACTTTTTGCTAATGAAATCACAAAATAATTTTATTTCGTAGTTATAGGTATCTTTAGAGGTCTCTGCTAAGCCCAAAAATTTTGAACTACCCTTAAAAAACAGAATGCTTTCTTCGACGGTTAATTTTTGAAATGATTTTTCCTGTTTTGGTGCATCTGCATCTTTGTCTCCACTTATACCTAATACATTTATTGCAGCCACTTGGAGGTCTTCCATATTATGTGTTTCCAGTAGGTGCTGAATAACAACTTGAGCAGACCCCTGCTTAGAAACTTCTTGGTTAAAAGTCATTTCTTCACCCTCCTATATAACTCAATTTTTCTAACTCATTTTTCACAAATTTTCGTTCAAAATGAACATACTTTGCAACAGTGTCATCAGAAATATGTCTTGTTAAGCTTTTTACAATTTGCTGTGGGCAATGCATTATTAACCTTGTTACAAACAAGTGTCTGTACAGATGTAGTCCTCCCCCATAATCCCATCCAGCTATTAACTGATAAGAATCAAATAGTAGCCTCAATTCAGGGGTAAAAGACTTTGGGTTATCACAGAAAATATGTTTTTTATCACTAGATTTTCTTTGGTACAGAATTAACAAATCATATACTTTTGTGGGAATCGGGAGTATCGCATCCATTCCTTTAGTGTCCGTAATGGAAATTGACCTTGTGCTTAAGTTAATATCCTTCCAACTTAGGCTAGCGACCTCACACCCACGAAATCCCATTAGTAGCATAAGTGAAAGAGCAAGTTTATCACCTATCGGATTACTAGAATAATGCTCAATAGCATTAATAAGTTCCTGTATCTCTTCATCTGGTGGAAGTCGTCTGTAGAAGTATTCGTCAGCTTTAATGTTTGTTAGGTTCCTCGTTACATCTCGTACTATTTTCTTCTTTCGAAACAATAACTGCAAAAAACTACGTACATACTGCAAGTTTCGTTTAGCCGTAATTTCCGTTAATTCTTCTTCTTTTACTTGTTTAATAAGAAAAGATTTATAATCATCAAGGTCTTCACTAGTTACCATATTAAATATAAAAGTGTTAATAGACTGATTTTGAAATTTAACTAATGATGATATGGCCCAATTAACAAAGGTTCTTACAGGAATGTAATAATTATTATGAAAACTCTGTGGTTTAATATTTCGTTCTTTCTTCAAAACACTTTCCACCACACGAACAAGAGGATGGTCAAATTTGGTTTTATGATTTATTTTATCAACATAATCATCTAGTTTTACTTTCTTAAAGGGCTTCAAAGAATTCAAAAAGCTTTGATAGTAAATAAGCTCCATTGAGTTTAATGGATCAATAACCATTTTTATGACTTCAGGGTTTAAATAATCTTCTCTTTTAAAATCATTAAGCTCTTTTTTATTGAAACTCATCATGAGAGGTACAATCTTTTTAAACATTGTAATATTGGTTTTATAGACCCTAAGTGAGACATGTAGTTTACTACGCATATACTTTCTTATCTGTAATGAATCGAATTGTTCATGTATCTCCTTGGTATAAAGCCAATCATTAATATTCCCTTTGGAGATAGATTCATTTTCCAGGTTAATATTTATCTCATACATTTTTTCAATCATGTTATCTATCCAATCTTTTCTATAATGGAAATGTTTCGCATTTACATCATTGTATTTGGCAAGTAAAAAATGTAGGGAATGGCATTCAAAAATGTATGCCACTTGCCGCCTCTAAATTATCGGTGAGTTAATGATTCTTTGTACCTGAAACTATCGCCTGTAAACAATAATAAATGG